>NZ_DASQMZ010000135.1:0-29783 GCF_035645235.1 Paenibacillus sp.
CCGTCTCGACGCCGCTGGACACGTCCACGCCGGCGACGTCGGCGTGCGACGCCAACAGCTCGGCGACGTTCCCCTCATGCAGCCCGCCCGCGACGAAAAGCGGAATGCCCTCCCGCGCGGTCCACGCCGCATACGTCGGCAAGACGTCCCAGCGGAACGTCTTTCCCGTGCCTCCGCCGACGACCGGGTCGTACGCATCCAGCAGCAGCGCATCCAGCGAGCCGGCGAACGGCGCCAGTCTCGCTTCGACCGCCGCCGCGCCGTGGTCGGCCTCGCCGCCTACGCCGAGCGCTTTCCAGACGTCGACGTCCGGGAAGCGCGCGCGGCACTCGCGGACGAAGTCCGGCGTCTCCGCGCCGTGCAGCTGCAGCGCGTCGAGCGGCGCCTCGGCCAGCGTCGCCGCAAGCTCGTTAAGCGTCGGATTCACGAACACGCCGACGAACCGCTGGCGCCCGCCGGCCGCGCGCGCGGCCGCCATCATCGCGCCGGCTTCGGCGGGCGTTACTCGGCGCCGGCTCGGCGCGAAGATAAAGCCGACGTAGTCGATCGCGAGCGGCGCGACGGCCGCCGCCGTCGCCTCGTCGCGCAGGCCGCACACCTTCAGCAGCGGCGCGCTCATCGCGCGGCCGGCTCGCCCATGAGCGCGACGACCGCCTCCGCCACGTCCGGCTGCCGCATGAAGTGCTCGCCGACGAGCACCGCGCGCGCGCCGGCGGCCCGCACCCGATCGACGTCCGCCGGCGACGAGATGCCGCTCTCGGATACCACGTACCGATCCTTCGGGATTTGCCGCAGCAGCTCTTCCGTCGTCGCGAGATCGACGGCGAACGTCTTCAAATTCCGGTTGTTGATGCCCACGAGATTCGCGCCCAGCTCGAGCGCGACGTCGAGCTCCTCGCGGTCGTGCACCTCGACGATCGCGTCCAGTCCGAGCGCCGACGCTTCGGCCAAATAGGACTTCATCTGCGCCTTCGTCAAAATCGCCGCGATGAGCAAGATCGCGTCCGCTCCGATCGCCCGCGCTTCGTAAATATGAATCGGATCGATCGTAAAGTCTTTCCGGAGCAGCGGCAGACGCACCGCCTGCCGCACCGCCGTCAAATACGCGTTCGCGCCTTGGAAATGCGGCTCGTCGGTGAGCACCGACAAGCAATCCGCGCCCGCCCGCTCGTACGACTGCGCGATCGCGACCGGATCGAAGTCCGGACGAATGAGCCCCTTGGAGGGCGATGCCTTCTTCACCTCGGCGATCAGCCCCATCGGCCGCCGCGCGCGTTCGACGAGCGCGGCGCGAAAGCCTAGCGTCGCCGGCATCCCTGCGATCTCCCGCTCCAGCGCCGACACGCTCGTGCGCTCCTTCAGCCGAGCGACCTCTTCCTTCTTCACCGCAACGATCTTATCCAGAAACATGACTGAGCGCCCCCGTGGTCTTCACCAAATGTTCGAGCTTACGCGACGCCGCGCCGGAATCGATCGCGTCCGCGGCGCGCTTCACGCCTTCCTGCAGCGTGCCGCTGAGGCCCGCCACGTAGAAGCAGGCGCCAGCGTTCGCGAGCACGATGTCGCGGTACGGCCCCCTCGCGCCGGCGAACACGATGCGGATCGTCTCCGCGTTTTCCGCCGCGTCGCCGCCCGCGATGTCCTCGACGCCGCAGGCGCGAAGGCCCAGGTCGTCGGGCGTAATGTCGTACGTGCGCAGCTTTCCGTCCTTCAGTTCCGTCACCCGCGTCGGCGCCGACAAGCTGATCTCGTCCAGCCCGTCGTGGCTGCCGACGACGAGCGCCCGCGCCGTGCCGAGCTCCCTCAGCACCTCGGCCATCAGCTCGGTCTTCGACCGGTCGAATACGCCGAGCAGCTGCCGATCGGCCCCCGCCGGATTCGTCAGCGGACCGAGCAAGTTGAACACGGTGCGCACGCCGAGCTCCCGGCGCGGGGCGGCCGCGTGCCTCATCGACGGGTGGTACACCTGCGCGAACATAAAGCAAAGCCCGACCTCGCGAAGGCACGCCGCCGCTTGCTCGCCGCCGAGCGAAATATTGACGCCGAGCGCCTCGAGCACGTCGGCGCTGCCGCTCTTGCTCGACATCGCCCGGTTGCCGTGCTTGGCGACGCGCACGCCGCCGGCGGCCGCGACGATCGCCGACGCAGTCGAAATATTGAACGTATGCATGCCGTCCCCGCCGGTTCCGCACGTATCGAGCAGCCCTTCCTGCACCGTCTCGACGCGGTTCACCTTCGCGCGCATGCCGGCCGCGAAGCCGGCCACCTCGTCGGCCGTCTCCCCCTTCATCCGCATCGCCGCGAGCAGCGCGCCGATCTGCGCCGGCGTCGCCTCGCCGTCCATAATCGACTCCATGACGCGCTGCGCCTCCTCGCGCGTCAGCGACGCGCCGTCCAACAGCGACGCGAGCGCGCGTTGAAGCACCGTTTTCTCGCTCATCGTTCGTCCCCCCCTTGGCTCCCTAAGGCTTGCTGTAGTAATCCTGGTTCACCGTCACGGGCTCGCGGTCCGTCGAACCGAAGATGGCTTCCGCCGTCTTGATCGCCGTCAGCATGCCCTTCGCCTTGTTGACCGTCTCCTCGTATTCCTTCTCCGGCACGGAATCCCACACGATGCCCGCCCCCGCCTGGACGTACGCCTTGCCGCCGCGGAAGATGATCGTTCGAATCGTGATGCACGTGTCGAGGTTGCCCGAGAAGCCGAGGTAGCCGATCGCGCCCGCATACGCGCCGCGCGCTTCCTGCTCGAGCTCCGCGATAATTTCCATCGCGCGCAGCTTCGGCGCTCCGGAGACGGTGCCGGCCGGCATACAGGAGAGGAACGCGTCGTAGAAATCCTTGTCCTCCCGCATCGTGCCCGAGACGTTCGAGACGATGTGCATGACGTGCGAGTACCGCTCGACCTCCATGTACGCGTCGACGTGCACGGTGCCCGGCACGGATACGCGTCCGATGTCGTTGCGTCCGAGATCGACGAGCATCAGATGCTCGGCCAGCTCCTTCTCGTCCGCGAGCAGCTCCCGCTCGAGCCGGGCGTCCTCCTCGGGCGTCTTGCCGCGCGGGCGCGTGCCGGCGATCGGCCGCGTTTGCACCTTGCCGCCCTCGACGCGCACGAGCAGCTCGGGCGACGTGCCGACGATGCGCTCTTCGCCCATCTTCAGGTAATACATGTACGGCGATGGGTTCATCGTGCGCAGCACGCGGTACACGTGAAGCGGCGAGACGTCGGTCTCCATCTCGAAGCGCTGCGACAGCACCACTTGGAAAATGTCCCCGGCGCGAATATACTCCTTCGCCTTCCGCACGTTCCCCATGAACGCTTCCTTGCTTAGGTTCGACGTATAATCGTCCGGTCCGATCGCGACCGGCCCGTGCGGGGAACGCGGCGAGAACGCGTTCGCCGCCGAGCCGCCGCCGCCATGCAGCCGCGCGACGGCCCTGTCGATGCGCGCCTCGGCGTCGGCGTACGCCGCATCGAGCTCCCGCTCGCCGGCGCCTTCCGGCACGTGCGCGTTCGCCACGACGACCATATGCTGCTTCAGGTGATCGAACACGATCAACTGGTCGCAAAACATAAACTGGACGTCGTTCATCTTTAGGTCGTCGACCTTGTGCGGCGGCAGTTTCTTCTCGTAATAGCGGAGAAGGTCGTAGCCGAAGAAGCCGACCGCGCCGCCCATGAACCGAGGGAAATTTTCGTATTGAGGGCTGCGGTACGAGTTCAGCAAACCGCGCAGGAAGTCGATCGGCTGCTCCGAGACGCGCTCGACGTTCCCGGACCGTTCGATCTCGAGCGTGCCGGACTTGCCCCGCACGACGAGGAACGGATCGGTGCCAATGAACGAATACCGCGCCCACTTGGCGCCGCCTTCGACGCTCTCGAGCAGGAACGCGTGCGGATCCTCGCAAAATTGCTGGAAGACGCGAATCGGCGTTTCCGTATCGGCGAGCAGCGTGCGGGTCACCGGGATCAAGTTGTACTCGCGGGCATATCGCCCGAACGATTCGCGGGTAGGATACTTCATACACGAACGCCTCCGTCTTCGAATTTGCCGTATGACGCCTAGAAAAACAAAAGACCTCTACGGAACGTAGAGGCCGGTGGGTTTCATCGCAATGGAAAAGGAAGCATGCCCGCGACGAGCCGATCGTCCATCGCTGAACGCGAAGAACGCCTGCCCGAATCCGGGGTACGCTTAGTTCTCTGCTCGACTACGCTCCACTCATCTCAAAACTGCTCTCGGCTCTACTCGGCTACCTCCCACTATACACCAACGATTCGTTCTCGGTCAACGCTTCGCGAGATCCGGGCGGAGCGCCCTCGCTTCGTTCAAATACACATGATTGATTTCCTTTTGGGATTTCGTCGTGTTGACGGTAACCAGCAGCCGTATGCAGCGCGGCAGCGCGCCTTTCACCGGAATTTCGAGACCGCACATGAGCGGCACGAGGTCCCACCCGTCCATGCCGCGGATCGCGCGGGCCGGGAACGTCGCGTCGAGGTCCGTCGTGACGGTAATGTACACGTAAGCGATATCCTCGGGCGACAAGCCGTTATCGGCGACGATCGTGGAAAGCAGCTCCGCGGTCGCGCTTAAGATTTCCTGTTCTTCGTTATGCTCTACCGTAGTCGCTCCCCGTATTCCCCTGCTAACCATGCTTTCCTCTCCCTATTTCAACGATTCGACGATTTCTTTCACGACCTCCGACGGAATGCCCTTAACGATGTCGACCTCGCCGATCGCCTTCGGCAGCACGAAGACCATCTGTCCGCCGCGAAACTTCTTGTCGTGCATCATCGCTTCCATGATCGCGCCCGTATCGTAGTGCGACGGCAGCGACGTCGGCAGCCCCAACTTCGCGAGCAGCCGGCTCGTCGGCTCGTACACCGGTTCGGCCGCGAAGCCGAGCCGCTCCGCGAGGCGCGCGGAGCCGCACATGCCGATCGCGATCGCCTCGCCGTGCGTCAGCTCACCGTACCCTGCGACAGCTTCCAGCGCATGCCCGATCGTATGGCCGAGGTTCAAAATCGCCCGCAGCCCTCCCTCGCGCTCGTCCTGCGAGACGACCCACGCCTTGACGGCGCAGCCTTCGCGCAGCGCATAGGACAGCGCGTCCGGCTCGACCGCGAGCAGCTTCTCCGCGTTCGTCTCGCACCACGCGGTAAACTCGCGGTCTCGAATGAGCCCGTGCTTGGCGACCTCCGCAAGGCCCGAGCGCACCTCTCTCGGCGGCAGCGTCGCAAGCGTCTCCGTATCGTAAAGGACGAACTCCGGCTGATGGAAGGCGCCGATAATGTTTTTCGCCAGCGGATGATTGACGGCCACCTTCCCGCCGACGCTCGAATCGTGCGCGAGAATCGTCGTCGGCGCCTGCACGAACCGTACGCCGCGCATGTAGGACGCCGCCGCGAAGCCGGCGAGATCGCCGACGACGCCGCCGCCGAGGGCGATGATCGTCGAATCGCGGTCCAGCCCCGCGGAGAGCGCCGTCGTGACGATGTCGCCGAGCGACTCGAGCCGCTTCGCCTGCTCCCCGGCTTCGACCGTATGGCTCGCGACGACATACCCCGACGCCGCGAGCGAAGCCGTCGCCCGCTCCAGGTAGAGCGACCCGACGGCTTCGTCGGTCACGACGAGGATCGGCGATTTCTTCGGCAGGCCGTGCTTCTCGGCGGTTTCGCCGAACCGCCCGAGGAGGCCTTGTCCGATATAGATCGGATACGAACGATCGCCCAGCTCGACCTGAAGCTCCCGCACCTGCTCCGTTCCGCTCATCTTAATATTCCTTCACATAGTCGAGGTAGGCGTCGTAGTTCCGGCGCATCTCCTCGATCGAATCGCCGCCGAACTTCTCGACCATCGCCCGCGCCACTTCCCAAGCGACGACGTTCTCCATAATGACGCCGGCCGCCGGCACCGCGCACGTATCGGAGCGCTCCACCTGCGCGGTGAACGCCTCCTTCGTGTCGATGTCGACGCTCGCCAGAGGCTTGTACAGCGTCGAGATCGGCTTCATGACGCCGCGCACGACGATCGGCTCGCCCGTCGTCATGCCGCCCTCGAAGCCGCCGGCGCGATTCGTCGGCCGGTGGAAGCCTTGCTGCTCGTCGTAATGGATCGGATCGTGCACCTTCGAGCCGCGCAGCTTGGCCGCCTCGAAGCCGATGCCGATTTCGACGCCTTTGAACGCCTGGATCGATACGACCGCCTGCGCGATGCGTCCGTCGAGCTTGCGGTCCCACTGCACATGAGAGCCGAGACCGATCGGCGCGCCCTCGACGATCGTCTCCACGATGCCGCCGAGCGTGTCGCCGTCGGCCTTCGCCGCGTCGATCGCCGCGATCATCCGCTCCTCGGTCGCCTTGTCGACGACGCGAACCGGCGACTCCTCGGTGAGCGCGATGAGCTGCTCGAGCGGCAAGTCGGCCGCCGGCGCCTCGATGTCCCCGATGCGAATGACATGCCCGCCGACGGCGATGCCGAAGTGCGCCAGCAAGGCGCGGGCGACGCCGCCGACCGCGACGCGCACCGTCGTCTCCCGAGCGCTCGAGCGCTCGAGGATGTTGCGGAGATCGCGCTGGTTATATTTAATGCCGCCCGCGAGATCGGCGTGGCCCGGACGCGGACGGTTGACCCGCCGCTTCGCCTCGGAATCGCCCTCGACCGGCTCGATGCCCATAACGGACGTCCAGTTTTTCCAATCCTTATTATAAACTACGAGCGCGATCGGCGCGCCCGTCGTCTTCCCGTGTCTCACGCCGCCGACGATGGCGACTTCGTCCTTCTCGATTTGCATGCGCCGGCCGCGGCCGTAGCCCTTCTGCCGTCTTGCGAGCTGCTCGTTGATCGACTCCGCCGTCAGCGGCACGTTGCTCGGCATGCCCTCGATAATGACCGTCAATTGCGGTCCGTGCGTCTCCCCCGCCGTTAAAAACCTCAAACCCGGTTCCTCCTTTGATCTTCCCGCTGCCTGTCCGTCGAGCCCGAAAACGTTCTTCGAGACTTTAACGCTTTCATGCGCGAATGCGTTTTGCATTATTATATGTCAAGTCTACCACCATTGGCAAGAGAGGGATACCCCCTTGCCCGCCTCCCCGCGCCAATCGCGACGAAACCCCCGCGGACGTTTGTCCCGGGGGTTTCGCTCATCGTCTTACACCGTCTTCGCCGCGGATTTCGGAAGGGCGAACGGCTTCGATTCGGACATCTGCGGATCGTTCACCAGCTTCATGATCTGCGGCGAATCGATGCCCAAAATTTGCGCGCATTCTTGAATCGTCAGAAATCCGCGCCGGTAGGCCGCGATGACTTTACGTTTGTCCATGTTGTGGAGGCTCCTCCTGACCGTATAAAACAGCTCCATACCCTTAGTATAGGAATTGTTGGAAACGTCTATACATCGTCGGGCGAAGCCGTCTTCCGGTAGAAGAACGTATCGGCGGAAGCCAAGCCGTACTGGCCGGGGGAAAAGATTTGCTCCGTCGATCCGACGAACAGGATGCCCCCCGGCCGCAGCGCGTCGGAGAACTTCCGATAAAGCAGCGCCTTCGCTTCCTCGGTAAAGTAAATCATGACGTTGCGGCAGATGATAAGATCGAATCCGCCGTCGAACGGATCCGTCAACAGATTGCCCTTCGCGAAGGCGACCCCGCGCTTCAGCTCGTCGGCGACGTAGTAGGACTCCCCTTCCTTTCGGAAGTACGCATCTATATATGCTTTCGGAACGTCCTTGAGGCTCCGCTCGTGGTAGACCCCTAACTTCGCTTTCGCGAGCGCGTTGTCGTCGATATCGGTCGCGACGAGCCTCGCGTCCCCAAGCGCCCCTTGCCTCGCCAAAATCATCGCGAGCGAATACGGCTCTTCTCCGGTGGAGCAGGCGGCGCTCCAGCATTTGATCCGCCTGGACCGTTGGAGCAGCTCGGGGAGGAACCGCCCCTCCAGCACCTCCCAACGGTTCGGATTGCGCCAAAACTCCGACACGTTGATCGTCATCCGGTCGAGCAGCTCGGCGAGCAGCTCCCGATTGCGCTGCACCGCCGGAAAGTAGGAAGCGAACGAGTCGTAACCGCGGCGCTGGCGCAGCGTCGTCAGCCTTCGCTTCATCTGAGCTTCTTTATACTGGTTTAAGTCGATTCCCGTCAGCATCTTGAAGCCGGTTACGAACGAAGCGTAATCCGGATCGTGCTCGCCTTCTCGCTCCCGCAGCTCGTCCCCCATGCGTCCGCCTCCCCCGCGTCCCGTCAGGCATCGCTAAATCCAGCGTTGAATCGCTCTGTCGTAGCCGAGCAGCTCCTCGGCCGCGAAGAAATTCCCGATTTCCCGCTCCGCGCTCTCGGGGCTGTCCGAGCCGTGAATGAGGTTTCTCGGCGTGTGCGCCGCGAAGTCGCCGCGAATCGTGCCGGGCTGCGCATCCATGACGTTCGTCTTTCCGATCAGCAGGCGGGACAGCGCGATGACGTCGTCGCCCTGCCACACCATGGCGAACACCGGACCGGACGTAATGAAATCGACCAACTCCCCGAAGAACGGCTTCTCTTTATGCTCCTCGTAATGAAACTCCGCCTGCTCCCGCGTCACCTGAATGAGCTTCGCCGCAACGAGCTGAAAGCCTTTGCGCTCGAAGCGAGAGATGATTTCGCCGATGAGTCCGCGCTGGACGCCGTCCGGTTTGACCATCAAGTACGTTCTTTGCATCCGTTACCATTCCTTTCCGCAATGTGGTTCTTGGGATTTTTTATGTAATCAATTTTCATTGTAAACCCCGAACGGTCGAGGCATACCCGCGAGACCGCAATTAGTACGAGCGATCCGCGATAAATTTGGCGATCGCGATGAAATCCCGCTTCGCCGGCACGTCCGGCAGCGCTCGAAGCGCCGCGATCGCCTTGTCGATGTACCGATGGGACAAGGCGTCCGCTTCCTTCAGCCCGGGGTGCCCCCGCACGAGCGCGATCGCGGCGCCGAGCGCTTCCTCGTCCGGCTCCGCCCCCGCGGTCGCGGCTTCCACCGCCGTCCGTACGCGGGGATCGCGCATGGCGTACAGCACCGGCAGCGTGATGTTGCCTTGCCGCATATCGCTGCCGGGAGGCTTGCCGAGCTGCTTCTCGGTCCCTTTCAGATCGAGGATGTCGTCCCGAATTTGGAACGCCATGCCCGCGTTGTAGCCGAACGCGTACAGCCGCTCCGACTGCGAGCGCGGCACGCCCGCGGCGAGCGCGCCCAGCTGGCAAGACACCGCGATCAAGAGCGCCGTCTTCCGTCGAATCCGGAGCAGGTAGTCTCGAACCGACTGATCCAGCCGGTAAAAGAGACGGAATTGCTCCATCTCGCCGATGACCATCTGTACCATCGCCTTCGACAAGATGCGATGGATGTCCGGATGCTCCAGATTGGCGGCGACGGCGAGCGCCTTGCCGAGGATGTAATCTCCGGTATACATCGCGATCCGCTCGTCCCACTTCGCCTTGACGGTCGGCTGTCCGCGGCGCGTCGCCGCATCGTCGATGACGTCGTCGTGCACGAGCGTCGCCATGTGGATGAGCTCGAGCGCGACCGCGATATGAGACAAACGCTCGAGATCGTACTTGCCGAAGCGGCCGGACAGCAGCACGAAGACGGGACGAAGCCGCTTGCCTCCCGCCTTGAGCAGGTGGAGCGAAGCGTCGTTCAGCTCCGCGTCGTCGGATCGCACCGATTCGTCGAGCTTGCGTTCGATATATTGAATGTCGTCCTGCATCTTTGCGTATAGGTCCAGTAGCTTCATTCATTCACCTGCGTCGTAGTGGGATCGCCATAATCGCAGCGGCGGGGCGGCGGGGAGAAACCCGAGTTCCGCCGCGAAGCGGAGGTACAGCTCGAGGCCTTGCCGCTCCGATGCGCCGAAGTCGTAGATCAAGGCGGAGAAATAATTGCGCCAGAACGTCGTATCGCCTCCGACCTTCCGGACGGCGTCCTTCAAGAGGTCCTCCGGGAGGCGCGTTCCCTCCCGCTTGGCGGCCAGCAGCGCTTGGTGCACCGTGCTTGCGTCCTCCGGCCGGGCCTCCGCCCAGGATTCCCGGACGGCCCATACGGCGAACGTCATGCCAAGGCCCGTCCACTCCGTCCAGAGCGTGCATAGATCGTACGTGTGCAAGCCTCGCGCCTCCGCGAGCGCTCGCGCGCGAATCGCGTCGTCGCCGATGAGCAGCGCCGCGTCGCACGTATCCATCATCGTATCCAAATTCGGCGCTAGATCTACATACTCCGGCGTAAATTCGAATCGCTTCGCCATGATGATCTTAAGCAGGTGCACGGTGGTGGCCGACGTCGTCGCGAGCGCGATTCGCCCCGGCAGCGCCTCGGCGAGCGGCCGCTTCGCGAACAAAAACAACGAGCCGACGGCGCCCTTCGCGCTGACCGACAAGTCGGGCAGCAGCAAGAGCTTGTCCGCATGCAATGCGTAGGCGAACGACGACACCGAAGCTACGTCGACGTCCCCGCGCGACAACGCCGCGTTGAGCTCCGTCGGCGTCTGCGTCGTCACGCGAATCCGTCCCTCCAAGGCCGGCGGCGGGAATCGATAAAATACGGGCCACACGTTCGTGAATACGATCTTGCCGAGGCGAATCTCCCGCATGCGTTCCGTCTCGTTACTCGGCTTCGTCATGCGGCGCTCCCTCTCCCCAACGCGGATACAGTTCGTGATCGATGCCCATGCTGTCGAGCGTCTTGCCGACTTGAAAGTCGACGAGTTCCTCGACGGTGCTCGGGCGGTTGTAAAATCCCGGGCTCGCCGGCACGATGCGAACGCCCATGCGGGCCAGCGTCAGCATGTTCTCCAGGTGGATCGCATGCAGCGGCGATTCCCGCGGGACGAGCACCAGCCTGCGGCCTTCCTTCAGTGTAACGTCGGCCGCGCGTTCAAGCAAATTGTCGGACATGCCCCGCGCGATCGCGGCGAGCGTCCCCATCGAGCAGGGAACGACGACCATGCCGTGCACCCGGAACGTGCCGCTCGCGACGGCCGCGCCGATATCCTGATTCGGATAATACCGAATCGGCGCGCTCCGGCCGCCGAACTTCTCCTCGACGGTCGCGGTTCGCCGCGCCGCGTCCCAATCGAGCTCTTCCTTCAATACCCGCCAACCTGCGTCGGTCACCACAAGGTGAACCGGGATGCCCAAATCGAGCAGCCGCTCGACGAGCCGCACGCCGTACGCCGCCCCGCTGGCGCCGGTGATGCCGACGATCCATCCTCGCTGCATCGTCTTCATGCGAGCAGCGCCGCGTCGATCAGCGTGAAGACGAACATCACCAAGCTGAGGATGCCGTTCATCGTCATGAAGGCGGTGTTGATGCGGGACAAATCATGCGGCTTCACCAGCGCGTGTTCGTAAGCCAATACGGCGTAAGCGATCCCAAGACCGACGGCGTACGCCCACCCGAGGTCGGCCATCGCCCAAATCGAGACGAGACCGACCGCCGTCAGCACATGGAAGCTGCGGGCGATGAGCAGCGCCCGGGCGACGCCGAAGCGAGCCGGGATCGAATGCAGCCCCCTGCGGCGATCGAAATCGACGTCTTGGCAAGCGTACAAAATATCAAAGCCGGCCACCCAGAACGCGACCGCGCCGAACAGGACGAGCGCGACGGGATCGAACGCCCCGGTCACCGCGACCCAGCCGCCGAGCGGCGCCAGCGCGATCGTGACGCCGAGTACGACGTGGCACAGCCAAGTAAAACGCTTCGTGTACGAGTAAAAGGTAAGAAAAAAGACGGCGACCGGAAGCAGGCGGACGCAGAGCGGGTTGAGCTGCGCCGCGGCGAAAAACAACAGCGCGAACGATACCGAGATAAATACGAGCACTTCCTTCTTCGATAGAAGGCCTGCCGGGATGGCGCGCAGCGCCGTCCGCGGGTTCTCCGCGTCGAACGCCGCGTCGATGACCCGATTCAGCCCCATCGCGGCGCTCCGGGCGCCGACCATCGCGAGCGTAATCCAGCCGATGTCGGACCAAGCGGGCAGCGCGCCGGTCGACGTCGTCGCCGCGAGGATCGCGCCCATATACGCGAAGGGCAGGGCGAACACCGTATGCTCGAACTTAATCATCTCAAGGAACACTTTGACTTTGTTCATCTCGTCGACACCTTCGTTCCGATATGCAATGCCGCGGCGCCGAAGAAGAACGCGTGCGATTGCACGTCCGTCAGCCCCGCTCCGCGGAAGCGCTCCTCGAGCTCCTGCCGGTTCGGGAAAGACGCCAGCGATTCCGGGAGCCACTTATACTGCTCGTACCGCTTGACGAACCACTTCCCGAGCAGCGGCAGCAGATGCTCGAAATACGCATAGTAGACCGTGCGGAACGGCTCCGCGGTCGGCTTCGACGTCTCGAGACAAACGACCTTCCCGCCAGGCTTTACGACGCGATTCATCTCCTTGAGCACGACGTCGATATCCGGGACGTTGCGCAGGCCGAAGCCGATCGTCGCGAAGTCGAAGCTGTCGTCCTCGAAGGGCAGCTCCATCGCGTTGCCCTGCACGAGCTCGACCTGCCGATCGAGCCCTTCGCCCTTCACCTTCTCGCGGCCGATCTCCAGCATATTGCGGCTGAAGTCGAGCCCGACGACGCGGCCCGTGCCGCTCGCCCGGGCGAGGGCGATCGTCCAATCGCACGTGCCGCAGCATACGTCGATCGCCGATTGCCCGGGCTGCACGTTCATTCGTTTCATGGTGTACTCGCGCCATGCTTTATGGCGGCGGAAGCTGATCACGTCGTTCATGAGATCGTATTTCGGTGCGATGCTCTCGAATACGGAATGGACGTGTTTTTCCTTATTATGTACGCTCACGCGCTCACCTCAAATTTCCCGCGCTCGGGTCGGCTGACGCAGCGCGAAGAGCGGCTCCGCCAGCCGCTGGAGCTCTTCCGCCAGTTTGTCCGAGCCGACGGTTCGCAGCAGCGAACGCAGCTCGGCGAGACTCGTCTCCCACCGATCCGTCAGCCGCCCGATCAGATTATATTTTAACAGCAACGCTTGCCAGCGGCTCGCGTCGAGCTTTCCCTTCACCAGAAGCTCGACCTCCTCGGCCGTGCCGTTCTCCACGACGTACCAATACGCCCATCCGTTCGCCGCGCCGTCCGGGCGCAACCGGCCGAGCTCGCCTGCGATCAGCTCGCACTCGGCCATCGCGCGCAGGACGGCCGGGCACGACTTGCGGTATACTTCGTCCATCCAAGAACCGAACGTCAGGAACAGATGCGTATTGATATCGACCGTCGAACGAACATATTCCTCCGCCGTCAAGAGGAGCCGCTTCGCCTTCAAATACACATTCATCTTGAGCCGGTTCACCTCGCAAACGGCCTGCGAGACGAGGCCGATCGCCTGCACGCTTTCCGCCTGCGACAGCAGCTGATAAAACCGGCTGCTGAAATAATCTCCGGCGAGCACCGTCATTTGCCGGCGGCGCGGCTCTCCGCCGCCGTCCACGAGTTCGTGCGTATCGAGGCCGTGCTGCATGAGCGATACGGCGAGCGCGATCGCCTCCTGCAGCTTCGGATGCGGCGCCGTCGACGTCGCGTATTTCAGAAACGCCGTCAACGCTCTCGAGCGCAGCTCCGGAAATTCGGGCAGCTGCGCGTGCGCGTTGATCAAGTCGTGCTCCGTATATTTTCTGGCCGATTCCTTGATTCCGTCCATGCGGTAAGAGCTCTCCTCCGATGTCGTGCTTCGTACGTTCGTTATTCATTCTTGACATTATAGCATAACGATCATACGGACGCACGGCGGGCGCGGGAGCTACCGCCCTTCCGCGGCGACGCGCCAACGTTCCGTAACGGTAAGCCGCATCTTCTCCGACAGCCACGCGTCCGGCATCCGTTCGCCGTCACGCAGCCGCTGCAAATCCGCCTCGCGGAACTCGGACTTCGCCCCGGACAGCGCGAGCAGCAGCGTTCCGCCGCGCTTCCCGTCGACGGGCTCCAGCACCCGGACGAATACGCGGGAGATGTTGTCGGACTCCGCCAGCGCCAGCCTCGCAAGCGACCCCATGTCGGCGAGGATGGCCGCTTCGTCGGCCGCTTCGGGCACCGCCGCAAGATCGACTTCGAGCATAGACGCGCCGACCGCGACGCGACGAATGTCCGCGGTCAACCCGAGCGCGACCAGCTCGTCGACGATCGTCTCCTCCGTCAACGGTCGCGTCCGGTGGTCGCTGAACGCGGCCACCGGCTCTCCTTCGCTCGTCGCGATGCCTCCGTCCAACTCCCCGATCCAAGAAATCAGCAACGCGACGCCGATCGAAAGGCCGATCGCCGCGCCGATCCGAATGAACGCTCTCATCCTTATCCGCCCCTTCCCACCCCTATAAAACATTGTACAAACAAAAAAAGCAGGCTATGCCTGCCGTTTGTCCTCGTATGCGCGGGAGTCGGAACGGAGAAGGATGCTTTAGGCGTCCGTTTCGATCGTGCCGTATTTCGTCATGACGACCGCCTTGCCTCGAATTTTCACCGCGGACGTATGGTCCGTGAATTGCGCGATCATCACCTCGCCTTTGTCCAGCTTTTCCGTATGGTGAAACCGGGTGTCCGCCCCGCGCGTCAAGCCGATGACGTGCACGCCGTTTTCCTTCGCTTTGACGACGAAGTAATCGTTTTGGCCGTTTTCCAATCTGGAGCCCTCCCTTATGTACAAAAAAAGAAAGAGACACCGACTCGACGATGTCTCAATCATGGTCGGAGTAACAGGATTCGAACCTGTGACCTCACCCACCCCAAGGGTGCGCGCTACCGGGCTGCGCCATACCCCGAAACCGTAACAAGGGCTATTATATCAACATCCCGCGAAACAGTAAAGGGCCGCGAACGGATTCGTCCACGGCCTCTCCTCAGTCCCTATGTAACTTATTTAATACCGTCCTTCAGCGCCTTACCCGGCTTGAAAGCGGGAACCTTGCTCGCTGGGATGTCGATTTCTTCGCCCGTCTGCGGGTTGCGGCCCTTGCGCGCCGTACGCTCCCGCACCTCGAAGTTGCCGAAGCCGACCAGTTGCACCTTGTCGCCGTTCTGCAGCGCGTCGGCGATCGAGTCGAACACGGCTTCCACCACGTTCGTCACGTCCTTCTTGGACAACTCCGTCGTTTCCGCGACTTTCGCGATCAAATCCGTCTTGTTCATTCCATTCACCTCCCATTAAGCATAAGAGTCTTACTCATTGTCTTTACGTTTTCCTGCAAGAATATACATTCCCTAAGTGAAAACGCATCGCTTTACCAAGGATTTCCCAAGGAAACCCGGGACATTCCATATCATAAATCAAATCTATGAGGATTGGCAAGCATCTTGTTTACGTCATAAAATAAAAGACTCCCCGCCCGTCGGGCGGAGAGTCGCTAGAAAGCGGCGTTACAGGATGATCGCGATCAAGCCGCCGGAGCCCTCGTTGATGATGCGGGCGAGCGTTTCCTGAAGCTTGTAGCGCGCGTTGTCCGGCATCATCGCGAGCTTGCCTTGGATGCCCTCGCGTACGATGGAATGCAAGGACCGGCCGAAAATGTCGGACTCCCAAATCTTCACCGGGTTCTCTTCGAAATCCTGCATCAGATAACGCACCAGCTCTTCGGATTGCTTCTCCGTGCCGATAATCGGCGCGAACTCGCTCTCGACGTCGACGCGGATCATGTGAATCGACGGCGCCGTCGCCTTCAGCCGCACGCCGAAGCGGGACCCTTGACGAATGAGCTCCGGCTCGTCGAGCGCCATCTCCTCGAGGGACGGGGCCGCGATGCCGTAACCGGTCGTCTTTACCATCTCCAGCGCCTCCGCGAAGCGGTCGTACTCGCGCTTCGCATGCGTGAATTCGACCATCATCTGCAGCAGGTGATCCTTGCCGCGGATTTCGGTGCCGACGACTTCCATGAGAATTCTATCATACAGCTCATCCGGCGCGAACAGGTCGATCTCGGCGACGCCCTGCCCCATATTCATGCCGGACAGACCGGCGCGCTCGATGAACTCGTATTCGCCGAATTGACCGACGACGCGGTCTACGTCGCGCAGACGACGGATGTCCTTGACCGTCTCCCGAACGGAGTTTTCGAAGCTCGAGCGCAGCCAGTGACGCTCGTCGAGCACCATAACCCAGCTCGGGAGGTTGACGTTCACTTCGTGCACCGGGAACTCGTAAAGCACTTCGCGGAGCGCGCCGTAAATTTCGTCCTCCGTCATCGTCGCCACGCTAGCGGCGATCACCGGGATATCGTATTTTTCCGCCAGCGCGGCGCGCAGCTCCAGCGTCTCCGGCGCGCGCGGCTTCGTCGAGTTGACGATCATGATGAACGGCTTGCCGACTTCCTTCAGCTCGTCGACGACGCGCTGCTCCGCATGCTCGTAATTCCCGCGCGGAATGTCGGAGATCGTGCCGTCCGTCGTAATGACGACGCCGAGCGTGGAATGCTCTTGAATGACCTTGCGCGTACCGATCTCCGCGGCTTCCTGGAACGGAATCGGCTCCTCGAACCAAGGCGTGGAAATCATGCGAGGGCCGTTCTCGTCCTCGTACCCTTTCGCCCCTTCGACGGCGTAACCGACGCAATCGACCATGCGCACGTTCACGTCGAGCCCTTCCGCGACGCGGATGCGAACCGCATGATTCGGAACGAATTTCGGCTCCGTCGTCATGATCGTCTTGCCCGCGGCGCTTTGCGGCAGCTCGTCGATGGCGCGGGCGCGCTCGGCCTCGTTCGGGATGTTCGGAAGGACGACCGCCTCCATGAAGCGCTTGATGAAGGTGGACTTCCCCGTGCGGACCGCGCCCACGACCCCCAAATAGATGTCGCCACCGGTCCGCTCCGCGATGTCCTTGAAGATATCGACTTTTTCCAATGAGATCTCCTCCCAGTTCGTATTGGTTTCGTGAGGATTTCGCCGTACGCCGCTCAAGGCATGCCTATGTGGAGACGCCGGAACTCGTACATGCAAATGGACTAGTATCACTATATGTACTTTAGCGCCCGATATGACTATTTTTTATCCACGCTTTTGGCCCGCCCCCTCGTCCGCTCGGCCGCACGCCCGAACGATGAACCTTTCTTAGGTGTATTGCGCGGAACGGGCATTTATGTTCGAAAACACGAAAAAACGCCTCTTATAGAAATCTATAAGAGGCGTTGCTTGCAAACATGTTGCTATTAGTAGCTAGACAAATAGCTGCCGGAAATCACGGTGATCGAGGAGATGCCCGGTCCCGTCCAGCCGACGGCCAGGTTGTCGCCGCCGGCGCCTTCCTTGTGCAGAATTTCGAAGTAGTACGACTGACCGGCGGACAGCGAGATCCCGCTCGACTGCTGGTTCGGGAACTTGTTCCATTGCAGCGGGTCGGTATACTCATGGACATTCGCGATCATGGTCTTGTTCGCCGGATCGGCGTTCGTGCTCAGCCAGAGCTGGCTCTCGTCGTCGCCCGAAATGTAGAACGTGTACGTGCCGCTCGTCGCAGGCGTAATGTACCCGCGAATGCGCGTGCCGTAGTTGTCGTTCCAGTTTGTCGGTCCTTGCAGGCTCGTCAGGACTTCCGTTCCGGTAGGCGCCGTATTCAGCGGGATGCTGGACACGCCGCTGCCGGACACTCCCGTCCAGTATTCGCGAACGACGCTGCCGCTGCCGCCGCCGCCCTGCGCGTCGGTCGTCACGCTGACCGAATTGCTCGCCGCGGAGACATTGTTCGCCGCATCTTTCGCTTTTACCGTGAACGTGTACTGCGTGTTCGCCGTCAAACCGGATACGGTATAGCTCGTATTCGTCGTAGAACCTGCCAGCGTGGCACCGTTGTACACATCGTAGCCCGTCACGCCGACGTTGTCGGTCGAAGCCGACCAGGACAAGCTGACGCTCGTGCTCGTCTTCGACGGCGACGTCAGGTTCGTCGGAGCCGTAGGCGCTTGCGTGTCGCCTCCGCCGCCGCTGCCTTCGTTGACGTGGCAAGTCTTATAGCTGCCCGGAGCCGGGTCGCCGAAGATGTGATTCGCGCAAGCTACGGAGTTGGTGAAGGTGCCGTAGGCGTAGCTGCCGTTCGCGCCGTAGCGCACTTCCTTCGTGCCGCTGAAGCTGCACGTTTGGTTCTCGCCAGCACAATATACCCAGTTTGCGGAGGACGATGCGTTCGTCGTCACCGAGACGGCGTTGCTCGCCGCGGAGACGTTGCCTGCCGCGTCCTTCGCTTTCACCGTGAACGTATACGACGTGCTCGGCGACAATCCGCTGACCGTGAACGACGTGCTTGCCGTGGAGCCTGCAAGCGCGGAGCCGTTATAGACGTCGTAACCCGTGACGCCTACGTTGTCGGACGATGCCGACCAAGACAGGCTGACGCTCGTATCCGTCTTCGACGGAGACGTCAAGTTCGACGGAGCCGTCGGCGCCTGCGTATCGCCAGCCGGCGCGTCCGTCGTCACCGTGACGGCGTTGCTCGCCGCGGAGACGTTGTTCGCCGCATCCTTCGCTTTGACCGTGAACGTATACTGCGTGCTCGCCGACAGGCCGGAGACGGTATACGACGTGCTCGTCGTGGAACCCGCCAGCGTGGAGCCGTTATAGACGTCGTATCCCGTCACGCCCACGTTGTCGGACGAAGCCGACCAAGACAGGCTGACGCTGTTGCTCGTCTTCGACGGCGACGTCAAGTTCGACGGCGCGGTAGGCGCTTGCGTGTCGCCGCCTCCGCCGCTGCCGGCGAGGTTCACGTCGCAAGTTTTATAGTAACCCGGTGCCGGGTCGGTGCCGAAAGCGTTGTTGGAGCACATGACGGAATTCGTGTAGGTGCCCTTCACATAGCTTCCGTTCGCGCCGTAGCGCACTTCCTTCGTGCCTTCGAAGCTGCAAGTGTTGTTTTCGCCCGCGCAATGTACCCAGTTCGCTAGCGGATCCGTCGTCACCGACACCGCGTTGCTGGCGGACGAGACGTTGTTCGAAGCGTCCTTCGCCTTCACCGTGAAGCTGTACGTCGTGGCCGGAGCCAAGCCGGTAACGGTATGATTCGTGCTGCTCGCGCCGGTCGTCGAAGCGACCAACGTGGAACCCGCGTAGATATCATAGCCCGTTACGCCCATGTTATCCGAGGAAGCAGACCAGGACAAGCTTACGGACGTATCCGTCTTCCCGGTGGAAATCAAATTGGACGGTGCGGTCGGCGGCTGCGTATCGCCGGCGTCCGTCGTCACGTTCAGCGTGTTGCTCGCCGCCGAAACGTTGCCCGCCGCGTCCTTCGCTTTCACCGTAAAGCTGTACGTCGTGCTCGGCGTGAGGCCGGTAGCCGTGAACGTCGTTGCATTGGCGCCCGTCGTCGTGCCGATGAGCGTGCCGTTGCGATACACTTCATAGCCGTACACGCCTACGTTATCCGTCGACGCCGACCAGGACAGATCGACCGTCACGTTCGATTTCGTCGGCGCGGACAAATTCGTCGGCGCGGAAGGCGCCTGCGTATCCGGCGGACCTGCATAGACGTTAATCGTATGTTCCTTAAGACTTGCGCGACCCTCGTTATCCCATACGACGAGCGTGACGCGGTACGTGCCAGCTTCCTGGTACGTATAAGTCGGGCTTACGGCCGTAGACGGAACGCCTTCGCCGAAATCCCACAGGTTTTCGACGATGCTGCCGTTGTCGGAGGACGTGTTCGTGAACGTCACCGATTGCCCAAGCTGCACCGAAGTCGGCGCCGTGAAGTTCGCCGTCGGTTTCGGGTTGGTGAAGCCGCGGCTCGTCAGCTGCGTATTCGTTCCGTTGCCGCTGACCGTATTGTTGCTCCACTCCAGATGCGCCGCGCTGGACGGATACTGGTCGATGGAGTCCTCTTGATTGCCCGTAATTACGTTATTAATGAAGCTCAAGCGATCCGTCCCGCCGGAAGGCGTGATCTCGATGCCTTTCCGACCGTTATTGATGATGGTGTTGCTGTCGAACGTCATGTTGATCGAATTGCCGTGAATCCGGATGGCATTGCCCGCGTAGCCGGGATAAGCGGCTTGCGGATTGTTGCGTTGCGTATTTTCGAACGTATTCTTGTAGAAATATTGATACTGCTGCGGCGCCTCGGCGCCTTCCCCTTGGAGCTGCATGCCCCACATGACCATGTTACGAACCTGGTTATAACCCCAATATTGATACCCGGAGCCGGACGATTGCTGAATGCCGACTTGCTGTCCGTTATCGACGATATTGTCGGTCGCGATCGAATGATGCGCCATAATTTCGAGGCCCATACCATGCACGACGCCGCTGTTCGTACCGACGAAGTTACGGCGCGTCGCCGTATATTCGGAGCGAACGACGCTCAGCCAATGATCGACATGATTGTCCTCGACGATCGAGTAGTCGCAGTCCGTATGAAGCTCGATGGATAATCCGTGCTCCGCCATACCGGAACGAGTCGCGGTGTTGCCCGAGACTTCGACGCCCACGCAGCCGTCGTTGGCGAAGATCGCGCCGCGGCCGGAACCGTCTACGGTATTGCGCAGGATTTTCGTGTAATTCGAATTCCATCCGGCCCGAATCCCGGCGCCCCAGTCGGAATTGACGCCCATGTTGATGAACTCGTTGTCGGCGATCACGTTATTGTCCGAATTGGCGGTCATGATGCCGAACGGCGCAAACCCGGTCGACTTCGTGAACTCCTTGAACAAGTTGTGATGAAAATAGTGATTGCCTTGATTCGCGAAGCCGCCCGAGTTATCGAGATTGATCCCTGCAAGCGTGTAGTCGTTCCCCCAGAACGTAAGCTGGGAGACCTCCACGGAAGACGTGTTGGTCAGGTTCAACATGACCCCGTCCGTAGTGGTCGTGTACCGAAGGACCGCCCCGTTCCGGCTCTCCCCTTGGATTTTGATGCCGGACTTGCCGACCAATCCGCCCGAAGCGAGGTAGTAAGTGCCGTTCGGGATATAAACCGTATCCCCCGAGTTTGCTGCGTTAATCGCGTTCTGAATGGCTTGCCGGTCGTCCGCGCCGTCGCCCCCGTTGGCCCCGTAAGCGGTTACATTTATTGTCGCCGCCGAAGCCGTCGGCAGCGGAACGACCGACAGCAGCAGCGTCAGCGCGAGCCCCGCGCGGGCCGCAACCCTACCCAATCTTTTGCGTGCGTTGTTCATGCGTTACGTATTCCTCCTTTTCGCGTTTGGCGTGCCTAAGTTCCTCCAGGATCCCTGCGGAATAGTTTCGGGATCTTCGCCGCAAATCGCCGCCTCACCTCCCTTCCCATCATGACACGACTCGTCGGATGGTTTGTACTTTCTTTTCAGTTGAAAACGGCTCTGCCGTACTGTGAATTTATGAAGTTCCTATTCGGAACGCTATCTGCGCGACGAAAAGCTCACGCTTGCATTCCGAACGACAAGAAACGCATGCCCTCTAGGTGCATGCGTGTGATGGATGGGTCTTGCCGTGCCTATTTCGCTGCAAGCGTCGGCTCGCCGTCCGCCCATACGTACGGGAATGAGCGAACCGGCGCGAGCGGCGACGCTTTCGCAAGCCATTCCCGCGCGTCCGCCCCGTCTGGCGGCGGATCGCCGGCGGCTTCCTTCGCCGCTTTCACGATGTCGAGGCTGTAATCGATCAGCGCCTCGCCGGAGCCGTGCAGCAAGAGGGGCAAATATTGATTCGAATACGCGCTGCGGATCTGCAGCGGTTCCGTCTTCAAGGCGGCGTAGTCGATCGCGAAGAAGCCCGGCGACGTCTCCGTCCCCGTCGGCAGACGCCCGTTGGCCTGCCGGTATGCGTCGATCGCGCGCTGCAGATCGGCGACGCGCTGCACGGCGGACAAGTCCATCAGCATGACGACGGGCTCCGTCTCCGGATGGACGAGCAAATAATAATAATGGCCGCCCGCTTCGAACGCATTCGCGGGAATCGAGCTCAGCATCTGCGTTTGCACGAGCTTATTCAAGTCGATGACGTATTTTTCGTAGACGGGGGTCGACGCGTCCGCGTTCTTTATCGGATACACGCCCCTTGCTTTGTAGTACCGCTCCACCGCCGACGCGACCCGATCGATCTCCTCCCGGACGAACGCGGGATTTTGCTGTCGTCGTTCGATTTCGCCCCGGTACATGCAGCCCGCGCAAAGCGCCAGCACGAGCAGCAGCGCCGCGAGGCGCTTCGCCGCGCGGATCACCATAACGCATCGTCCTCCTTCTGCCTCTCCAGCTGCCGGCGAACGGCCGCTTTCAGCGGATCCTCCGGGACGACGATCGTCGCGTCCCCGGCTGCCTTCGTTTGGCAAGCCAGCCGCTCGCCGTCGACCGCGTCGCCCATCTTCCGCCGCTCGCTTTCGGTCGGGGGGGAGACGCGATCCGGCTCCAGCACTTTCACCTTGCACATTAAACAGCCCGCCACGCCTCCGCACCGCGTTCGGACGCCGACGCCCGCCTGCCGCGCGGCGGCAAGCACCGTCGTTCCCGGACGGACGTCGATCGTCTTTCCGTCCGGCAGGAACGTCAGTCGCGGCATACGTTCGCCTCCTCGCCGCCCGCGAAGGCGTCCGCCGGCAAGCCGAGCAGCTCGCGCATGCGCGCTCTCCAACGTTCGTCGAATACGTTGGCCGCCACGAGGCGGCGAAGCGCCGGAAGGTGCGCGGAAAGATCGGCGCGCATCGCCTCGGCGATCCGCTCGTACCGATCGGACCGCTCTCGCAGCAGGTTGAACGCAAGCTCATGCGCAAGCGGGGCGACCCGAACGCGGGCGCCTTCCAGCTCCCGCGTAGCCGCGTAGGGGAGCAACAGACCCGCGATATCGATCCGGTACAACGCCCCTTCCGCGCGAACCTCGAAGCCCGCGACGAGCTCCAGAACGACGCCGCGGATCGTATAATGAGATAACGTAGAGCGATACCGCTCCGTTACGTTACATTGCTGCTCGTCCGTCGCGTACGCGGCGAGCGCCCGATGGAACGCGGACGCCCCGTCGACGTCGACGTAGACGTCTAGGTCTCGCGGCGCGGCATCGATCCGCACGCCGTGGAACGCCAGGCCGCAGCTGCCGCCGACGAGCCATGGCTGCGGCAGCGAGGCCCATCGATCGGCGGCGACGCCGAGCGCCTCCGCGAGCGGCTGCGGCAGTGGGTGGGTCATGCGAATTACACCTCGATTAGAAATATGTGCGGTTGACGGCGCGCACGTCGCCCGTCCGTCGAATGACCGCCTGGCAGCCGAGCCGATAGCCTTGTTCGATTTCGTCCTCGTCCAATCGGTCGAATTCGGCGTCGGTCGGCTCGTTCAACAGCGCTCGTCCTTCCTCTACGTAACAGCGGCAGCGGGCGCACGTGCCGCGCGTGCAGGAGAAGCCCACGTCGATCCCGTGCGCGAGCGCGTGATCGAGCAGCGACTTCCCGATTTCGGCTTCGACCGTCTTGACGACGGTCCTGCCCTTCAGCGTCAACATAGCTTGTCCTCCGAATTATAGCATCGATAAGAGCGCGAACGGCAGCATCGCGACGAGCATGACGAACGCCACGATCGACAGCACGAGGCGCACGGCGCCCGTCGTCTTGGCTCGCGCATAAGTGATGAGCAGCGAGGCGAACGCCATGAGCCCGATCGCTACGAACGACGCCCACATTTTATCCAACGGCGACATGGGCTTACCTCCCGGACAGCCGCCGTAGGAACGTCCGGCGGCGCATTTTCATTTTCATAACAGTATACACAGCGCGCTTCCCCGTACGCAAGCGGGCGCCCGGCTCGTGAAGAGCGGACGCCCGCGAATCCCGCTTCGGCGTTCCCGCCGGCGGGATTATTTCATCATCATTTTCATCAGCTGCTCCATGTTGTTTGGATTCATGCCGCTCTTCTTGACGGCGGACACGATTTCCTTCGTCAGCGCATCCGATACGGGCACGCCCGCCATCGCGCCGACCTTCTTAATGAGCTTCTTCAGCTCCGCTTCGCTCTGCATCGTGGACGGCTTCACGCCGCTCGCAAGCTTGTTGATGTCTTTCTCCGAGATCGACTTGCCGGTCCGCTTCTTTACGGCGCCGAGCACGTCTTTGCCGATATGCTTCGTCATAACCTACCTCCTCCGCCTCGTTTACCTCCATCGTATGAGGAGATCGGCGAGTGCGTGTAGGCGGCAGGCTATTCGAGCGGGGAGCGGTGGCCCCGAAGCGCTTCGCGGGCGATATCTTCGATTTCGTGGGTGCGGCCTCGGCCCATTAAGTCTTCGACCGCGGCGCGCGGATGCTTGCCGTCGAACAGCACGGCATGCAGCTCGGCCGCGATCGGCAGCTCCACGCCGTGCTTCGCCGCCAGCGCCATCGCCGCCTTCGTCGTTCGAACGCCTTCGACGACCATCCCCAGCGATTGAAGCACGTCCTCAAGCGAGCGGCCCTCGGCGAGCGCATAGCCGGCCCGCCAGTTGCGACTATGCCGGCTCGTACAGGTGACGACAAGGTCGCCGACCCCCGCGAGCCCCGCGAACGTCAGCGGATTCGCGCCCATCGCCGCGCCGAGGCGCCCGATCTCCGCCAGTCCGCGCGTAAGCAGCGCGGCCTTCGCGTTGTCTCCGAAGCCGAGGCCGTCCGACATGCCTGCCCCGAGCGCGATAATGTTTTTCAGCGCGCCGGCGATTTCTACGCCGGCGACGTCGGGGTTCGTATAGACGCGGAACGCGGGCGTAATGAATACATCCTGCGCCGCGTCGGCGAGATGCGGCTCCCGCGAGGCGACGACGACCGTCGTCGGCTGCCTGGCGATCACTTCCTCCGCATGGCTCGGTCCCGACAGGACGACGACGCTGCCTTCCGGCCGGGACAGCTCCTGCTCCAGCACGGTCGACATGCGAAGCAGCGTGTCGGCTTCGAAGCCCTTGGTCGCGTGCACGACGAGCTGCTCCGGCCGGACGTACGCGCGCGCCGCTCGGGCGACGTCGCGCATCGCGGCGGAGGGCGCGACGAACACGAGCGCGTCGCCGTGCCTCGCCGCTTCCTCGATATCCGTCGTCGCGCGAATCGCCGAGGACAGCGTTGCGCCGGGCACGTACTTCTCGTTCGTCCGCCGTTCGTTGATTTCCTCCGCCTGCGCGGCGTTCCTCGTCCACACGCGCACGTCGAGCCCGTTATCCGCGAGCACCGCGGCGAGCGCCGTGCCCCAGCTGCCTGCAACGAATACGGTCGCTTTCTTCATCCCGCGAGCCCCCTATCCGTTCGAGCGCCGGAACGAAAGTTTGTTTTCCTTCCCTTGCGCGAGCTTGACGATGTTGCTCCGATGCCGATAGAAGGCAAGCGCCGCAAGCGCGAGACTAAAGACGATCAGCTCGAGTTCCCGGTCGAACAGCCAGAGGGAAATCGGAAGCAGCGTCGCGAACAATAACGAGCCCAGCGAGACGAACCGCGTCGCGAAGATGGCCGCGATGCCGACGAGGCCTGCCGCGAGCCCCGGCCAGAAACAGAGCGTCGCGACGACGCCGATCATCGTGGCGATGCCCTTGCCTCCGCGGAAGGCGAAGAAGACGGGCCAATTGTGGCCGATGATGGCGGCGAAGCCCGAAAGAATCGGCAGCATCAGCGAAGCCGGCTCGAGCCACCAGCCGACCCATACGGCCAGCACGCCCTTGCCGATGTCTAGCGCGAGCACGGTCACGGCCGGAACGACGCCGATCACGCGAAGCGTGTTGGTCGCCCCGGCGTTGCCGCTGCCGTGCTTGCGAATGTCGATTCCTTGAAACACTTTTCCCCAAAGAAAGCTAAAGCTGACCGAACCGATCAAATACCCGATGACGACCGCGAGAACGTATGCCACGTTTCTCCCTCTCCCCTATTCCCCGTCGTTTTTCCGCTTCGTCGCGATTCGCATCGGCGTTCCTTCGAACGGGAACGCGGTGCGAATGCGATTTTCCAAATACCGTTCGTACGAGAAGTGCAGCAGCTCCGGCTCGTTGACGAACAGGATGAACGTCGGCGGCTTGACCGCCACCTGCGTAATGTAATTGATCCGAAGACGCCTGCCTTTGTCCGTCGGCGGCGGATTGACCGCGACGGCGTCGGCGACGATGTCGTTGAGCACGTTCGTCGGCACGCGCATCGAATGCTGCTCGGCGACCTGCTGAACGACCGGCAGCAGCTTATGCAGCCGCTGCTTCGTCGTCGCGGACACGAAGACGATCGGAGCGTAAGACATAAACTGGAAATGGTCGCGGATCGACTCCGTAAACCGCTGCATCGTCTTATCGTCCTTCTCGACCGCGTCCCACTTATTCACGACGAATACCGCCGCCCGGCCCGCTTCGTGCGCGTACCCGGCGATATGCTTATCCTGCTCGATAATGCCTTCTTCGCCGTTAATGACGATCAAGGCGACATCGGCACGTTCGATCGCCTGCATCGAACGCATGACGCTGAATTTCTCCGTCGCTTCGTACACTTTGCCGCGCTTGCGAATCCCGGCCGTATCGATCAGCACGTACTGCTGTCCGTCCTTCTCGAACGGCGTATCGATTGCGTCCCGGGTCGTCCCCGCCACGTCGCTGACGATGACGCGCTCCTCGCCGAGGATCGCGTTGACGAGCGACGATTTGCCGACGTTCGGTCGTCCGATTAACGCGATCTTGATCACTTCGTCGCCGTATTGGTCTTCCGGCTTATCCGGCAAGCGCTTTACCAATTCGTCGAGCAGGTCGCCGACGCCGATGCCGTGCGTACCCGACATTCCTACCGGATCGCCGAGCCCGAGCGAGTAAAACTCGTAGATTTCGTCCGTCCGGGACGGATTGTCCATCTTGTTGACCGCGAGTACGATCGGCTTGTTCGAGCGGAACAAAAGCTGCGCGATCGTCTCGTCGGCGGGCGTCAGCCCCGCCTTCGCGTCCGCGACGAACAGGATGACGTCCGCTTCCTCTACGGCGAGCTCCGCCTGCATGCGAACTTGCTTCAGCAGCTCGTCCTCGTCGTAAATTTCAATGCCGCCCGTGTCGATAATGCTGAACGGCTTGCCGTTCCATTCGGCGGCGCCGTATATGCGGTCACGCGTGACGCCGGGTCGATCCTCGACGATCGCGAGCCGCTCCCCGATGATTCGATTGAAAATCGTCGACTTGCCGACGTTCGGCCGGCCGACGATGGCCACGATCGGTCTGGCCATAGGTTCACTCCCTTGTGATGTATCGAACTCCGATTCGTTGAAAAACTTGCTAGCCACCATCATAACAAAAAGAAGCCCCGAATGCGAAGTCTTACCTTCGCACTCGAAGCCACCCCCGAATCCGTCCGCCGCCGGCCTTCGCGCGGCGCACCGCGGAAACGCCAAATACGGTCGCGGCTCGTGCCGTCGCCGCGCCGAGCCACCAGGCGTCCTGGAACTCGCGATCCCCGAGCGCCGCAGGCTGCCACTCCGCATAGAGCGACCCCATGTAGACGTCGTTCACGACGAGCGCGATCGACAGCAAGGCGAGCTGCGCCGCCGGCATTCGGACGTATGCCGCGACGAGCAAGCCGACGAGCAGCACCGGATCTAGCGAAGGGTGAAGGACGATCACAAGCGGGTCGAGCGTCTCCAGCAGTTGAACGAGCGAAAAGACGGCGCCGAGCAAGCAGCCGAACGACGCGATCGACGCCGTCTCCTTCCACGAAGAAGACGTGCGGACGGCGTGCGCCCCGAGCGCGAGCAGCGGCACGTAGACGAACGTGCCCGTCGCCCCGCCATAGCGCCAGTCAGAGGCGGCGCCGACGATCCAGGCGAGGCAAAAGACCGCCGCCGCCTTGCCGGAGCCGTTCCCGATCGCTTGCGCTCTCCAGCCGAAGCCTATCAAAATCAGCGACAACGTCAGTATTATGTAGGACAGAAACCCCGCATTCATTCGCCGTGCCTCCGCGCGAACGCATGTAAAAGCGACGTTCGTTGTTTCCCCTATTATCGCTCGGAAGCGCGAATTTTACTCGGACGTCGGTCGCGCCTCGCGCCTCGCGTATTTCGAAATTTCGATGCCTCGCGCCGCGCACCATGCGGCCGTTTCCCCGCCGATGACGACAGGCGCCCGCCGAAGCTCGTCCACCGTGCGCGCGCCGACCGCCGCCATAACGAGCCGCAGCTCCCGCTCCGTCTCGCGGATCGCGTCCGCGAGCGCCTCGACGCCCGATTCGCGAAGCGCGCGAAGCAGCGCCCCGGCCATGCCGACGGCGGCTGCGCCGAGCGCGATCGCCTTCGCCGCCTCGAGCCCGCCGCGGATGCCGCCGGAGCCGATCAAGCGGCCGGCGGGCACATGCGCGCCGCACTCCAGCAGCGATTCCGCCGTCGACAAGCCCCATTCGTCGAACCAAGCGATCGGACGCTCCCGCCTCTCGTTTTCGATTCTCGAAAAATTCGTTCCGCCCTTGCCGCCGCAATCGATCGCGGACACCCCGACCGAAAGCAGCCTCGCGGCGGCGTCTCCCGTCATGCCGAAGCCGACTTCCTTCACGATGACGGGAACGTCGACGCCGCGCACGATGCGCTCGATGCGACCCAGCGCGCCCTCGAAGCTCCGGTCGCCCTCGGGCATCACGAGCTCTTGAACGACGTTCAGATGAATCTGCAGCGCGTTCGCTTCGATCATCTCGACCGCTCGCCGCCCCTGCTCCGGCGTCGCCTCGCTGCCGAGGTTCGCGAACAGCAGGCCGTCGGGATTCGCCCGCCGCGCCACGGCATAGCTGCCCGCCAGCGAAGGGTCTCGAATCGCCGCCATCTGCGAACCCACGGCCATGGCGACGCCCGTCTCCCGCGCCGCCCGGCCGAGCCCTTCGTTAATTTCTGCCGTCTCCGCCGCCCCGCCCGTCATCGCATTAATAAGAATCGGCGATCTCATGTCGAGGTCGCCGATTCGGGTCGTAAGCGAAATATGGGAAAGAGACGTATCGGGGAGCGGGTTATGCACGAACCGCACGTCGTCAAGACCGTTCCGGCCGCTCTGGCCGGTGGCGAGCGCGATGCGGACGTGGTCCAGCTTACGCGATCTCCGCGTCATTCGACTCCTCTCCCCGCTCGGAACATCTTACTTGAACTTGCTAAGCTTGTCGCCGAACCGCTCGCCCAGCGTCATGCTAAGCGATTGCGCATCCGGAATGTCGACTTGCTGCTTCGGCGCGCGCGCGGGGCGCTCCGGACGTGCCGGTTGCTCCGGCGCCTCTTCCGTCTCCTTAATGCTGAGGGAGATGCGCTTCTCGCCGACGTTCACGTCAAGCACCTTCACGTTCACCTGCTGGCCTTCCTTCAATACCTCGTGCGGCGTGCCGATGCGGCGATGCGCGATCTGGGACACGTGAACGAGTCCTTCGACGCCCGGCGCCACTTCGACGAACGCGCCGAAATCGACGAGTCGGCGAACGGTGCCTTGAACGATGTCGCCGGCGTGGAACTGCTCGCCCGCTTGTTCCCAAGGTCCCGGCTGCGCGGCTTTCATGCTGAGGGAGATCCGCTCGTTCTCCGGCACCAGCTTGAGGATTTTCACCTTCACCTTATCGCCTTCCTTCACGACGTCGGAAGGCTTCTCGACATGCGAATGGGACATCTCGGAGATGTGCACGAGTCCGTCCACGCCGCCGACATCGACGAACGCGCCGAATTGCGTCAAGCGCTGCACCGTGCCCTCGATCACGTCGCCGACGTGGAGACGGGACATGACCTCTAGCTTCTGCGCTTGATACTCCTCTTCCAAGACGTCCTTGCGGGAAAGAATCAGCTTATTGTTCGGTCTGTCGATTTCCTTCACCTTCAGCTTCAAGGTACGACCCTTGTAATCGCTGAAGTCTTCTACGAAGTGACGCTCGACCATCGATGCCGGA
>NZ_DASQMZ010000136.1:0-13219 GCF_035645235.1 Paenibacillus sp.
GAGATTTTTTTATATTCAACCAGAGAGATACGAGTAATTTGTTACATATTTAGGATAATATCCTAACAAACTTTCATGTGAGGTTTGGTGCAAGCGTAGTGCAAAATTTGCTCTTTTCGCCGTGAAATGCTCAAATTTTGAGCTAACCACGGCGTTTGCGGATGCGGACGTGCGAGCTACCGAGGAACGGCAAAGTTTGTCGGGAGCGGCGGTGGGCGGAAGTGGCGGGGAGCGGGCAGCGGGCGGTGGGTTATGATCAAAATTTGCTCTTTTCGTCGGGTTATGCGCAGAATTTGCTCTTTTCGTCGTGAAATGCGCAAAATTTGCGCTTACCAAGGCGCTTGCGGTTTGCGGACGTGCGAGCTACCGAGGAACAGCAAAGTTGTCGGGCGGATTTAGCGGTGCGTAGGCGGCGGGCGGTGGGTTATGAGCAAAGAGTCCCGTCCCCGCAAAACAAAACCGCCGGACGACGAATCGTCCGGCGGCGCGTTGCGTGCTTTATGTTTAAGATACCGAACCTCCAAGCTTTGACATTTCGAATTCCACGAGCCGCGTCAGCGCGTCCTCGTACCCTCCGGGGATCCGGTATTTCTTCACGTAATCCTTTACGAATTTTCGGGGGTTGGCAGGCCTATAGATTCGTACCAGTTCTCTCACACTGTCCTTTACTTCATTACTTCCTTTTGCAGCCATAAGCTTGCTCCTCTCCGTAACGAAATCTGGGTCATTCGGTTAAGGTAGGTCAGGCAGTAATGCATCTCTAAATCTATAATACAATATTCAGATAATTATGTCCCTTAAATTTATTTCGCGCGCTTAAAAATGGGCATGCTTAAGGTAAAAGCACCAAGGAGCAGCATATGGACGCCCCGAGAAACAAATTTGCGGCCTCCCCGCCCCGCTTCGACCCCCGGTCCGGGGATCGAACATGGGGAGCCTCCTCCCCCGAGGAGACCGGCATGGACCCGGCGCCGCTCCTATGCGCCGACGAAATCATTCGCGCCCGGTATCCGAAGCTGCGGTGCTTTCTCGTCGCGAAGGACGCCCGCCTCGTCTTCGAGCGTTATTACGGCGGCGCGGACGCGGCGACGGCGCATGATCTTCGCTCCGCGACGAAGAGCGTGACGGCGGCGGTCGCCGCGTGCGCGGGGTTGTTTGGCGGCGGCGGTTCGAGCGGGCTCGAAACGGATCAGGTCGGGCTGGACGCGGATGATCTCAGCAGGGACGTTCCGGACGGGGGCCGGAGCGGGCCCGGTACAAGCGACTGCCGCAATCGGCGGACGAAGGCGCCGACGCTCGGCGAGCTGTTCGCCGACCGGCTGCCGCGGGCCGCCTCCGACGCCCTTCGCGAGACGACGACGCTGCAGCTGCTCGCGATGACGTCCGGGCTGCATTGGCAAACCGGGCAACGGCTCGGCGAACGGTTCGTGCCGCGGCTGCACCGTTCGCGCGATTGGGTACGGTTCGCGCTGCGGCTGCCGGTCGACCCGCAGACGCGCGGCAAGTTCGTATACCGCAGCGTCGATTCGCATTTGCTCTCGGCCGCGGTCGCCGTCCGCACCGGACGCCCGGCCGCCGAGCTCGCGCAGGAAGCGCTCTTCGGCCCGCTCGGCATCGCGCCGCCGCACTGGGAGGCCGATCCGCAAGGCGTCACGGCCGGCCACGTCGGCCTGGCGCTGACCGGCCGCGACCTCGCCAAGCTCGGCTGGCTGCACGCGGCCGGCGGCCTGTGGGAGGGGCGGCGCCTGCTCCCCGCCGCATACGTGCGCCTCGCCCTGACGCCGAACGGCGACGGCCTGCCCGCCTTCGGCTGCTACGGCGGCCATTGGTGGATCGCCCGAGCGGGCGCGGGCGAGACGGTGCGCTGCGCCCTCGGCCACGGCGGGCAGCTCGTCTTCGTCTCGCCCGAGCGGCGGCTCGTCGCCGTCTTCGCCGCGGACCCGAAGGTCAGCCGCTGGAAGCACCCGATCGCGTTGTACGAACAGTACGTGCTTGCGGCCGACGGTCCGCCGCCCCCGCCGTAAGCCGGGGAGCGGCGAAACCGCAGGTCGTGTGCATTTCCGCGCCATCCGGGTTACAATAAGCATCGGACCCCTGGGAGTCCTTCCCTAAGGAGATGAGACCGGACGTGACGTCGGATCGAAGGAAAATATTGATACTATACGCCAGCTACGGCGACGGGCATATTCAAGTATCCCGCGCGCTTAAGGAACGTTTCGACGCCGCGGGGAAGTACGAGACGGTCCTCGTCGATCTGTTCGCGGAGGCGTACCCGAAACTCAACGAGCTGACCAAATACATATATATCAAGAGCTACACGCTGTTTCCAAGACTCTATGGGTGGTCGTACTACAGCACCCGGGAGATGAGCAACGACACGTGGTTTTCCGCATGGTTCCACAGCTGGGGCATGCGGAAGCTGAAGGACGTGCTGAAGCGCGAGCGGCCCGTAGCCGTCGTCAATACGTTCCCGATGCTCGCCATGCCCGAGCTGCGCCGCAAAACCGGCGTCGCCGTGCCGATCTTCAACGTGCTGACCGATTACGTGCTGCATTGGCGGTGGATTCATCCGCTGATCGACCGGTATTACGTCGCTACGGACGATTTGAAGGACGCGATGGCCGCGGCGGGCGTGCCGGAGCACCGGATTCGGGCTACCGGCATTCCGCTGAAGAGCAGCTTCGCGCGCGTGGAGCGGACCGAGGCGCTGTACGCGAAATACGGCCTCTCGCCGTCCAAGCGAACCGTGCTGCTGATGGCCGGATCGTACGGCGTGCTCCAAGGGCTGCGGGACGTCTGCGACGCCCTGGCGAAGCTGAACGACGTGCAAATCCTCGTCGTCTGCGGCAAGAACGAGACGCTCTTCGCGTCGATGCGGGAAATCGAGTGCGCCGACATCAAGGTGTTCGGCTTCATGCAGCAGATGCACGAGCTCATGTCGCTCGCGGACACGATGGTGACGAAGCCCGGCGGCATTACGCTGACCGAGTCGATTCAATGCGAGCTGCCGGTCATCTTATTCCGCCCCGTGCCCGGACAGGAACGGGACAACGCGGAATACCTCGCTTCGCGCGAAGCCGCGATCATCGCTTACGACGACACGCAGGTAACGGAGTCGATCCGTTCGCTGCTCGAGTCGCCCGAACGCCGCGATCGGGCGGTGCGGGCCATGGCGGCGCTGAAGAAGCCCCAATCGGCGGACACCGTCGTCAATGACATTCAAGAGGCACTGGACGCTTTCCACGCGGAATCCGTCGTAACGGCCGAACGAAGGAGAATGACGAGTGAGCGCATTTCGTAGCTTTACGATTCCGTTGCCGCTCCTGCGGCTCGCTTTGATTTTCTTCCTGATCGAGTTCGTGCGCGGCGCCATCTTGATCAGTTACATCCCGAAATACGCGGTCGACGAGCTGTACTTGACGGTGACGACCGTCGGCTTCGCCGTCACGATGCATTACGTCGCCGACACGGTCGCGAAGCTCGGCATGGGCTACCTGCTCGACCGGTTCCCGCTGCAATGGATTTTGCAAGCCTGCTTCGCGCTGTCCGTCGTCGGTTTGCTGGCGCTGCAATATGCGACGCAAGCGTGGCTGCTCGTCGTCGGCTCGATACTGTTCGGCGTCGGGGCGTCCCCGATTTGGATCGTCGGCATGAGCAGCGTGTCCGAGCAGGAACGCGGCAAGCAGATGGGCGCATTGTACATGGCTTGGATGATGGGGCTCGGCCTCGGACCCGTCCTGTTGAACTTCTTCCTCGACTGGTTCCGCTACGAGATCTCCTTCCTCGTGCTGCTCGGCATGACGGGACTCGCCTGGGCGGCGTCCTGGTTCGTCAAAGGCGGGGAGGCCGTGCTGCATCCGCCGCCCTTCCGGGAGCAGGTCGCCGGTCTCGTCCATCATATGAAAGCGGTGAAGCCGCTGCTGCCCGGGATGATTTTACAGACGCTGGGCGCCAGCATGCTGCTGCCGATCTTGCCGACGTTCGCGGAAGAAAATTTGCTGCTGACGAATACGCAGTACTCCTTCTTCCTGCTTACCGGCGGTGGCTTCGCGGTGCTCGCGCTCGTACCGATGGGCCGGCTGAGCGACAAGCTCGGCAAGAAATGGTTTCTGATCGGGGGCTTTCTCAGCTTTGCGTTCGGCCTGTATACGATCACGACGGTCGAGACGCTGTGGGTATGCCTCTTCTGGGCGATCGTCCTCGGCGTGTCTTACGCGGCGGTGCTTCCCGCCTGGAACGCCCTGCTCGCGCAGTTCGTGCCGCCGCAGCAGAAAGGGGTTGGCTGGGGCATCTTCTCCACCGTGGAAGGCGTCGGCGTCATGCTCGGTCCCGTCATCGGCGGCATTATCGCGGACGCGTACGGGCTGAGCGTGCCGTTCTTCGTCAGCGCGGCGCTTTTCCTGTTCATCGGCCTGTTTTACGTGTGGTTCCCGTTCCGATTGTTTAAATAGCTTGTTGTTTCGAAAAGGAAGCAGCCACCGCCCCGCGCCCGGGCGGTCCGGCTGTTTTTTTGCGCATAAATTAGAAAATCCTTCCACATAATATGCATATATTCCCAGAGAGACAGAGAGGGGTTGCGCTTATGCATCTCGCCACGGCCGGCGTCGTCCTTTACGCCTTGTGGAAGTGGGCGGACTTATCGCGTTGGCGGCGGTACCACGCGAGCATGCTTTATTTCTCCGTATGCAACCTTCTATATTTATATTTATGCCAAGACTACCCGCTATGGTCGCTGATCGAAGACGGCTCCGTGCCGCACCATGCCTGGACCGCGGCGTTATATAACTTTTTCATCTACCCTTCTTGCGTCCTCCTGTTTCTATCCCGCGCCCCGCGTCGCCGAACGGCGGCCCTGTGGCTCCACGTCGGAAAATGGGTCGCGCTGTTCGCCCTCATCGAAGCGTTGTATCTGGAGCTCGGGCTCATGATCCATGACCATGGGTGGTCGTTGGGCTGGTCGGTGCTGTTCGACTGCATCATGTTCCCCATGCTGCTCCTCCACCAACGCCGTCCGCTGCTCGCATATCCGCTGTCCGTCTTGTTCGCCTGCGGCTGGCTGCTGCTGTTCGACGTGCCCGCCCGCTCCCCGTTCCTCTGATGTATTCCGCGGCCCGGTTTGCTACAATGATAAGCATGTGTATGAACGCCGCGAAGGAGGTCGTGAAGCCGTATGGATTCGATCAAGAAAAAGACGGAGGCCGCCGTCGCCGCGCTGGAGGCCCGTTTTCTCGAGCGCGAGGAGCTCGTTCGGCTCGTGCTTCTCGGCGTCATGGCCGGGGAAAACACGCTGCTCGTCGGGCCCCCGGGCACCGCGAAGTCGCAGCTGGCGCGCGCCGTATCCGGCTTGTTCGGCGGGGCCGGATGGTTCGAATATTTGCTCACTCGGTTTACGACGCCGGACGAGGTGTTCGGGCCGGTATCGCTGCGGGAGCTGAAGCAGGACCGGTACGTCCGCCAGACCGAAGGCTATTTGCCGACGGCGCGGTTCGCGTTCCTCGACGAAATATTCAAGTCGGGCAGCGCCATCCTGAACGCCTTGCTTTCGCTGCTCAACGAGCGCGTGTATTATAACGGCCGAGAGAAGGAGCAGGCCCCGCTGCTGAGCCTGATCGCGGCGTCGAACGAGCTGCCCGAGGAAACCGAAGGACTCGCGGCGCTGTACGACCGGTTCCTGATCCGTTACGAGGTCGGGTTCCTCAAGCATATGTCCAGTTACGAGCGCATGTTTACGCTGCCAGCGGAACCGGTCCCCGCCCTCCTCTCGGTGGCGGACGTGGAGTCGGTGCGGGAGCGCGCCGCCCGCGTCGCGCTGCCGGAGCCGATCGTGTTGTTTTTGTTCCAATTGAAAACGGACGCCGACGACCGCGACCTGTCCGTCTCCGACCGGCGCTGGCGCAAAATCGGCGACGCCTGGCGCACGTCGGCGGCGTTGAACGGGCGCGACGAAGTGTCCGTGTGGGATACGATCTTCACCCCGCATATGCTGTGGGACGTTCCGGAGGCGCTGCCGGCCGTCCGGGAATGGTTCGAAAGCCGCTTCGACGCCGCGCTTGCGATCGAATGCGAAGCGGAACTGCCGCTAGCGTCCTACGCGGCGACGTTGGAGCGTTGGACGTCCCGTAAGCCCGAGCTCATGGGTCATCAGTTCCGTAAGGAACTGAAAGCCGCCCCGGCGCAGCGGCCCGAAGCGGCGGACTCGCTGCTGGAGCAGGCCCGGGACGAGCTGCTGACGCAAGGGCAGTCGCTCCGCCGCGCGCTCGTCCGCTTCCATGAGCGCGAGCGCGGCCGCCCCGACGAGCTGCGCAGGTTGAACGTATTGCTGCCGGATCCGGTCGCCGCCGCGGCGAAATACGTCACCGCGCGCATCCGCGGCGAACGGGTGCTGCACGACATGATGGCGCTCTACCGCGCGTTATTCGATGCGGACATGCCGGGCGTCGAATACGACTTCACGTTATGATTCGCCACGCGAACGTCGACCGCTACGTCTTCGATCGGCTGCTCGACGCGGACGCCGACGCCCGGGAACGGCTGCGGACGGCGCGGAAACGGGCGCCTTGGTTTACGACGGAGCTGTTCGCCGACGTCTTCTACTGTTTTTACCTGCCCCATCCGTCGGAGGAGGCGGGAACGGACGCCCCCCCGTTCCACCGCTGGCTCGTGAAGACGATGATGCGGCAATATTTATATGCGCTCATCCGCCCCCGCACGGAAGGCGCCGCGCCGGCGGCGTTCCGGACGGCGCTGAAGGCCGTGCTGTGGCTGACGGCGCAGTATGCCGAGGAGGCGGCGCGGCGCAAGAAGGATCGGCGCGAGATGCCGGCGCTCGCCGAACGGGAGCTGCCCGGCGCGGGCGAGAAGCCGGGCGCGGCCGGCGGCGCGGGCCTCGAGCTCGGAGATGAGGCTTCCAAGGCGGGCCGCAAGAAGGACGAGCGCTCGTCCGCCGCCAAGAGCAAGGAAGCGACGCTGGCGGAGCGGATGAGCGCCGAGCAGCGGGAGCGGCTGCAACGCGTAGGGTACACGCTCGAGGAGGGCGTCGCCGAGGCGGCGAAGCGCCAAGCGGCCGCCGACGCGAAGCCGCTCGCCGCGGCGGAGGTCGCCGCGCTGCGCGCGCGCGTCGCCGAGCTGCGGGAGTCGATGCGCACCGACTTCGTACGGCGCGAGAAGTGGAAGAAGAAGCTCGAGAAGGCCGAGGAGGAGCTCGCGGGGCGGGAGAAGGCGCTCCAGCGGGTCGAGGCGGCGGAGAAGGCGACGTTCGACGCGCTCGACGCGGAGCTCGGGGCGTGGCTCTCCGGCTCGCTGCGGGACACCCTCTCGGAGGAGGAACGCGAGACGAAGGCGCTGGACGAGCTGATCGCGGCAAGCCTGCGCTTCGCGAACCGGCGCTGGGGCAGCGAGCTCGGCAAGCTGCGCCGCCAATCGTACGCGAGGTATTTGGAATGGGTGGAACGGCTGAAGCGCCACCCCGATCTCGTCGAGATGATCCGGGACGTCGGCCGCGGCGTCGAGCGCATCGCCCGGCGGCGCCGGGACCGCCGGTCGCGCGCGGCGCCCGACCGTTACGACGAGCTCGGCCTGTCGGGGGACCTCTCGCATATGCTGCCGAGCGAGGCGAGCCTGCTCGCCGACCCGGAGTACGAATCTTATTTTCTGATGAAGTGGCTGGACGGCAAGCTGATGACCTACAGCGCCCGTTCGCCCTCGAAGGAGCGCGGACAAGGCCCCGTCGTCTGTCTTCTGGACTCCTCCCATTCGATGCGCGGCGCGAAGCAGCGGCTGGCGCAAATTTTCGTCATGACGTTCGCTGCGCTCGCGCTTTCCGAAGGCCGCGACTTCTACTTGCTGCTGTTCGGCGCCAAGGGCGAGCTCGTGGAGCGGCCGCTGTACCACCGCCATCCGGATTGGGCGGCGTTTTATCGGCTGTCGCAGCTCGCCTTCGGCGGCGGCACGCACTTCGACGCGCCGCTTCGCCGCGGCATGCAGCTCGTGCGCGAAGCGCGCGCCTTCGGCGACGCCGACCTCGTCATGGTGACGGACGGCATCGGCGCCGTCTCGCCGCCCGTCCGCGAGGAGCTGGCCGCCCTCGGCGCGGCGACGGCGCTGCGGCTGCACACGCTGATCGTCGGCTCCGCCCGCCAGCATAAGATCGCGCCTTACGACATTCTCGGCGTGTCTCACACCGTCCGTTTCGCGGCATCCTGGGACGGCCGGGACGACGCGAGCGAGGCGCTTCTGCTCGACGTGTTCGGCGGTAATGAAAAACGCCCCTCCAGGGAACAGTAAAGCGGAACCGTCGATTTTGCAGAGGAGGGCGTTCCCTTGGCGAACCATAAGCACATGAACCCGATGTCCGGCGACCGCGTCGAGACGCATGCCGTGTATAAAGACCCGTACGGCCGCGAGATCGAGCTGAGAGCGGGCGACACGTTCCCGATGGACCCGCAGCTCGGGGTCGTGGAATATCAGATGGCTGCGCTCGCTTACGAGGAATGGCCGGAGGACGTCCACGGCGACCGCACCGCCGCCGCCGAAGCGCACATCCCGGTCTCGGGCGCGAATCAGGAGAAGGCGGAGCGCGAGCAAGTGCAGGCGCTCAAGCATCGGATGCACGGGGGCAACCGGTAATTTCGAGAAATACACGAAGACGAGCCCGAACCCGGTCGCCGCTGGCGCCGGTTCGGGCTCGTCGTTTTGCTTATCCCTGAGACGTCTCTCCGTTCACATGGCCGATCATACGATCCAATCGGCGCAGCTGCCGGCCGTATTCGTAGATCGCCGAAGCGACGACGACGAGCGACACCGTGCCGTTCCCGTCGGCGTTCGCCTGCGCGATGCTCTCCCGCAGGAGCGACTCCGTCCGTTCGCCGATGCGATCGTACAGCTGGTCGCCGGGCTTCATTTTCCCCTCGTATTTCAGCAGGGCGTACTCGTGGTATCGGATGAGCTCCTCGAGCCGCTCGTCGAACGTCCGGTCAGCGGAGTCGTCCTTGCGCTGCGGGAAATAATGGGTCTCCACGGCGTCCAGCACGAGCTGGCCGATCGTCATCGCCCGCACCATCTGCTTTTGGATGACGAGCTGGCGGCCGGGCTGGGGACGGAATCGCCGCCACTTGCGCCACTCCTCCTCCAGCATGCCGTACCGCTCGCTCGCCTTGCGCACAAGCTCGTTGAGCTTGTCGCGCTGCGCCTTCGCTTCCCGCTCCTTCAATTCGTCCGAGACGGCGGTGCGCAGCAGCAGCGACATCGTATTCAGCGCCTCCCGATACCCGTCCAGGAACTGCTTGCGGTGATTCGGCGGCAGCACGATCGCGTTCACGAGGAAGGCGGCGGCGATGCCGATCAGAATGGCGGAGAAGCGCTCGAGCGCGTACGCCCAGTCCCCGCCCGCCTCGAGCACGACGATCGTCGTCACGAGCGTCAGCGCGACGGTCGATTCCATGCGCAGCGCGAGCGTAATGAGAATGACCGCGATGCACGTCAGGCCGACGACGACCTCGTTGACCGGCACGACGAGGCTGACGCCGAGCGCCAGCAGCGCGCCGAGCGTATTCGTCTGCACCTGCTCGAGCATATGCTGCCACGAACGGTACACCGACGGCTGAATGGCGAAGATGGCGGCCACGCCTGCGATCGTCACGCCCTCCAGCCCGACCATGTCCGCTATATAAAGCGCCAATGCGACCGCGATGCCCGTCTTCACGACGCGGGCGCCGATCGTCACGTTCATGCGTGCGTCCCCCCTATAGTTCCATACCACATCTTACATGATACGGACGGGCGGGCGCAAAGATGTACGTTACTCCTAACGCCGCCCCTTCACCTGCTTTAACGCGGCGACGATGAGGAAGCTGACGATCACGAGCAGCAGCCAAGAGCTGACCTTGCCGACGTGAACGAAGCGCCAGACGTCGGATTGATTCGGGTACTCCCATGCACGGAAGTACGTGGCGACGTTTTCCGCGATCCAGATAAAGAAGCCGATCAGCACGAAGGAGAGGGCGAGCGGCATGCGGTATCGACGGGGGCCGACTTCATACGTCACCCAGGTCCGCCAAAACACGATCAATACGAGAGCCGACAGCCACCAACGGATGTCGATCCAATAGTGGTGCGTGAAAAAATTCAAATAGATCGCGGCGGCGAGCGGGGTGACGACCCAGAGCGGGGGCCAGCCCACTAATTCGACCTTCATGCGCCGCCACGCTTGGCACAGGTAGCTGGCCACGCTGGCATACATAAACCCGCTATAGAGCGGGACGCCGCCGATCTTCGTCCAAGCCTCTTCCGGGTACGACCAGGATCCCATCCGCACCTTGAACAGCTCCAGCGCGAGGCCGATCAGGTGGAACACGGTGATTACCTTCAGCTCGTCGCGCGTCTCCAGCCCGGAGCGCAGCATCCATAGCTGCATGGCGAGGCAGATGAGCAGCAGCCAGTCGTACCGGGGCAGCCACGGAAACGGGAATGCCTGCGTCAGCGCGAGCGAGGCGAAGATGACTACGGGGAAGACGCAGGACAGCGCCTGCTGCCAGCCGAAGCGTACGAGCTGTCGCACGGCATGCCGCAATCGCCCTTGCGTTCGCGCAGGCGTCGGCGCTGCCGCGATTCCCCGGCTATACCGTGGATTCATGCCCTTGTTCCTGCGCGTCTCCGTCGCCGGTATACTCCAACAGATCGCCCGGTTGGCATTCCAACGCCTTGCAAATCGCCTCCAACGTCGATAACCGAATCGCCTTCGCTCTCCCGTTCTTCAATATGGAGAGATTCGCCATCGTAATTCCGATGCGTTCCGACAACTCGGTCACGCTCATTTTCCGCTTGGCCAGCATTACGTCGATATGAACAATAATCGCCATGGGTTTCACCTCAGACCGTTAAGTCGTTCTCGGATTTTATGTCGATCGCTTCCTTCAAAAGCTTCTGGAGCACCGCCGCGAACACGCCGACCACCGCGGAAGCGAAAATCAGGATCATGCCGACGAAAATCACTCCCGGGGCGTCGTCTCTTTCGGCCAAAAGATAAAACAGCGGCAGCCCGATCGCGTACAAGCCGCTGATGGCGAACGCGCAGGTTTTGATGCTCTTCAAGGCGTTAACGGACAAATCCGAAAACGCTTGGTTGCGATCGATGTAGCTTAGCAGCTTGAACGCTTGATAAAGCGCAAAATAAAACGGAACCGCCGTCGCGTAAAACAGAAGGTACACGAGGTATTGCAACCAAGCCGCCTCCGGATACAACTCGGCCATAAAATTCGCGATCCCCGGCACTAGGAAAATGCACAATGCAAGCACCGGCACCCCGATCAGCACCACCGCCGCCTTCAGAAAGAGAGTCGTTCCCCGCTCCATAAAAGTCCCCTCGCTTATTCGTTGATTTTCAACATGACTTTACCACCATATTTATCGTTTTGCAATAAAAATATTCTGTTTAGGGATGTATTTTTGTTGTTTCTATATATACACCTGCTTGGGAGTCGCTACGACTGCGTCCGGAAAGAGGAATGGCTGCCGGTTTCCCGACAGCCATTCCCTAATTACGCTTTGCTCTCCGGTAAGCATAGTCAAATAAGATTCCGAGGCATACGAGGCCAACGATTTCCCCTGCCACGTTCCAAGGGAAGGCCGTCCGATATACAAGCCCAAATGCAACCTCGTGCTGCAGGTAGTCCACGGATTCGTATTGCGCTGCGATGTCCGGCACGTAATGCATGGTCAAATAAATGCCTTGCAGTACCTGGACCAACGTACGGGTGAAGCGAAATAGAGCAACGTGCATAGCAATCCGAACCCCAGTGCTCGGAACCATGACATCCTCTTCATGGACTCACCCCCAAAAACTGGTCCCCTATTCTATTTAAATGTATGGAACGGATTTCCGCTCGTCAACCAAACGGCGAAAAAGAACCCGAGCAAGCGCCCGGGCTCCCTGCTTCTATCTTTGGTTTGCGTGCGGCGTAAGATCACCCTCGCGCCCGAATCGGCGACAGCGGCTTCGCGTTGCCGTACGTCGGCGCCGCGCCGCGGGAGGCGCCGCACCAGCGGACGGCGTTCGCGATAACGCGCTGCACGCCCGGGTGGAAGTACGTCGGATACGTCTCGTGCCCCGGTCGGAAATAAAACACCCGTCCCGCGCCGCGACGGTAGACGCAGCCGCTGCGGAACACCTCGCCGCCCTCGAACCAGCTGACGAACACGAGGTCGTCCGGCGGCGGCACGTCGAAGTGCTCGCCGTACATCTCCTCCCGCTCTAGCTCGATATATTCGCCGATGCCCGCAGCGATCGGGTGCGACGGGTCGACGACCCAAAGCCGCTCCGTCTCGTCCGCTTCCCGCCACTTGAGCGCGCACGACGTGCCCATGAGCTTCTTGAAAATTTTCGAATAGTGGCCGGAATGAAGCACGATCAGTCCCATGCCGGAAAGCACGCGCGCCTGCACCTTCTCGACGATCGTATCGTTCACTTCGTCGTGGGCCAGATGCCCCCACCAAATCAGCACGTCCGTCCGCTCGAGCACGTCGTCCGTCAGCCCATGCTCCGGCTCGTCGAGCGTCGCCGTTCGGACCTCGTGTCCATAAAGCGTCCGAAGCGGTCCGGCGATCGCTTCATGAATGCCTTCCGGGTAGACGGCGGCCGCCGCCGGATTCGTACGCTCGTGCCGAAACTCGTTCCATACCGTAACGCGAAGTTCCGCGCCGCCGCTCATAGGGTCGCCTCCGGTGCCGCGGCAGCCCGACCGGCCCGCTCGGTCCGCGTCTCCGCGCGCTCCGCCTCCACGTCTTCGAGCGCGACGAAGCGCCCCGTCTCCGACGAGCGAACGACCGCCTCCAGCGCGAGCTGGTTCCGGTAGCCGTCGATGAGCGTCGGCTTCGCCTCGTCCGCGCCGCCGCGCGCGAAATCCGCGAAGTCGGCCATCTGCGCCAGCTTATAGCGCTCCGGCACCCGCAGCTCCTCGCGGGACTTCGCTCCCGTCTCCTCGTCCCGGTGCATCCAGACGAGCGTTTCGCCGAACTCGTAGCCGATGTGGAGCGTCCCCAGATCGCCGTAAATCGCAAGCTCGATCTGGTTGCCGCTGCCGTACGCATTGCGCGACGTCTGGCAGACGGCCGGCACGCCGTTCTCCAGCAGCAGCGTGAACGCCGCGAAGTCGTCGATGTCGACCGTCGCCGTTCCCGAGCCGTCCGCGAGCGGCCGTTCCGCGATCAGGTTGCGCAGCACGCC
>NZ_DASQMZ010000137.1:0-34464 GCF_035645235.1 Paenibacillus sp.
GCGTACGGCAGCCGCCCCCGCAGCGCTTCGCGGCGCAGCGCGGGCGGCGGCGTCGCCGACAGCAGTACGAAGGCGCCGCCGGGGCGGCGGGCGCGCTCGGCGGCGAACGCCAGCTGCGGGTCGCCGTGATAAGGGAACGCGTCGAGCTCGTCCAGCACGACCAGCTCGAACGCTTCCCGAAACCGAAACAGCTGGTGGGTCGTCGCGATCGTAATCGTCCCGGCGTCCCAGCGCTCCTCGCTGCCGCCGTACAGCGTCGCGACGCGCTCCCGCGGGAACGCGGCCTTAAAGCGCGGCGCCAGCTCCAGCACGACGTCCTTCCGCGGCGTCGCGACGAGCGCCCGTCCGCCCGCGATCAGCGTCGCCTCCACGAGCGGAAACATCATTTCCGTCTTGCCCGCCCCCGTAACCGCCCAAAGCAGGAACCTCCCATCCCCTCTACCCGCGCCCGCGGAAGCCAATCGTTGCCGCAGGAAGCGCAGCGCCTCCCCGGCCGCCTCCGCCTGCGCCGCGCTTAACCCCCAGCGGGCGCGCACCTCCCGGTCCGGCGGCGCGGACGACTCGGTCGGCGCGCGCAGCTCGCCCCCGGCCGTACCCTGCACCAACACCGCGCAATACCGAACGCGCCCCATCCCGAGGCAGCCCTCGCAATACGGACAAGGCCCGCCGCACAGCGCGCAATCCGCCAGGCGAAGCATCGGGAAGCCGCTCCCGCAGCGCGTGCACCGGTAGCCCGTCCACCGGGCGCCAGAGGACGATGCGCCGCCGCCAATCCGTCCGCGCAGCCGAACCGCAAGTCCCCGCAGCCGCCCCAAGAGCCCGCCTCGCGCCGAACCCGGCTCCCGCTCCGCCCCGTGCCGCAGCCGCACGCGCCCTTCCAGCGCGCCCCATTGCGCGTAGGCCGCCCAGGGCTCCGGCGCGCCGTCCATCCGCTCGATCTCCTCGCGCAGCAGCAGCCGCCCCTCGAGCCGGCGCATCCACCTCGCGTACGCCTCCGGCTCCGGCGCCCACGACGCCCCGCTCGCGCTCACCCATGCCCCGGGCCGCCCCGACGACTCGCGTCCGCAGCGGCCCGCCTCCAGCGCCGCCCGGCGCTCCAGCGCTTCGCCGGCCGAAACCCGCGCGCCCGGATCCAGCACCCATAACGCCTCGACGCCCCGCCGGCGCCACCACGACAAATCCGCCTCCATCGCGATGCTGACATACCACCGCCAACCGACCGCCTCGTCGGCAACCCCGTATACCACCGCCCGCAGCTCCATCGCCCCTTCCTCTCGCGTTACGCCGCCCCGGCCGACCGCCGGGAAACAAAAAACACACTTTCCCCGCAGGCGTCCGCCCGTCGAAAAAAGTGTGCTTCACTTCCCCCATTATACCGCCGATCCCGCGCCGCCGACAAGCGGTCCGCGCACGATTCGCACCTCCGCCGCCTCGCTCGCCAGCCGCTCCAGCCAGCGCTGCGCCTCCGCCGGCGTCCGCGCCCGGATCAGCTCCCACTCGGCGTTCATCCCGCTCATCAGCCGCTCGGCGATCCGCAGTGTCTCATCCTCGGAGCCCTCGTCGATCAGCGTAATCCGCGTATGCCGCGGCCGCGCCCATTGCGCCAGCGCCAGCATCCGAAGATGCCACTCCACCGACGCGCCGGCGTCGCGGGTCACGATCACCGCATGGGAGGCGTCCGTCCGCGCCAAGCGGCGCCCGCCGAGCAGATGCACTAGGCAAACGCCCATCCCGTAAGCGGCGAAAATGGCCGTCATCTCTTCCACCATCGCAGCTCCCTCCTTTGGCAACATCATATGCCGACGGCGCGCGACTGGTGACTGGGCGAGTGAAACCCCTTACAGCGACCTTTTCCCATTACACATTAGAAAAGAAAAAGCCGGGCACGCTACAGCGTGACCCAGCCGTTCTTGATCGCGATAATGACCGCTTGCGTTCGGTCGTCGACGTGCATTTTCTGCAAAATGCTGCTGACATGGTTCTTCACCGTCTTCTCGCTGATAAACAGGAAGTCGCCGATCGCCCGGTTGCTCTTGCCCTCGGACATGAGCCGCAGCACCTCCGCCTCCCGCTTCGTCAGCGGATTGTCGTCGGTATGAATGAACCGTACGCCGACCGTCTGCCCGCCGATGTCCGCCATCGACGTCGCCGCCGTCTCCAGCTCCGCGTCCGTCTCGGTCATGCGGCGAATTTGGTTGATCAGCTTGCCCGTCACGCGCGGGTGGATGTAGGCGTTGCCGGCGACTACGGTGCGAATCGCTTCGATCAGCGTCTCGGTTTCCATATCCTTCAGCAAATAGCCCGACGCGCCCTTGCGCAGCGTTTCGAACACGTAGCTCTCGTCGTCATGGATGCTAAGAATGATGACCTTCACGCCAGGCATTTCTTTATATAACGCTTCCGTCGCTTCGACGCCGCTTGCGATCGGCATATTGATGTCCAGCAGCACCACGTCCGGATGCAGCTCGCGGCACAGCCCCAGCACCGTCTCGCCGTCCCCGCATTCCGCGACGACGCGCAACCCCGGCTCCATATTCAAAATGCGCTTCAACCCTTCGCGAAACAGCGAATGATCGTCCGCCAACACGATCCGTACTTCCGAAATCGGACCCGTCCGTTCAGCCATGGTTCTCCTCCTCCTTCGATCCGTCGTCCAACGGAACTTCGATCGCGATTTTCGTCCCTGCATTAACATTCGATTCGATCTCGAATTTTCCTTCTAGCAGCTCGACCCGCTCGCGCATGCCGACGAGCCCGAAGCTCGCGCTTTCGCCCGCGGCCGCCTTCGACGACCATCGGTTCAGGTCGAAGCCGACGCCGTTGTCCGCGATGACGACCCGCACCGCGCTGTCCCCGAGGAACGACATCTCGACCGTCGCGTGCGTCGCGTCCGCATGCTTCGCCACGTTCGTGAGCGACTCCTGCACGAGGCGGAACAGCGCCACCTCCATGCCCGTCGCCAGACGCCGCTCCTTGCCGCGAAGCTCGAACCGCGTCCGAATTTTCATTTTCTCCTCGAAGTCTTGCGTCAGCTTGCGGATCGTCGGCACGAGACCGAGGTCGTCAAGCGCCATCGGGCGCAGGTTGAAAATGATTTTCCGCACCTCTTCGAGCTCGGTTCGCACGTTTTGCTTTAAGTCGGCGAGCTCCGCCTTCACGACATCGTATTCGCCCTTCGCCAGCATCCGCTCCGCGATATCGGTGCGCAGGATGAGGTTGGCCATCGACTGCGCCGGTCCGTCGTGAATTTCCCGCGCGATGCGGCGGCGCTCGTCCTCCTGCGCGAGAATAATTTTGAGGCCGAGCAGCTGCCGGTTCTTCGCGGACTCGAGGATGCGCGTCACTTGGCCGAGGTCGCCCGACAAGTATTCCAAAACGACGTTCATCTGGGAAAAGAGGGCCTCCGCCCGCTCGATCGTTCGGTCGATGTTTCGGATCCGCTTTTGCAGGTCGTCCCGCCGCGACTTCAAATTCGATTCCTTCTCCCGGTTGATCGAAAGCGACAGCTGCAGCTGCGTCGCCGTCTCGTACGCGTCCCGGATATCCTTCTCGCCGTATTTTTTGAAATCGCGGCTGACCTCGACGAGCCGAACGCGCGCCCGCCGATATTGCTCTTCGAGCTTATCGACGGTCCGGATCGTCTCGTCGAGCTCCTCCATCGCCCGTTGAAGCTCCGTCGAGAGCGCCTCCTGCTCCTGCCGCGCGGCTTCCCCGATTTCGTAGATGTGATACTTGCTGCTTTCCAGCGCTTCCGTCGCATTCTTGAGTACGCGCTCGATCGCATCGACTTCAACGTTCAATGGTTTCACCCCTCGCTTTACTGAATCGTAATGCCCCGCGTCGCCGCATCGTAATGGACGGTCAGCCCGAGCTGCTCCGACACGAATCGAAGCGGCAGCAGCGTGCGCCCGTCCCGCAGCATCGGCGGCACGTCCGAAGCCGTCCGCGCGCCGTCCGCGATCATCTCCGTCTGACCGACCCACAGCTCGATAAAATGTCCGTCCTTACGAATCGTCACCTTCTTCGTCGCCGCATCCCAATCGACGGCGCCGCCGAGCGCGTCGACGACGAAGCGCACCGGCACGAACGTCCGCTCCTTGCTGACGAGCGGCGCCACGTCGAGCTTCTGCGGCTCGCCGCCGACAAGGACGTCCTTCTTGCCGACCGCGAGCGACACGGCGATCGGCGCGTCCGCATTCGCTTGCGATTGCGACTCGATCAACGCCAGATCGTCGAAGACGACCTCGCCCGCGATTTGCGATTTACTGATCATATATACTCTTTTCAGCGCGCGGGCCTCAAAATCCTTTAATTCGACCGAAACCGTCCGCCAGCCGACCCAATCGACCTTCTCCGCGAGCGTGACGCGCTGGACCGCGCCGGCCGCATCCGTAAATTCCGCGCGCAGGCGGCCGCCCTTGCCGTCGCCGAACACGTCCAGCTGCATGCCGACCGCCTTGCCGGCGAACGGAATGCCGTTCGCGCCGCCGAACGTCGCATACGCGGCTGCATCCGTCGCGCCGTCGCCCTTCGTAAAGTCGTATACGAGATGGAGCTGTTTATCTTCCTCTCGGCCGAGCAGCTGCACGGCCGCCGTCGCCATCGCCGCCGGGTACGCTTCCGCCGCCGCCTCGACCGCCTTGGCATCGAAGTCGGCCAACGTCGTCGTACGCGTCTGGGGCACGGGCACCGCGAGCGGCGCGCTGAATTCGTCGAACCGAGCGACGAGCATCGCCGTCGACGCGCCCTCCGCGAAGCCGGCGAACGCGAGCGTGTCGCCAGCGATCGCGCCGTGCGCGCCGAACTGCTGCCACTGCACGAGCTGCGCCGGCACGGTGCCGATGCGACCGTCCGTCAGCGTCGCCTTGACCGTCAGCTTGACGGCGTCGCCCGGCGACCACGCGCTCGGCGGCTTGCTCGGCACGACGTCCAGCTTCTGAATGAGGCGGCGGTCGATAATGTCGACGGCCAGCTCCTCGCTCACGGTGCCGGAATAAGCGACAACCGTATCCGAGCCGCCCGCCGCGGCCGTAAAGACGCCCGTCGCCGGATCGACCTTCAGGCTCGAGCCGCGCGCCTTAAATTGCAGCGGCACACCCAACTTCGTCGGATCGAGCGGGTTGTAATTGACGTCATACGCCTTCACGCCGTACGTCGCGGTCTGTCCCTTCCAGAGCAGCTTCGGTCCGTCCACGAGAAGCCCCTTGAGCGCCGCCGGACCCGTCGCCGTCGAAAACACGCCGATGCCATTAATGACGCGCCGCATCGAGCCGTCCTTCGGCGCGTTCGCGAGCTGCGCTTGGAACTCGCCGAGCGGCCGCGCCACGGACGTCGTCGAGCCGCCGCCGTCTAGGTTGACCGCCCGCCACACCCCGAGCTCGATGAGCAATTTTTGGAACGCCGGCAACGTCGGACCGACGCTGTCGGCTGCATGATCCGCCGTCACGAGATAGACGTATCTAGCGTCCTTAGAGAAGCCGATCGCCGTGCGGGCCGTGTTGCCGTTCCCCTGGATGCCGCCGATGTCTCTCGTGAAGGCGGCGGGCACGCCGTCGATGACGAGCATCGTGTGGCCGCCGATCAGCATTTTGAAGTCGTTTTCCGTGTAGGTCAAATTCGGGTTTACCGGGACGAGCGACGCCTTCGCGGTCAACTTGTCGCCGACTTTCACGTGCTTCGACAGAAACTCGGCGCCCGTGCCGCCCGCGCTAAGAATATACCCGTTCGCGGGAACCTGCTGCCCGTAACGGCTGCCTACGTGCAGGCTTTGCACGACGCCGTCGACGACGAGCGCCTCCGTGTGCGGCGTCGCGTCCTTCGCGCGCGTCGCGCTGCCCCACGCCGCATCGTACATGTAGATCGCGTTGCCCAGCGTGCTTACGACTCGATTCAGGCCGGACAGCGGATACGTCTGCCCGTTCGCCGCCGTCACGACGCCCTGCGACGCGAACGTCTCGATGATCGGCTTATTCTGTTTCGTGATGCCGAACGCGTACATGCCCGTCAAGCCTTGGGCAGGCGTCGCCATCATTGCGGCGTTCGCCACTTGCGGCCCTAGCGTCGAAGGCTCGGCTAAGGACGTATCGAAGTAGTCCCCGTTCACGCCCGCGACCGCTCCCGTCGTTTGCGCCATATGCAGCACGGTCGCCTTCTCCGCGAATTGCCCGTCGACGCCCGTCATGACGTCCAGCCTGACGTTCGGGTTGTGCAAGTCCGCTATAATGACCTTCACGTTGGTAGAAATCTGTTGTCCGCTCTTCGCCGTCCGGCTCCATACATAAGACCGCTGCCGCACGCCGGCCGTTACGATCGATTCTTGCGTCATCGTCAGCTGCGGCGCCGTCGCCGCCTCCGCCGCCGGCACCCCGAAGAGTGCCGCCTTCCAGCCCGCCGCCGAACCTTCCGTACCCGAGACGCCCGGAACGATCGATGCGCCGAAGAACAGGCTGCATGCGACCGCGCCCGCGAGCACGGGCCTCGCCAACCGGATCATCGTGTTTCTCTCGCCCATGATGTGTGTCTCTCTCCTATTCCCTCTCAAAGTTTACTATCTCTCTAACTGTAATAGACTCGAAGAGGTTGGGAAAAGTTGCACGGCACATTCTGGATGTCCCTTCGTCCCGTTCCTCCTTTCGTTTTCTCCAACTTTCTACTCATAACCTTCGTAGGATGTTTACCGCTTCTGTCGGTCGACAAAACTTTTCGTCCGTCGATCCCTTGCCCCGACACACGAAAATAAAAAACGCCGCCCGCCCCGGATGGGACGAACGGCGTGTGCTTCACGCTGGTGCTTTTATGTTGTTCTTACAACGCCTCGGCGCGGAGCGTATCCGCCTTGTCCGTGCGCTCCCATGGCACGTCCAGGTCCGTGCGGCCGAAGTGGCCGTATGCCGCCGTCTGGCGGTAGATCGGACGGCGCAGGTCGAGCATCTTGATGATGCCGGCCGGACGCAGGTCGAAATGCTTGCGCACGAGCTCGACCAGCTTCTCCTCGGACACCTTGCCCGTGCCGAACGTGTCGACCGCGATCGACACCGGCTGCGCGACGCCGATCGCGTAAGCGACCTGCACTTCGCACTTTTCGGCGAGGCCCGCGGCAACGATATTTTTCGCGACATAACGAGCCGCGTACGCGCCGGAACGGTCGACCTTCGTCGGGTCCTTGCCGGAGAACGCGCCGCCGCCGTGACGCGCATAACCGCCGTATGTATCGACGATGATTTTGCGGCCCGTCAGCCCTGCGTCGCCCTGCGGTCCGCCGATGACGAAGCGACCCGTTGGATTAATAAAGAACTTCGTCGCGCTGTCCAAAAATTTCTCCGGAACGACCGGCTTAATGACATGCGCCATAATGTCTTGTTTAATGCGCTCCAGCGTAACTTCTTCCGCATGCTGCGTCGAGATGACGATCGTATCCACGCGCACCGGCTGGTCGCCTTCATACTCGATGGTGACTTGCGTCTTGCCGTCCGGACGAAGATATTCGAGCACGCCTTCCTTCCGCACTTCGGTCAAGCGGCGGGACAAGCGATGCGCCAGCGAAATCGGCAGCGGCATCAGCTCCGGCGTCTCGTTGACCGCGAAGCCGAACATGAGCCCTTGGTCGCCCGCGCCGATCGCTTCGATCTCCTCGTCGCTCATCGTGCCTTCGCGCGCTTCAAGCGCCCGGTCGACGCCCATCGCGATGTCGGCCGACTGCTCGTCGATCGACGTCAGCACTGCGCACGTCTGGTAATCGAAGCCGTACTTCGCGCGCGTATACCCGATCTCCTTGATCGTATTGCGCACGATGGACGGAATGTCCACGTATTCGGAGCGCGTGCTGATCTCGCCCGCGACGAGCACCAGGCCCGTCGTTACGGACACTTCGCACGCTACGCGCGCGTTGGGATCGTTCTTCAGAAATGCGTCGAGCACGGAATCGGAAATTTGGTCGCAAATTTTATCCGGATGTCCTTCGGTTACGGATTCGGACGTAAACAGGCGACGCCCGCGTACTTGAGTCAATGAAATCGACCTCCTATAAAGAATATTTTGCTGCGCCGATGATCAATCTATGCTTAAGAAGACGCATACGCAAAAAAAGGACCTTTCCCCGACCCCGGGAAAAGGTTACTAGCCTTTCGATATTCCATCATACTCCAACTGTCGAACCCTGTCAATTTTCCGGAAAAGGGTACCCTCGCGCCGTTTTCCGTCGTTACATCTTGATCAGATCGAATAAGTCCTGCTGCGCTTTGCGAATCAATTGCCGGGTCATGTGCCCGCCGACCGCGCCCGTGTCGCGGGAAGCGATATAGCCCCAGTAATCCTCCTTGCCGTTGTAAACGCCTGCCGACGCCGTGTCGCCGAGCTCGCCGGCGAATTCTGCGTCGAACGCGCCCGCGCGACGGTTCGGACCGACCGGCAAGCCGAGCTCCGCGGCGATTTCGTACTTCATCGCATCCAGCGCCTTGTGCGACTCGGGCACGATCTGGCTGCGTTTCGCGGATCCTTTCGCCATGTTGTGGTTCACCTCCTCCATCGAGTGGTGTACCTGTATTATGGCTCGGATCGCCGCGCCTCAAGCCCCTAACATATTGTCATCGAGGGCAATATTTATCCGTTATTCCGATACCGCGTTCCCTTGGGCGTCGACTTCCACGTATGCCCCTTTAATCGTCACGTACACGTCGTTCGGGTAGTCCGGCTTCACCTTCACGCCTCGTCCCTCCCGCGGAATCATGAGCAGATGGTTTTTCGGCACGAGCGTGTCCACCTTCAGATCGACGCCGTCGGTGACGTCGGGGACGCCGTTTTCCGGATTGCTGTGAATGTACGCTTGTCCCGTCCGCACGATAATTTCCGTGCCCGTTGCGCCTAATATCATATGTCCTGCCTTCAGACGCACGACGGCGTACGGCACGCTCGCGTCCTTCGCCTCCGCCAGTTGCTTCTCCAGCGCCGCGATACGCTGCTCCAACGCCGCGATCTTCGCCGTCGTCGTTCCCGTCCCGCCGACCGCCTCGCCGCTCAGCGCCCGCTGGATTTGCTCGTCCACGTACCCCTTCGTCACGATCGGGTCCTCCGACGAGCCCGGCTGCCCCGCCGCTGGAATGCCGCTCGCGAACGTCGTGAGCATCGAGCCGACCCAGACGCCGCAGCCGATGGCCGCGGTCGCCGCTATCATTTTCCCCCAACGCATGGTCGTCCCTCTCCCACTGAAAAAATTACCAGATCAGATCTTTACTTGCGATTTTAAATTGTTGATCCTTATATACATGGTACACATTAATCCAGTACTTACGATGCGACAATTTACTCATAATATTTGAATCTTCAAAATAGATCGTCTTCCTAATGTTTTCTCCTTCCTTGAGATACGTACCTGTCGTGCTTTTCGGATCGAAGGTAAGCTCTTTCGAATAAATCGTTGTCTCATTTTCAAAATCCACGAACTCGATGAGAAGCTTGTGATCCGTGTAGGTGTTTTCGTACTCTTCTACTTTAAAGAGGTCATAGAAGAAATTAAGATTCATTCCTTCGAATGAGTATCCATCAAAGTCACCTTTAAGTGTAGGGCTGAAAGACTCCAAGTTCAACAAGTATTCGCCAAATAAAATTTCGGTAAAGTCGGATTCGGTTTGGATGATATTCTCCGCTTTCAGTTCAATAGCGACTGGCTGCCCGATGGCACCGGGCAACGTTTCCTGATTAGCGCTCTGTCCGATAATAAATTTCGCTTCGGCTTTATTATAGCTCTTTGGAATTCGCGTGATCGCGGACAGCAACGTCTTTCCTTCAGGGAATATCTTCTGTTCTACTTTTGTAAAATCTACAGGCAGGTTTCTTCCATCCACCTGCAAATACCCTTCGATATTTTGTGCCGATGCGATCCATGTTTCTTTATTCTGGTATACCAGCTCGGCATAGAAATAATCGTATTCTTCGCCTGTGTAGATTGCAGTGCTCTTTACAGTGACTTCCGCTTTGTTACCGACTGTGGATATTTCATATTTGTCGGTCGACCCGACAGTAGCCGGTTGTTGGATGCGAACGTTTTGGAATTTACCTACCTGCTTTAGGTTCGTCTCCTCTTGACCCTCTTGCAACGCAAACGAAACAACAGAGGCGCTGGTCGAAAACTCAACGGGTACGTACACCCGGTAGCGAACGCTTCCTTTCGACGACAAAAAAGTGACTTTGTCGATTTTTTGAAGCTCCAACAATTCACCCTCAGCACCGCCTATCGTAACGGCACCCTTCAACAATGGAAGCTGCTTCGATCCATCGCTAGGGTTATTTACAATAAAATCAAACACTAAATAATCATTGTTAGTGGAAGACGTTCTCACTACGCTCTGAAGCTCGACCTGCAGTTGATCCTCCGTGTATAACGTGTTAGCGGAAGTCTGTTCGCCGGTTGTTTGTATATGATAATTTGCCAAAGGAAAATACTTACCCGGTTCATTCTTGAATTGAATCAGCAACGTGGAATTGCCCTCCGATAAACTGGATGGGATCTGTGCACTAAGCGTCACTGTTTTCTTTATTTTCGGGAGCAAGCTTTCAAGCGTACTCTTGTTAAAAGACACTGGGTAATAGATGTTACCTTCCGTCTTTACATAGAACTCCATTTCGGGAACGGTAGCAACGGCGTTACCCACGTTTTCGAGCGTAAAACTGAATGAGAGGTCTGTTACTTCGCCATTCGTACTTGCAAATGCCTTTATAAGCGAAGTTTGTACTGGTTGTTCAGAAATGAAAATGGGCTTGGTTTCGCCGATCTTTGCCGGTTCCGCCGTACTCACGTTAGGCAATGCAAACCCGCCGATCGGTAAATTCAGTGTTTCGTTCGAGTCCGCTACCTTTAAGGACATTTTTTGGTTTGCCAGCGACTTCGGAACAGTTGCATATAGCGTAATGATTTTTCTCTCCGAAGGTTGCAACATAATTTTCGAAAGATCGCCGGAAGTCACATCGAAGACGGAAGAGCTCGACGACTGGACAAAAAACTTCATTTTATTGATGTCTGTTGACCGGTATCCAACGTTTTCGACCAAAAAACTCATCGTTAAGTACATATTTGTTTGATCCTGACTTACGCTATATTGCTTTAACGCACTCCGGATTTTTGTGCTTTGATAAAGCATCACTTTTGCGGAATACGGCTGCGTTTCGCCTGTTTCGGCTAATCCCGGTTGAATCGTACCTAAATTTCTCTCGAAACCGGCCACGTTAAAGTCCCACTTAATTACTTGAAAGCTCAGTTCGGTCGTTTCCGTCGCGCTGTCGGCCTTCGCATAATAAGTAATATACTTTGCGGACTTAGAAGGGATCGTCGTTTGATTTTTATCGAGCTCGCTCACATTAACGCTAAAAGTACGCCCTTCTTTGTTTCTCAACTTAACCCAGTAATCTCTCAAATCCAGATCATAGGCTTCGTTGTTGGTATACGCCAAAGAAAAGGAAATCGTCTTTCCGTCCGTTTGATTCAGAAACTGAACATCCCTTAAGGTTACGTAACTATTGTTGGTGAGCTTCACGACTTGCGGTTGGACCGTCGCTGCAGCGGCTAACGAGTGGCTTACACTATGCATAGCAAGAGGCTGAGAAAGGAATGCTAACGATACAATCGTGGCCGTCACAATTTTAAAATTCCCTGGTTTCACTTGGTTACCCTCCAATGCCGAATCAATCCTTCATCTATTTAACGTCTAAATCAAGGAATAAGTTTCGATATTGGAAAAAGTAAAAATATACAAAAGAAAAACGGCGCTCCGGAGAGCGCCGTTTTCTCAATTCTTGGATTACTCAACGATAATCTTGAAGGACTTCGTCTTGCCGTCGTTCATGATTGCCGTGATCGTGATTTCGTCACCGGATGTTACCGTATTGACCGTAAGAACGCCAGTCGTCGCATTGATCGAGTAAGCTGCCGGAATTGCCGTGCCAGCTGCATTCTTAGCGGAAAGCGTGAAGTAGGAAGGAGCAACCGCTGCACTTGCTACGCCATACTGATCCTTCACTTCGAAGTATACGTCTGCACGCGTTCCAGCTTTGTTCGAGGATACTACGTCGCCGTTTTGAGCTGTCATTTGGGCAGCCGTCAGAACTGCTACGTCATCAGCGAACGATACAACGTTAGCGGAAGTTGCCTTCGCTACCAAGTCGCCAGCAACCGGAGCTGCATAAGTCAACGTAATCGTCTTCGTTGCAGTTGCCGTTCCGTTCGCGCCGTTGACAACGACTACGATTGTTGCAGACTCTTCTTTCGAAGCGTCAGCTACTGCGTTGGCAAATACATTGTTGCCAGTGAACTCAAGGTTCGAGTTCGTGGAGCTTCTGTTCACGATGTCGCCAGCGACAAGTGCAATTTTTGCGCCGTTAGCGTCTTGACCGTATACGGAGATGCCCTTCGCATATGCTTGTTGTGCCGCCGTAGCTGCAGCATACGTCGTTGCAGTAGTACCCGTCGGTGCATAGAGCTTATCAGCTACATCGATGACATACGATGCGATAGCGGACTTCTCAACTACCGAGACAGGAACTTGAACCGCGCTGTTAGCTACTGCGTTAGCGCCTTCTTTAAGCGTTGCTACGATTGTTTCCGTACCAGCATTCGCACCCGCCGTTACAGTTGCCGTTTGTCCAGAAGACAGATCCGAATCATCAAGCGTTACTGCGTTCATCGTGCCGTCAAGTGCCGTCAACTCGATCGAGAAGCCAGCGCCCGGAAGCGAGATGTCACGCTCGTATTGGTCTTTCAATTGGAAGTCGCCAGCATCGATCGTCGTCGTTGCGCCGCCCTTCACGAGCTTCGTAACTACACCGGAATCGGCTTTCAGAGCTGCGATCCGAACCGGTTTAGCAGCTGCATTGATCTTGGCGCTGATTTGCGACGTCTTCGCTTCAGCCGTTACAATCGATGTTACGAAGAATGTCGTGTCGGCAGTTGCCGTGCTAGCAACTTCAACCTTCACTCGAGCTTCGCCTGTTACCGGGTTCTTCACCAGGGTAGCTGTGACATGTGCATCCGAGTCGGAAAGCGTTACAAACGGGTTAATGTCGTCGTACTTCGTCAATACGTTGCCGTATTGGTCTACAGCTTCGAACGGTACATACGTCGTCTCGCCAACTACGAAGATGTCAGACGGAGCAACCAAGTTGAAGGAAGCAACCGAGATCGCCTTCTCAACGACTACCGTCAGCGTTACTGCCTTACCGGAAGTCTTGGATACAACGATGATGTTATAAGTGCCTGCTGTTGCAGGAATGCCCGTTACTTCGAGCTTCGGCTTGTTGTCGCTGCCCGTAACGAACTGAGCAGTCAGGGCAACGTTGGAAGTGCTGATCAAAGAGTCAGCTTGCAAATCCGTTGCAGACGTAATTTCAAGACCATACTGGTCCGTTGCCGCTACGTCGAACTGGAACTTGTCAGTACCGACATTCGTGCTCGTGCGAAGAACCTTGTTGTCCTTGTTCTTCAACTCGCCGAACTCGTAGGAAGCTACTTTCGATTGTGCAGCTACTTTGAACGTACCTGCTGCGGAAACGCCCGTTGCGCTGTCAACCAACGTTACCGTTGCGATCGCGTCGATTGCTGGAGCTGTTCCGAACGTAACTGTAGCAACGCCGCTTGCTGCAGCAACGCTTGCTGCGCTTGTGTAAGCCGTAACGCCAGCATTGTTGATTTCTTCGCCGAATTGGTTCTTGATCGAGTAGCCGACTTTTGCTGTCGTTGCAGTACCTGTCGCGCCTGTCAAGATCAACTTGTCGCCTTTGAACGCAATGCTTGCAACCTTGCTTGCTTCAACCTTGATAACTTGCGACAAAGCTGCGTCGGAAAGACCCGTGACGGAAACCGTATAGTCGCCTGCAACAAAGTTTGCAAAGCCTTCAAGCGTCAACGTCGTTTTGTCTTCGCTCCAGTCCTGATTGCTGAGGTTCGTTGCAATCGCGCCGCGCTTAACCGAAACGACAGCTTTGGAAGTATCAACTGCTTGGTTAAACTTCACTTCCAATTTCTTCGCGCCGACTTGCGTCGCGGATGCAATTGCTACTTCCTTCACTTCCGGCGGGTTCAACTTCTCGTTAGCAACGTATGCCGATGCTACGAGTGCTTCGCGAAGTGCCGGCTTCGTGTAGTCCGTTTGAGCCGTCAGGACGCCAGCTGCAACTGCTGCTGCAACGTAGCCCTTCGCCCAGTCGGACGTCGTGCCTTCAACCGATGCGCTAGCATCAACGTCGAGGTCAAGTACGCGAACCAATACTGCTGCGAGTTGCTCGTACGTGAACTTGTCGCTCGGGCCGAATTTGCCGTCGCCGTAACCTTCCATATACTCCGGCGTAATTGCGCCGATATAGCCTGCTGCCCACTCTGCGCCCACGAGATCCGTGTAAGCAGCTGCGCCTGCAGCGTCTTCCGAAAGACCAAGGAGACGGAATACTACCGTTGCAACTTCTGCGCGAGTCATGTCGCGGTCAAGACCAGCAGAACCATCCTCGTAACCTGTGAAGATACCAGCTTTGACCATTGCGTCAAACTTCTCTTGTGCTGTCAGTTCAGCAGCCATTGCTGCCGACGAGAATGCGGATACTGCCATGGAAGCTGCAAGAAGCAGCGATAAACCTTTTTTCATAACCTTTTTTTCTCCTCCTCGAATATCGTTCGGTGTGTGAGAATTTCTTTTAGTTGTATAGCTCGATTCCCTCATCGCCGATTCACCCCCTTTCCAAGGTTGAGCGTTAATTTTCCTATTAGGAAGTCTACAACCTGTCGTTCGTAAGGACAAGCTGTAGAAACTAGTAAACCTGTTAAGACTAGCTACTAAAACCACTTTCCAATTATACATTGGTAGGCAATAAGCGTAAAGAGAATTTTGAGAAAATGTTCCAACCCTCTTCGCTCGATCGCTGTGGTTCCAATGTCCAGTGGCTTTCGCCTCGGGTTCACCATATTAAACGCAGTGTTTCGGGAAAAGTTGCGATCGTGCGAAAAACTTTTTTCTTTTCTTCTGCGTTGCAGCCGCGTGTTGCTTGCCGGCTACGAAACCTAGTATATCTCGATCTATCATCAGCGTCTATCACTAATGCTTTCCATATTGCCACATTGCGTCGGACTGACGAAGGCAAAAGAAAATCGCCCGATGTCTCGGGCGATTTCCTTGGCGAACCTCGAGGTTATCTCGGGATTTTCTTATTGGCTCTCATGACCCGGATGGCCACTTCGGCCGCTTCCGCCCGCGTGAACGTCGCGGTCGGATCAAATCGGAAGGTCGGCTTGCTTTGCCCTTGGAGCAGAACGTTTTCTTTGCCTAGGATGAACTCTTCGTCCACGACGCCCAGCACCGCCGATCTGGCGTATATATCGATGCTATTCGCGTCCGTGAACGCCTTCTGCAACTGCGACAAGATGCGCGTCTCGTTGCTTTCGAGTCGCAGGTTCGCCGCCCGCGCGATCATGACCGCCGCGTCCTGTCGCGTGATCGCCGCGTCCGGCTGGAACCGCCCGCCGCCCGCGCCTCGCACGATGCCGGCCCTCGCCGCCGTCTCGATGTACTTATAATCGTACAAGCCATTAGCGAGCGGATTCACGCGCAGCACATCCGTAAAGGAAGGACGCTCCGTATATTGCAGCGGTATGTCGAAGATCTTCACGAGCAGCGTCGCGAACTCACCGCGGGAAATAGGGTCGTTCGGGATGAAGGTTGTGTTGTTCTTGTTCAACATAACGCCGCGCGCGTACAGAATATCGAGCTGGTCGCGAGCCCACGGATGCGAGATGACGTCGTCGTAGCTCTGATCCATATACATGACTTGATAGAAGCCGAAGCGCTCGAACGGTACGGTAATCGTATTCTTTTCGGGATCCACCACGCCGCCGATATTTCGCCATCTCGGGCCGACCACACCGCGATGGTCTTCGTAAATATCATAATGATAAACGGTCACGTATTTCCAGCCTTCGTTCCGTACGATCGGGTCGTAAGTAAGCGTCAACTCGCCGACTTGAGAAGGTACGACGAGATCCTTCAAGGACCTGTTGTAATATGGCGTCCCGTCATATGGCAACCGTCCGCTGCCACTTAAGGCTTCCCTTGCATCGTTTTCAGTTGCGGCGATTGTCCCCGCATCGATCCACACCAGCGGACTGATGGAACGGAATCGTCCCGTCGGTTCAGACAAAATCAATTTTGCGTTAGATGGGATCAGCGGATTGGGGTTCCCGATTTGCCCGTCGTAAGGCGCAGGATGTTTGTATTTGTCAACCCTTCCGTCCTCTTTATTTGCTATGCCGAACAAGATTTGACGATCCGCCGTAATGAATTGGTTGATTGCGGTCGGATCGTTCCGCATTAAATTCGTGTTTCGCGGGAACGTTAAGTTCACCAACCCGTTGAAAGCACGGATGCGGTTACTGATCTTCGTTTTGAATTGCGCGCCTTCGAGCGCCGTATTTACGTTGTTTACGACGACATCGGCGTCAATTTCCTCCTGGCCTCGAACGACGGTGAATTCGATGTTATTCCTGCCGTTCCTGAGCCCTCGCGCCTCATAATAAAACCGTTTGACCAATAAGCCGGTGTTTAAGTCCGTCACCTCTCGTTGGATCGCAGGCTGCCCGTCGAATAATACAGCGTCCGCGCCTTCGGCGGCGATTTCGAATTCGACGTAATTACTGTTAATGTTCGCTTGATCCACGCCTTGCTCGTTCTTCGTCATCTTCGGATTCAACACGAGGTACGGCAACGGCTCGCGCGTAATCGTAATTGTCCTGGTAACGACGATATTTGTGGCGTTCGTGATTGCGAATTCGAAAATCGTATCGCCCTTGCTCGCTAACGTAATGGCCCGAGTTGCGAATTGGCCTGCAGAGGGCTGATTGATCCTAGAAAAAAAATTCGGGTTGTTTGTACTTGGCTCGAACTGGTTGAATCCCGTGCCGTATCTGCGATCGTAGATGGTTTGGGTAGCCCCGGTAGCCGGATCGACGGTCTTCACCGTAAGCTTTACTTCGGTCGCATTCGCAAATTGGCCCGCGAGCACAACCGTCGTCTCGTTCGTCACGAACGAATTTGCGACGTTAGCTGGACGATACTTGACCGTATCCGTATCCTCGACGGGAACGAGCGACAAGAAATCAGGCGCACTTGTACTGAACTTAAATAAATTGTACGTCGCTTTCGTTAACGGTCTCGTACGTGTTATATCTTCGTAGACGATAAACTCGATTGTATTCGCGCCTTCGCGCAAATTGCCGCCGTCCGTCGTCAGAAGATGGGTCGTACCCGGACCGAAACGGAAATTGAACACATTCGTCACGTCGTTGAATTCGCCAACGTCCAAACCGAAAGCATTTCCGTTCACGACGATACCGAGTTGTCGGTAGTCCGCGACGTTGATCAAGCGGCCGGTCAAGCACTGCGTAGTCGTTCCGCAACGCAACTCTGCGATATCCCTTATGACCATACCGGAATGCAGATTGTTTACAATCACGTAAGGCGTGCTGGACACATTAATCGAATACGTCCTTCTCCCCGCCAAATTTTCTCCTACCTTGGAGATCGGCGCCGGATCGGAAGTTTTCGGAACGAAAGCGATCTGATTGATCCCGCTTGGCAAGCTGTTTAACGTAACGCTAAATTTCTTATAAGTCCCCCCGTTTTCCGACAATGTCGCGGTATACGTCGGATCTGCGGAACTGGAGTAACCGCCCAAGTATACGTTCACGCCATTCGCCAATGCATTTGTGGTGACGATGAACGTTACCGGTTGCTCGTTCAAATCGTTCGTCGCCGCGTCGCTGATTTGATAGGTATTACCCCCGGAACTCATTTCTACCCGGGTAATATTCGGCTGGGTCGGATCTTCATATAAGAAGGTGTACGTCGTCGGAGGCACGACATCCGTCGGAACATTATAGAACCGGAATTCCAACGTCTGAACGCGCTCGGACGTCAACGCCAAATTCGCGCTAAACTCGTACACCCGGTATTCACCCGTCTTCGACCACTGTGCGTTCTCGCGCAGCGTCGCCGGCGGGGAGCTAACCGTATACGTCATCGGTAAGCCCATCACCACACCATTGTATAACAGCTCCGCGTCATACGTTCCGACGGCAAGCCCTGTCGGCGCATCGAAGATGATTCGCGACTCGTCGTAGAGAGCTTGCGCATCCATGATCATCGTCGTCGTACCTCGCGTGAAGCGAAGCTTGAACGCCGTTGCAGACCTGCCGAAGTTAGATCCCGTTACGGTCAGCGCGCGGACCGCGGAAGCCGCCGTAGCAGAAACAGAACGTACGTTCGGAGTCAAACTCGACGGCGCCGGGCTGGCGACCGTAAACGGAAACTGACCGATCGTGACTTGTTCGGTAACGGCTCCATTTAGCCTTGTATTCAGAATTCTAATAATATAGCTGCCCGGTGCGAGGATCGGCATCGTAACCGTCGCTGAGGAGGCCGTCACGTTCGAGATCGCAGGTGTCGCCACGCTCGTTCCATTCTCGTTTAACACTTGCACGGACAACTGTCCAGCGACGCTATTAAGCTGCTTCCCTGTTAAGGTTACGGTCCCAGTAGGCGTGCCGAGCTCGCTCGATAACATCTGGGAGCGCGAGATGCTAGTCACAATTTTGTCGTCGTAATTCGGATCGGCCGGCGCGAACGTCATTGCCGTCAACACGTTCGGCACCAGCGCCGGATCAACGCCCGGCGTATACATTTGCAAGCCGTACGATACACCGTGCGTTAAAGCCTCTTGATCGGCAAGACGGAAAACGGCGAGATCGTTTTCCAGATAAACCAATGTCAATGCATGCTGATCCGCGGGCAACGCGCCTACCAAATCCGCCGTCACTTGCGCCATATCGGTTCCGAAACCGAGTCCGTGCACGAAAATATGCGTCGGGTTCGGATCTTCGCCGGCTACGGCTACGGCCGTGCTTCCCGCAACGACGTTCGAAATCGTCGGATCCGGAGGCAATGCTTCCTCTACGACAAAATAACGTTCGCTGAGCGTATACCCGTCGTAGACCAACCTCGCCTTATATTGGCCTTTGACTAGCGAGCTTGGTAGGTTAAACGGGATGTTGACCGCTCCGTCCGTGACCGTAACGCCGGTCCCGGTGCCGACGGCAGTCCCGTCCAATGTCGTGATTTGAACAATAAAGGACTTCGTAGAATCGATAGCAGGCGACGCATTCAATGTGATGTTGTGCGTCGGCGCCGCTGTATTGCCTTCGCGAATCGGGGCGCCGTTAAACGTTACCCCCGTCACGGCAGGCACCGATCCCGGGTCTATCACCGTAATCGTAAATTCCGCGAGCGCGGCACCGTTATTATCTTTGCGCGCAGTAATTTTGTACGGCGAGTCGTCCTCGGTAAGCGTCCCCGCAGGCAACGTAAATACCTTCCTCGTCTTATCGGCGGACAACGAACCCATGAGGTAGGGAAGCTCTGAAGCAGCCGGGACCCCGTCTTTATCCTGGATCCACAGCTCCGTCGAGTCCAGCGCCGACCCGACTAATACGAAGTCGATCGCGCCGTGCCCTTCATATACCGTCTTTGGAAACACGTCCGTCGCCTGTTCGGCCGCGAGCGCGCCGCTAAGATCGTACGGACCGAACCGTTCCCCCGCCGCGTACACATCCACATAACGGTATTCCGGCAAACCACTCGTGTTCAAGTCGACCTTCAGCAACGATTCGACCGTCACATTCGGCGTTTGCACGACCGGGTTGTTCACAAGCAATTGCTTGGTCGCCGTAGGGGTACTGTCTTGGATCGTCGATTTAAAGGCGAACGGTCCGCCGTTGTCATAAATCAACGTCCGACTCAATTGGAATGACTTCGAATTGTTACGTGCAAACAGCGTCAACGGGTTATCGCCGGGACGCAGTTTCAAGCTCGCGGTCGAGGAGGTTTTGTTGATATCGTCCCCGATAAAGAAGAATTCCCCTTGGTTCAAATATCCCGAAATGGGCGTAGAACTTCCGTACAAGTAAGCTTGTACCTCGGATGCGTTAGGGGCGCGGCCGGATAAATTGACAACCGTCGATTGATTTGGGTTGGAAGGGAAAAAGCGATTTTCGCTAAAGTTCTCCCCGTTTATCTTCAAATCGGAAATAGATGTTGTGGCCGTGTAATAAATCCACGCCGGCGCCGATTCCACCGTGCTGCCTCCATCAAGCTTGACCACGATGCGATTCAAGCCCTCGGTTAAAGGCACATTGCTGAACAAAATTTCGAAGGCCCCCGTCTTCTGGGCTGTAATCGCGCGCTCGGTGACAGTGGTTCCGTTCGTCACGTTCGCAATTTGTAGGTACAGACTCGAAATTTGAGAATCCGTAATGCCCTCGATCGTCGCTATCAGATTATGCGTACCGTTCGTCGTTCTCGGCACAAGTCCGTCGTTCGTCGGTCTTCCGTTCGTTATCTCCGATGGCTCGTCCGTTACGTACAAGCTGGTAATCGTAATCCGAGCCGCTGCGAACGCCGTGTTCATCGGCAGCACACTCGCAAGCAGGGATAACACTAAAGCGATATGTAACCACGGGCGAAACTTCCGTTTCAAAGTAAAACTCCTCCTCATTCGTCTCGTTCGGTTCCTCTCCTATGTAGGCCTTGCCAGTATTCTCCCGGCTTCCCTCCTCTTGCCATCAGGCACTCCTTTATGATTAGACTCCGCCTTCGGCCAAAAAGTTTCATGTACCCCAATATATCGGCAAATCCCGACATAAACTTAATAAAGTCAGGTTAACAAAAAAAACCTATTGCAACGCGAAGGGCGCCCGCCGATTGGCGAGCGCCCGAAGCCCAAGCGTAAAATTCCTACTTTAAAGAAAGCAGCCGCTGCACGAAGTTGATGACCGGCCGACGGCTCTTGTGCACGATGCCGATCAGCTCCGCGCCGATCTGCAGTACGAGCAACGTGACGGCCATGACGATCAGCGCCACCCATTGCGCGACCGTCGAGAGCAGGATCGCGCTGAGCGCGAACATCGCCGCGATGCCGTAGATGGCGAGCACCGAGTTGCGGTGGCTCAAGCCGAGCGCCAAGAAGCAATGGTGCAGATGGTTCTTGTCGGCCGCGGAGATCGGCGTCTTGTTCAGCGTCCGGCGGACGATCGCGAAGAACGTATCCGACAGCGGAACGCCAAGAATAAAGATCGGCACGACGAACGAGACGAGCGTCGCTTGTTTAAAGCCAAGGACGGACAGCGCCGCCAAGCTGAAGCCGAGGAACAATGCGCCGGAGTCGCCCATGAAAATCTTCGCCGGATGAAAATTAAAGAACAAGAAGCCCAGGATGCTGCCGAGCAAGACGGCGCTCAATACCGCGACCGTCACGTTGCCCATGATCAGCGCCAAGACGAAGATCGTACCCGTCGCGATGGCGGAGACGCCGGCCGCGAGGCCGTCGAGCCCGTCGATCAGGTTGATCGCGTTCGTGACGCCGACGATCCAGAAGATCGTGATCGGGATGCTGAGCCAACCCATCGAGGCGCCGTCGCCGAACGGCAGCGTCACGAAGTCGACCTTCACGCCGAACGAAACGACGACGCTGGCTGCGGCGATTTGCCCGAGCAGCTTGATCTTCGGCGACAAGTCGAAACGATCGTCCAGCGCGCCCACGATCGTCACGATCGTGCCGCCGAGCAGCAAGCCCCATATGACGTTCGGCTTCTCGCCGCCGATGAGCGGCAGCGCGACGAGCAGCGCCCCCATGAACGCAAGGTAAATCGCGAGCCCGCCGAGGCGGGGCATAATCCGCGTATGTACCTTCCTCTGATTCGGCGCGTCTACGGCGCCGACCCGGATGGCGAAACGTTTGACGAGCGGCGTCATTCCGAGCGCCAACGCAAGCGCTGCGGCAAATCCAATGATATATGCAGGTTCCATCTCTCTGTGATTCCACCCCTTCGAAAGCTGACAGTGCCCATTATACTCCTGCCGTGTTCCGGAAAGCCAGCGCGGATGAGGACGGTTTTGAACCGTTTCGAGCGGTTTTCAGAGCATTTTCAGAAAGTTTTCATTCCGGATTCAATGCGGGCGGCGCTTTTCGCCGAAAAGCATCACTTTAAGCGCAAACTTCGGCAATGCGAGCATGCGTCTCCAACGCGTCGGCTGAAGGAGCAATCGGTGCAGCCATTCCAATCCCGCCTTCTGCATCCATACCGGCGCGCGCTTGAGCTTCCCGGACATGACGTCGAAGCTGCCCCCGACGCCGATCATAACGGGCACGTTCAGCCGATGATGATGTTTCGCGATCCATGGGTCTTGCGTGTCCGTGGCCCGGCCGACCAAGAGCAAATCCGGCGCCGCTTCCACGATGTCCCGCACGACCTCGTCGTCCTCCGACGGGCCGAAAAATCCGTTCCGGCAGCCGACGATGCGCAGCCCCGGGTACGTCTCGACGATGCGATCCCGCGCCGCCTCGATCAGTTCCTGCGACGTGCCGAGCAAGTATACCCGCCAGTGCTCGCGCGCCCCGACGGCGAACAGCTCCTGCACGAGATCGAACCCGGCGACGCGTTCGGCCACCGGCTTCCCCAGCCGCCGCGCGGCCCATACGAGCCCCGCGCCGTCCGGCACGACGAGATCGGCCTCTTGCAGCATCCGAAGGAAGCTCTCGTCCTCGAATCCGGTCATAAACATAATCGGATTCGCCGTCACGACGTGCGTCGGCCGCTTCGCGCGCACCGCCTCCGTCAAATAGGCGACCGTGCGCTGCATGTCCATCTTGGACACCTTCACGCCGAACAAGCTGACCGTCTCGGGAACCGCAATCGACTTTTCCATCGTATTCACCGCACCCACCGCATCCGTTGTTACCATATTCGACCAACCTTATATACGCAACCCGCGAAAGATTTGTTGCGCGGGAAGGCGAGAATTTTGTTGCATTTCCTCGATTTGCGCGGACTTGCCCCGGTACCAATCAGCTTTCCCGAGTTCGAGCGTTCGTAAAACCGCCGCCGTCAACGCATCGGGGCGAAGCGAGTCCGCGTCGCCGGCGGGCGCTTCACCGAGCCGTCTCATAAATTGGTCGATCTTCGGGTCGTAGGAGACGGCGATCGGCGGCACGCCGGCGGTAGCGGCGTAGATCAATGAATGCAGGCGCATGCCGACGAGCGCGTCGCAGCCCGCGACCGCCCGCAGCATGTCGCGCGGATGCGCGGCGCCCGGGTGCAGCTCGACCCGGGCCGCAGGGACGCCGGCGGCGGCGAGCTTCGCCGCCACGTAATCGGACGCCTGCTTGTCCGACGGCAGGTGGAACGGCAGCAGCGCGAGCGTCGCGTCGGGACGTGCCTGCAGCGCCGCGGCGAGCGCGTCCGAGATCGCGTCCAGCTCGCGCCGATCGCCGCGCCAGAAGCGCACCGAGACGCCGATCCGCGGAGCGTCGTCGGATCGAACGTCGCCGCGTACTCCTGCGGCGCCGTCCCGCGCCAGCTCGAGCCCCATGCCCATGACCGGGTCCGGCACGACGTCGATGCGCTCCGCCGGGACGCCGAACGACGCGACGAGCGCCTTCGATTCCTCGTCCCGCACGGAGACGTATCGGCACGCCTCGAAGGCCGAGCGAATCATCGGACCGAAGCGAACGCGATCGCGGATCGGGCCGACACCCTGCGCGTAAATATACGTCGGCACCCGGAGCCAGCGCGCGAGGCGCAGTACGGCCAAGTAATACAGCATCGACTTCGCGCTCGTGACGTCCTGCAGCAGGCTGCCGCCGCCGCTGATGAGCGCGTCCGCGCGCCGGAGCGCGCCGAGCAGCGCCAGCGGGCGCATCCGGTGCGCCGCCTCCACGCCGTGCAGCCGCGCCGTCTCCGCCGGGTCGCCGGACAGCACGACGATGCGGAGCGCGACGCCCGCCTCGCGCGCCTCGTCCCGCAGCGCCGCGACGATCGCGTGGAGCACCGCCTCGTCGCCGCTGTTCGCGAAGCCGTAATAGCCGGAGACGACTATCGTTCGAGATATGCCGTCCATCGCGACCATCCTTTCTCAAGCAAGCGCCAGAGCGCAATCAAGACGAGACCGATCGCGAGGCCGAACGCGAGACCATAGCAGACGCGAATGAAAGAAATCGCAAGCGGCGTATGCAGATGCGCGAACGTATCGACGATCGACAGCTGCCCCACCGAGCCGAGCGCGATCAACAGCAGCCCCAGCTTGCGGCGCGCGCCGGCGGCGAGGTAGACGCCCAGCACGAAGGCCGGGTGGGCGAGCAGAAACTCCTTCGTCCTCGGTCGGACGCCGAGCGTATCCTGCAGCGCGGCGCGGAACATGCGCTCGACGCTCGACGTCGTGCCGGCGTTGCCCGTCCGCGACAAGTAGTATAGCGCCGCGACGCCGGCGACGGCCGCCAGCGCGACCCACAGCACGGTAATATTCGTCGTCAGGAACGAGAGCACCCGCCGAGCTACGCCGCGCAGGCTCTCTTCCCCGTGGAAAAACAGCACGTAAGCGAACGCCAGCGCGATCGGGACGAGATGAAGCGCGCTCACGCCCCGATACTGCCGCAGCACATATAAATACGTCACGTGATCGAGCAGCGCGACGATATAGGCGATGCCGACGAACGAGATCGCCGAGGCGGCCGCGAGCAGCAGGGCGGCTCGTCCGACGGCGGAGCCGCCGCGGGCGCCCCCGGCGTCGGCGCGCCGGACGGCGTATACCGTCGCCAGCGTCGCGGACGCGATGCCGGCGCCGAGCGCCAATCCTTGCGATAGCAGCGTAGTCGACAGAACGAATAAGCCGGCGGAGCCCGCCAGACCGATCGCGAAAGCAGCCAGCATGAGCCGCGGGAAGAACACGCCGACGGCCAGCGCGATAAGCGCGACCGCTCCCGCCGTCACGAGCGCCTTCAAGACGAGCGCGACGCCGCCCGGTAAGCCGTCGCCGACGCGGAACGGCTCCGCGATGCCGACCGTAAAGCCGTTCTCCTGAATGCGCGCGATCGCGCCTTCCGGCCCTTCCAGGCTCTTCACCAAATTCGCCACGGTGTCCTTACGGATGCCGAGCGACGTGTCGAGCGAAGCCGCCGTGTTCAGGAAGATCATCCGGATATTCCGATCCTGCGCCGCGAGCGCGAACCGGTCGGCCAAATCCTCGGGCGCCATGTTCGACAGGTTGGGCGGCAGCGAATGCAGGCGCACGACGTTATAGTCGGTCAGGTGCGCCAGCTTGCCGAGCCCGACCTGCGGCCTCGACATCTCGACCGTCGCGAGGCCGATGCCGTATTTGTTCATCAGCTCGGCCATCACTGTCAACGAATCCGATGCCGCGTCGTCGGCGGCGCCGGTGACGGACGTCCCCTCGAAAATGATCCGGTTCACGCCGTACGCCGCCAGGTCCGCCAGCATCGCTTCCGTCCGTTCCGGGTCGAACGGCTGCCGTTGATCGCTGAGACGCGCGACAAGATGAAAGCCTAACGCCTGCAGCTCCGCCATCGTGATCGGATCCGGGTCGAGCGCCTGCAGCAGCGCCTCGTCCTTCGGCATCGCGAGCTCGATGCCGGGGATGTCGCCGAAATTCCAGGGCACCGCCTCGACGCCGAGCCGCCCGAACGCGTCGACGACCATCGGCCGGATGATGTCCTCCGACGTCCCTCCGAGAAACAGCACGTACGTGCTCTTCTCGTTCGCGGATAAGCGGAACTCGGTCAACAGCGCCGCTTCCGCGGAGGACAGCGTCTGCACGCGTCCGCTCAGCTCCAGCTCGCGAAGCGAGCTCTCGTAGACCGCCATCGAATGCACGCCCGCGCGCTTAAGTTCAAGCAGCCTGTCCAGCATATAATCCGCCGGCTTGCTGCGGTACGACGACACCTCGAGCAAATCCCGGTAATCGAACACGAATTCCACGGTGTCGGCCGTAGTCTCCGTGCCCTGCCGCACGAAGGCGAACGGGAGCGAGGCCAACAGGCCGGCCAGCGTCATCGTCACGAGCGCGAGCTTCGCCCGCCGGCTCCATCTTTCATACAAAGCCAACAAGTATAACACTCCTTAGAAAATGTCTTAGGATATGGGAGCAGCCGCCGTCCGGCTCCGATTCGAGCGCGGACTCGGCGGCTGCAAGGCAGCATCTCAAAAAAATTCAGCGGGACTTCCGTCAGATCGCGGCGTCCACGCGGGCCATGACGTCCGCCGTCAACGCCTCGAGCTTCGATCGAGCGCCGGCCTCGTCGGCGCCGCGCACCGCGAAATACATCTTAATCTTCGGCTCGGTGCCGGACGGGCGGAGGCAAAACCAAGAGCCGTCCTCGAGCTCGTATTTTAGGACATTTTCCAAGGGAAGCCCGTGCACGTCCTCCAGATAGTCGAAGCGGCGCGCGACGTTCAGCCCTGCGATCGAAGCCGGCGCGCCGGCACGCCAGGCGTCCATCAGCCCGCGCATCTTCTCGAGGCCGTCTTTGCCCTTCAGCGTACGGGACTGCAGCCCTTCCAAATAATAGCCGTGGCGTTCGTACAGCCGCTGAAGCACGTCGTACAGCGTCAGGCCTTGCCGCTTGTAATACAGGGCCGCCTCGGCCGTCAGCAACGAAGCGACGACGGCATCCTTGTCTCGCGCGTACGTGCCGGCCAGGTAGCCGTAGCTCTCCTCGTACCCGAACACGAAAGAATATTCGCCCGTCTTCTCGAAGGCGGTCATTTTCTCGCCGATATACTTAAAGCCCGTCAGCGTGTTCAGCACCTCGGCGCCGTAATGGCGCGCCACGGCCGCGCCGAGCTCGCTCGTCACGATCGTCTTAATGACGACCGGCTTCGGCGGCATCGCGCCGCGGACCGTCAAACTCTCCAGCAAGTATTCGCACAGGATCGCGCCCGTCTGATTGCCGGTGAGCACGACGTAAGCACCCCCTGCATCCTTCACGACGGCGCCGACGCGGTCGCAATCGGGATCCGTCCCGAGCAGCAGCTCCGCGCCGGTCCGCTCCGCGAGCGCGATGGCCAGCGCGAACGCGTCCCGCTCCTCCGGGTTCGGGGACTTCACCGTGGAAAACTCCGCGTCCGGCAGCTCTTGCTCCGGCACGACGGTCACGTCGTCGAAGCCGGCCGCCGCGAGCGCCGCGCGCACGGGCACATTGCCCGAGCCGTGCAGCGGCGTGTACACGACGCTGAGCGTCACGCCGTCCGCGGCCGCTTCGCGCGCCAACCCCGGGTTCGGGCTGGCGCCGACGACCGCGCGGACGTACGCCTCGTCGACGGACGTCCCGAGCCACACGAGCAGGCCGGCCGCTTCGGCGGCGGCGCGCTCGGCGCGAACGACGTCGCGGAACAGATCGACCGAGGCGATCTCGGCCATGACGCGCTCCGCCGCGTCCGGCACGAGCTGACCGCCGTCGCTGCCGTATACTTTATATCCGTTATATTCCGGCGGATTATGAGACGCCGTCACGACGATGCCTCCGGTCGCGCCGAGATGGCGCACCGCGAACGACAGCTCCGGCGTCGGGCGCAGGCTTTCGAACACGTACGCCTTCACGCCGTTGCCCGCCAGCACGAGCGCCGCCTCCAGCGCGAACTCGGGCGACATTCGGCGCGAATCGTACGCGATGGCGACCGATCCGCCGTCCCCCGCGAGCGAGCGAACGTATTGCGCGAAGCCCTGCGTGGCGCGGCCGACCGTATATCGGTTCATCCGGTTCGTGCCCGCGCCGATGACGCCGCGCAGCCCGCCCGTGCCGAATTCGAGCTCCCGGTAAAAGCGATCCTCGATCTCCTTCTCCTGCCCCTCGAGCGCCCGAAGCTCCGCCTTCGTCGCCTCGTCCACGCCCTCGTCCGTCAACCACCCGCGATACGCCGCCTCCACCGCGCCGTACGTCATCGTCCCATCCCCTTCCGAAAATGAAAATACCGCTGTATGTACCTTATACGTTCTGAAGCGAAAACATGAGCTCGGCTTCCGCCACCGTCTTTCCGTCGACGGTCGCGACGCCGGCGCCTTTGCCGATCGAGCCCTTCCAACGCGTAATCTGCACCTCGAGGCGCAGCGTATCCCCCGGCACGACCATGCCGCGGAACCGCGCGTTGTCGATGCCCGCGAAGAAGCCGATCTTGCCCCGGTTCTCCTCCACGCTCATCAAGGCCACCGAGCCGACCTGCGCCAAGGCTTCAATAATAAGTACGCCCGGCATGACCGGAAATTGCGGGAAGTGTCCGACGAAATGCGGCTCGTTCATCGATACGTTCTTAAGACCGACGGCGCGTACCCCCGCCTCTACCTCGAGAATGCGATCGATCAATAAGAAAGGCGGCCGATGCGGAATAAGTTCCTGAATTTGTCTAGCGTCAAGCATAATCCATCCTCCTTCGGATACAATAACCATTGTCCCTTCGCTCGTCTGCAGCGGCGAAGGTTCATATAAGAGGGCGCCGAATCCCGTCCTGAAGCGGCGGGCGGCGCCCTTTTCTTCCTAACCCACATCATTATACCGTTCCGAAAAGGAAAAAAAAACTCCCTCCGTCCGGAGGGAGCGAACCTTCTCATTGTTCCGCGAACACCAAATCCAGCATATGCTTCCATGTTTCCCATTCCAGCACGTCTGCCGGGTCCCCGCCGCCGAATCGCACATACCCGATCTGCAGCCCGGCGTATACGCCGACGACCAACAGCAGAGGAAAAAGCAGCATTCGGCAAATCTTTAATGCGATGCGCAGCCCCTTAGGCAGCGGCTTGCGTTTGGGCTTCGTTTGTTTTGCGTTGGACATGCGTCTCACACCCTGGGCTTGCAACTTATACGCGCAAGTTATTCGTAAGGCTCATCATCGTGTCGCTGGAGGTAATCGCCCGCGCGTTCAATTGATACGCCCGCTGCACGGTCATCAATTCCGTCATCTCGTCCGTCAGGCTGACGTTGGATTGCTCCAGGAAGCCCTGCCGCACCGCGATCTTCCGCGCCTCGTTGGCGTTGTTCGTGGCGATGTCCACCGTCTCCAACACGCCCTCCGGATCCGTACCCGGCGGCAAGCGGAACAGGTTGTTCCCCTCGTTCACGAGCGCTTGCGGACGAAGCGCGCGCACGATCTTCAGCTGCCCGACGAAGATGGGCTCCGCTTCCGGCACCGCGTTGTTCGTCGCGAACACGCGTCCCTCTTCGTCGATGCGCGCCGTATGATTCAGCGGAATTTGGATCGGACCGTCTACCGAGCTCATCACCCGCTCGCCTTGCTGCGTCGCCAGCATCAGCACGCCCGGGTTCGCCGGGTCGTACGTCAGCTGGAACGAGCCGTCGCGCGTCCAGGCGGTCATCGGGGCTCCGTTCTCGTCCAAGACGTCGCGCTGAATTTCGAACAGGCCTTCGCCCTCGATTCCGAGGTCGTACGGATTGCCGGTCGTCTGCAGCGCCGCTTGCTCCATCGCGATTTCGATCTGCCCGATCTTCGCGCCCCAGCCCTGCGGGAAGCCGAGCGGCGTCAACCGCCCGTCCTGCTCGAAGCCGGGAGGCTGTTGATATACGTTCGTCAGAATATCTTGGAACGACGCTTCCCGGCGTTTATATCCGGTCGTGTTTACGTTCGCGATATTATGCGCGATCACATCCAGCTTCTGCTGAATCGATTGCATCGACACGAACGCGTTAATCATCGATCGGTTCATACGCGGCCCACCTCGTTGACGGCTTTCTCCAAGCTCTTATCGATAAACTGCACCATCCGCTGGTTCGCTTCGTACGCGCGCGAGGCGGCCATCAGGTCGATCGTCGTTTGGGTCGGGTCGACGTTGGATCGCTCGATATACCCTTGGAACACTTCCACGTCGTCCTCCGGCGCCACCGCCCCCGGCGCTTCGTCGCCCGGCGGCAAGCGGAAGTTGCCGTTCCCCTCGCGAATGAGCCGGTTCGGGTTGTCGATGCGCGCGACGAGGAACGCGAGCGGCGCTTCGTTCTCATCCAGAAGCGGCGCGCCCGTCACGCCGTCGATCAGCTGTCCGGCGGGCGTAATTTGCACTTCGGAGACGTTGCGGTCGAAGCGAATCGGACGGCGTTCGGAGTCGAGCACGAGATAGCCGTCGGACGTAACGAGCTGCCCCGCCGCATCGATCGTAAACTTGCCGTTCCGCGTGTATTGCTCCTCGCCGGTCGCCGTGCGCACCGCGAACATCGCTTGCGGCTGGAATTGGACCTCGCCGTCCGGCGACACGTATTTCCCGGACGCGTCGAACGCGGCGCCGGGCACTTGGATGTTGGAGACGATCGCGAAGTCGGACAAATCGCGGGTTTCCATCAAGTCGCCCTGCAAATATATCGCCGGCGCCTCCTCGGCGAAGACGCCCGTATGCAGACGCCCCAGCTCGGATACCTTCGCGTTCGTGCCGTCCCCGCCGCCGACGAGGGCGATGAGCATCTCCGGGAACGCGCGCTGCACCGCGGAGTTCGCCTTATATCCGGGGGTGTTCAGGTTGGCGATATTGTTCGTCACGGTGTCGTGCCGCCGTTGGTTCGCGATCATGCCGGCCGCGGCCGTATTCAGTCCACGCAGCATTCGAATCTTCCTCCCGTGGGTCCATGCCCGATAGGCTTGTCCTATTGTTATCGGATTCGTACGCCCGATCGATTAGCGCGGTCTGCGAGAAACTTTATCCAAGTTGTCCAGCATGATGCCCGTTCCCTTGACGACGCAATGCATCGGGTCCTCGGCGATGAGCACCGGCACCTTCAGCTCGTCCATCATTAATTGATCGAGCCCGTGCAGCAGCGCGCCGCCGCCGGTCAAGATGACGCCGCGGTCGATGATGTCCGCCGACAGCTCCGGCGGCGTTCGTTCCAACACCGTCTTCGCCGAGACGACGATCGACGCGACCGGCTCCCACAGCGCTTCGCGCACTTCGCGCGACTGGATCGTGATGGTGAGCGGCAAGCCGCTGACCATATCGCGCCCCCGAATGTCGATCTCCTCTTGGCGCCCTTGCGGATCGACCGACCCGACCTTCACCTTGATGTCCTCGCTCGTGCGTTCGCCGATAAGCAGCTTGTACTTGTCTTTAATATATTTCATAATGGCCGCATCGAACTTGTCCCCCGCGACTTTAATGGAAGAAGCGGTCACGATGTCCCCCATGGAGAGGACGGCGACATCGGTCGTGCCGCCCCCGATGTCGACGACCATGTTCCCGCTCGGTTGGAAAATGTCCATCCCGGCGCCGACCGCGGCCGCCTTCGGTTCTTCCTCGAGGAACACTTCCTTGGCCCCGCTCCGTTCCGCCGCTTCTTGAATGGCTTTCTTCTCGACGGAGGTGATGTTGGTCGGCGCGCAAATCAAAATGCGCGGATGGCTGTACCACCGCTTGCCGCCGACTCGATTGATAAAGTGCTTCAACATCATCTCCGTAATTTCGAAGTCCGCGATGACGCCGTCCTTCAGCGGCCTGACCGCGACGATATTGCCCGGGGTACGGCCGACCATTCGTCTCGCTTCCTCGCCCACGGCAAGAACTCGTTTCGTCTCGCTTTCGATGGCGACGACGGAAGGCTCGTCAAGGACGACGCCGCGTCCCTTGACATGTATGAGAACGTTGGCCGTCCCCAGATCAATACCGATATCTTTGCCAAACATTCAAGAATCCTCCTCGCGGCGCGTTCGCGCATGCCACCGCGCGAACGTCCGATGCACCATATTAAGCTCGTTAACTATTAAAGTATTCGCTGCGAACAAGCAAAATCCTCTTTTGGGAGAAGGGAAACTTGAGATCATGGCGCGGAGCGAACGTGCCTACGGGCGCTAGGAACGTCCGGATAAGACGGGAGCCGGCTTTGCCTTCGTTTTCTTGTACTTGATTTTCGTCGCTTCGCCCCCCCGCAGGTGGCGGATGGACTTATGATACTCCAGGATCGTCTTCACCTGATTGGCCAGCTCCGGGTTGATTTCCGGCAGACGCTCGGTGAGATCCTTGTGCACCGTGCTTTTCGAAACGCCGAACTCTTTCGCAATCGTACGGACCGTATTCTTCGTTTCCACTATGCTGCGCCCGATTTTGATCGTTCGCTCCTTAATGTAATCGTGCACACCCCTCGCCTCCCTGTGATCGAGATGTTTGGTACAGTATATTGAGGGGTTTCCGCACTTATTCTTTATTGCCAAGCCTGACAAGCCTTTCTTTGAAAAAAAAGAGAGCGGCGCCGATATCGGCGCCGCGCGGATCGATGCTTTTATTGTTCGATGTAGTCTTCCGGATTGACCGGCTGTCCGTTCTCCCACACTTCGAAATGAACGTGGTTGCCGAGATCTTTCTCGAGCTCGTTGCGGCCGGACGTCGCGATGACGTCGCCCTTGCCGACTTCGTCCCCTTGCGCCACCTTCACTTGGTCGACGCTCGCATAGACGGTGCTGAGCCCGTTATCGTGCGAAATCTCGATCAGGTACCCGACGACCGGCACTTGCTCGACGCGCGTGACGGTTCCGCTCATCGCGGCCAGAACGTCGAACGCTTCGTTGTTTTGGCTGGCGAGATCGATGCCGTAGTGCGGCGTGAACGTGTCGCCGTATTCCACCATGGCCGCCTGATTGTCCTCGTTCGTGTTGTTGACGTCGAAGAAGCCGAGAATGACCTCAAGGCTCGAGTGATCTTGCACCGGCCAGCCGAGCGTTTCCGCTTCCGCCGTGACCGCGACCGCATCCGGCTCGCTCGTCTCGCCGGAGACGTCTCCGGTGACGTCGAGGTTCAGCTGGCTTTCGTCCACCGGCTTCTTGGCGGAATCTTGGTACACCCACATCAGGGTTAGGATGATTGCCGCAGCCGCGAGATACGTAGCCGGGAACACCCATTTCTTGCCGAGCAGTCGTTTCCAGAACGAGCCCGACGCGCTTCTCCCTTCGACAGGACGGGATGCTTGAGTTTGCTCCCCCTGCAAAGGCTGAATCTTGTTATCATCTTTCATTTCTATCACCTCAGTAGCCATTGTTGCCACAGCGAACTCTTTTATACGTGGCTTCGCGAGGTGATAGAAAAAATATTTTCCGCCGTTTTACAGCGCTTCGATCCGTACGCCCTGATAGTAATATAGTAAGATTTCTTCCGCGGACCGCCCTTCCTTCGCCATGCCGTTGGCTCCCCACTGGCTAAGACCGACGCCGTGCCCGTAGCCCTCGGTTCGGAACGTAATGCGCCCGTCCGCCGCCTCCCAGACGAAGTCGGTCGAGGGGAGCCCCAGCTTCTCGCGCACCTCGCGGCCCGTAAATCGTTTTCCGGCGATGCGAACGGACAGCACGCGGCCGCTGTCGGATCGCTCCTCGAGCACGATCGCCGGAGCGGTTGAGCGTACGGGAAGTCCTAGACTGCGATAAAAAGCGTTATAGTCGAACACCGTCTCTCGTTCGTAGTTCGGCGCATACCGCTCGTCCCAAGGGGAAGCGACGCTTCGCAAATACGGGATCTCCTCTTGCCAATACAGCTCGGAGTCCTCCGTATACCCGTTGGAGGTCGAGAAGAACGTCGCTTCGATCGGCCGTCCGTCATAGGTTAGCACAAGCCCCTTCGTCTCGTTGACCGCGCGGGTGAGCTTGTCGATATTGCGCGCATAAGCGAAAAATCCCCACCGCTCCCGCAGTTTCTCTTCCGTCGCGAACGCCTGATGCGCCACCGTATCGGTGACGAGCGCATGCCCGGCGCCGGGCGGCATGTCCGTCGGCGCGCCGGACGCCAGCCTCCGCGCCACATACGTGCGGGCCGCGATCGCCTGCGCCTTGAGCGCCTCGAGTTCGAAATCGACTGGCATTTCCGCGGCCACGACGCCCCGGACGTACAACTCTAGCGGAACCTCGACCGTCTCGCGTCGGTCGGTGATGTACACGGGGACGACAATCGACGCTTGCTCGACCGCCAGCTCCTCTTTGGGCTGCAGCGACGGAAGCTCCGGGGGCACCCACGTTTCGAAACGATTTACTAGAATGGCCGGGACGAGGAGCATGACGGCCAAGAACGCCGCGGCGGCCGCCGCCCCGGTCAGCCAGCGCCCCGCGCGGCCCGGCCGATGGCGTAACACTCGCATAGTCGTTTGCCTCCCGTTCTCTTCCCTTCTATTCTATGATCGACGCCTTCTTGCTAGAACCGTCCGGTCGAACCCGAATCGCGCTAAAAAAAGGGTCGCCCACCGGCAGACTCGCGTCTGCGGGGACAACCCTTCCGTTCCCTCGTTTCTGGATCGTTACGCCATCGAGGGCGATATTTGCGGAGAGAAGAACGGTACGCCTTGCTCCTCTTCTTCCACCGCCAAAGCCGCCTCTACGCGCTCCACGTCGGCGCCGAGCCGGCGCAGCTTGCCGGCGATATCGACGTAGCCTCGATCGAGATGATGCAAACCGGTCACTTCGGTTTCGCCTTCCGCCGCAAGCGCGGCGAGAATGAGCGCGGCGCCCGCGCGCAGATCGGTAGCGCATACCTTCGCGCCCTTCAGCGCCGCGTTGCCTTTGATGACGGCCGATCGTCCGTCCACCTTAATTTGCGCGTTCATGCTTTTGAACTCGTCGACATGCATAAACCG
>NZ_DASQMZ010000138.1:0-7098 GCF_035645235.1 Paenibacillus sp.
CCCGGAACGGGTCAGGGCGCGGCGGGCGATGCGCTCCGGCGACCCGGTTCGGGTCAGGGCGCGGCGGGCGGGCGGCGACCCGGTTCGGGTCAGGATGCGGCGCGCGTTGCGCTCCGGTGACCCGAAGCGGGCCTGGCGCGCGGTGACGGCCGCGGGGCGACCCGTTCCGGGTCAGAGCGCGACGGAAGCAAAAAAACCGATCGCCGGGATCGGTTTTTTGCCGGAAACAGCATTGCCGCCCCCAGTAAGAAAAGGAGGCGGCAATGCCCGAACCGTTAGTTGCTTACATTACCCTCTATAATCTGCGCATCCCGCAGCAAATAGTCCGCCGCCGCTTCCGCGATATGCTTTCCGCGCTGCGCCGTTACTTGCTGGATAAACGCCTGGATCTGGGCTTGCTCCAGCTTCGCTGCTAGGCCTTTGGAAATGCCGTGATTGTCGATCGAGCCGTTCGCGGTAAAGGCCGTCACCAGCCCCTTGAGCGATTCAAGATCGGCATACGTCGTGAAGGTCAGCGTTACCGTCGCGCTGTTCCCTGCCTGATCTACTGCATGCACCGCGAAGTTGTGCACGCCTGGCGTAAGCTCATAGAGCTTTAGCGTCGTGCCTGGCACGTACGCGTACGTATCCAGCGTCACCGTCGTCTTGCTGCCGTCGACGCCGGTCAGGGTATCGCTGATCGCGACCTGGACAGACAGCTCGCCGCCGTTGCCGAGGCGGCTTCCGTCGACAAGTCCGGTGACGGCCACCGTCGGCGCGGTCGTATCGATCGTGATATCGGTCGCGCCGAATACTTCCGAGCCGTCATTGGCCTTCGCCGTTACCCGAACGATTCCGTCAGCGGCAGCCGTCAGGAGACCGTTCTCGTCGATCGTCGCGGCTTCGGTCGCCGTACCGTCGAGCGCGGTGACCGTCCACTTCACGCTCTTATCCGTCGCTTCGTCCGGCGTTACGGCTGCATGCATTTGCAATGTGCCGCCGAGCTCGTTGATAACGGATACGCCTCCTTCTCCGCTTACATCGATGCCCGCAACCGGAACGGCCGGCTCCGATTCAATCAGCCCGACCCAGTCGAGGTTCATCGGACCAAGCACGTTCCAAGCCGTCACGGCCGTCGTGCCTTGCTCCAAATAAGCGTTGGCTTTGATCCGAACCGCCTTCCAATGGTGCGGCTGGGTTCCCCAGTCGATCGTCGTCGGGATCTTCGAAGTGAAGATTCCGTCTCCCATCTGGACCAGTCTGGTCGATTGGGCGCCGTTCGCGAGTCCCCAGCCTGCCACGTATTTCAGGACCAGGTCGTAATGTCCTGACTTCGGTACGTCCAGCTGCCACGTAATCGCCTGCCCTAACGTATCCCAAGCCGCTACGCCGGTACCGTTAGACAGGAAGGGCCGCGTCGTATAGACGTCAAATTTACCGCCGCTGGACGATTGGAAAAACTCCGCCTCTTTGAAGGTCGAAAGCTGCCCCTTCACCGCATCGAAATCGTCGATCGCCTCCGCCTCCGTCAGGCCGCCCGCTCCGGCCGTCCGCAGCCGGAGCGTTCCGGCTGAACCGTTCAGGATCACCTTCGGCGCAGCGCTTAGGAACATGGACGGTTTCGGCGCGCCGAAGTTCTGGAACACGAGACCTGCCGGCGCCTCCAAGACTTCATATAAGCCGGCCGGGATGTTGGTCAGCTGTCCCCAGCTTGCAGTGCCGCCGCCGTAGGCCCCGTACGCAGGCAGGGTGAAGTCGGTGCTCACGCCGTCAAGCTCGACCTTCAGCGTCGCCGAAGGCTTCGGACCCGGCGCCTCGACCGGCGTCAGCCGGAAATGGTGCTCGCCGCGATCGGTATGAATCGTCAGGATCCGGCCGTTCTTATTCATATACAGCCCTCTTGCGTTCAGCGCTGTCTGAATATCTCCGCCAAGCGGAACCGGCTGGTAGTTCGCGTCATACGGTACGGCATCCTCCGGCACATAAATCTGCGCTTGCAGGTTCGTGCCGCTCGATACCGACAGCTCCGTTCCGTCCAGCGCGATCGTCGTCGGAACGTCGGACTGGAGGCGGGTAATGCCGTTCATCGCAAGCTTCGTACCGCCGACCATCAGGATGCTCTCGCCCTTGACGGCGACCGCAATGGCGTCGAACTGAAGATCGCCCGCCGTTACGAGACCGCTGTCCGACAGCCGCACATACACGCGCGTCCCATCGGCGAACGTGATGCTCTGGTACGTCCCATAATTCGTCGATTCCGTGATGCCGAGCGGCTGCGAGCCGAGACGGTACGGTTCGAACGTCGAGACGAGCGTCGTGCTCGGCGTCTGCTGGAACGTAAAATTCGCGTGCCGCTGCTTCGGCTTCGAGGCAAAGCTTCCCGTCGGATTGACTTCGACGCCGTCTTCCCTCAAATACTTGTCGGTCACGGTCGCGTCCCCGACCTGCGGATAATGGAACTTCACCTTCAGGGCTGCGTTGTTTTGCGTAATCGAAGCCCCTTGCTTGTCGGCGTCCAGCGTTAAATTCGACATGGCGTGAAGCCGGAATTCGAATTGCGAGCCGGCCGGTTGTTTCGACTTCAGATTGTCGACCACGACGAACGCGTTCGGCTTCACGTAGATGATGCTGCGCTGCGCCTGCGCCAATCCCGGATGGGCCGCATCCGTATACGTATTGTACGCTTGCGTCGCATCGCCGACGGTCGCGTCGAACGATTTGCTCGTGGCGAAGCCGGTGATTTTTCCGGTAGCGCTCATATCGAGAATCTTCTGTCCTTTGCCGCCGTCGTACGTGATCGCGTTATGCCCGAGCGTCGTTCTCGTAAAGCCTTCGTCATGTACGCTCATGTAGCTGTCGTAATGCCCGGCGTCGATGGCCAGCTGCTCGCCATAGGCATTAATGGCAAAGCTGTTCTGATCGGCATGATTATGGTTGTAGCTGCCGTATTGGCTGGACTTAAAGTAAAGGGACACTCGCTCCGGATCGTACAGACTGGAATGCATCGCCACCCAATCCGTATCCTTCTGCCACTTGGAAGCCGGCAAATCGACCGGCGGCCGGCTGTCCAACGCCGGATCGCCGTACGTGAAGCCGAACAAGTAGCTCAGGTCGCGGCTGTAGCTGAAGCTATCCGCATACCACTTGACGACCGGATTCTGATACATCTGCGCGGAACGCTGCGCGTTCGTCGCGTTGAGCGTCGGATACATATTGTACGTATCGTCGCCGAACACGCCGTTTACCTGGCCGTTCGGCATGAAATACACGCCGAAGTACTGTTCATTGCGCGTGAACGCCTTATCGTACATATTGAGGCCGGATGCGGCAAGAATGACGTCGGCGAACATTTTGTCCGCGAGATGCGAATATTGCCAATACCCGGTCCCCGACGCCCAACCGCCGTCGTCGCCGGCGACCGGCGGGTACAGGTTGATCCGGGCCGGTACCGATTTCTCGAACCACTCTTGGGCCTTCACGGAGAGCGGAACCCCATTGATCGGGAAGTCGTCGTGAAGCAGCGCCGTCGCGATCGTGCCTACGTAACCGGTCGCCGTCCAGCCGTGCGAATTCCACGGATTTTTATACAGGGAGCCGTAGCCAAGAATATCGTTCACTAAGGTTTGCGTCCGTCTGACGATCATCGGAAGAATATTCTGCTTATCCTCCTCGGTGATCAGCGGGTAAATCCAGTCGTACGCAATCGCGCCCTTGTAGGCGATTTCCCGGAACACCTGATCGACTTGCCGGTAGTTGGTCGCTCCCTCCGGATCCCATGTCATCAGATTCAACATCCGGTTCTTGGCGAAGTTGCCGTACGTTTCGTTCCCCGAGACGAGATATACGAAAGCGGCGGATAACATCATGTCGATTTCCGGCATGACTTCATTTTTGATTCGATACACATCGGCGATAAAGGCAGCGTCCTGCAAATTAAAATAATCGCGCGGATAGTTTAGAACGGGCTCGCTCGGAAGCGGGGCGTTCAGGTTCACGTTCCGGATCGCCTGTTCGTAGATGGCTTTCCCGTTGCCGTCTTTATACGCGCGGAAATCCGCGAGATCGTCTGCGTTGGTCAAGATGCGCGGATGCGTGTGCGACACGTTGTCGAGCAGATCGTCGAGTTCCGGCACCAGGAACGGCACCGCGTCCGGCGTCAACCGGAACTGACGGCCGGCGCTCCATTCCGACCAGCCTTCCTGAATGTGGAACCTCACCCGCCAGAAGTATGTGGCTCCGGCCGAAAGCGGAGTCGGCAAATTGTACAGATTGTACTCCAGATTGTTGCGAGTAAAGACCATCTGCGAGAACGCGCTGTCGGATGCGATCTGCAATTCGTATTTATCCGCTCCTGCGATATACGGCCATGAGAAATCCGGCGCATTCTGGCTCGTCACCAGCTGATGAGCCGGTCTGAAATGCATATGAGTGTCCGGCTTCATATTTTTCGGCCATTGCAGGGAATCGTGAGGCACCTCGACGACAGGCGCGCTGGTGGAACGAAGCTCCGCCGAGTCGAAGACGATCGCGGACTGATCGACCGCGTTAGACCAAAGCAGCATACGTACGGACGCGGTGCCCTCCGGCGTGGCGCCTTCCGCGGTCAGCTTCTGCCAGCCGGGGGCTGCCGGTCCGCTAGCGTCATATTGACCGATCGTCTCGCCGGCGCCGTTCAAATACTGAAGCGACAGATTCGCCGTCCCGGCCGCGACGTTCGCCCAGACGGATGCCCGGTAGTCCGTGTCGGACGCATGCGGAATCGGCGCGCCGAGGATTCCCGCCGTTTGCTCGCTGCTCGAATCCGTCACTTTAACAGCCTTGCCGCCATGATAGATCGGGTCCGTTACCGAGGCGACGCTGCCGGTTTGCGGCCCATAGACGCTCCAGCCGCTCGGCAGCCCGCCCGACAGCTGCTCGAAGCTTGGATTGGCCAACAGTTCGTTGCTGCTCATGCTGACGGCGTCGACATAAGCGGTCGTCGGCGAGACGGCATCGTGGTCATAGATGTATAGGACGATATGGTCGCTGTACGATTCCGGAGGCGAGAACGACAACGACAGGTTCTGCCAGCCGTCCGTGGTACCGATCTCGGCTCTATTTTGAGACTGATATTGCCCCGCGGCATTGAAGTAACGGACGAGCATGTAGAGCTTCCCTTGCTCCACCTTCGTCTTCAGCTTGACCAAATACGTTTCTCCGTAACGAACCGGAATCGCGGCCGTCTTGATCCCGACCTCGCGGCCGCTGACAGCGCCGTCGTCGTGGAGCTTCAAGCTTCTCGTCCCTTCGAATACGGTTGCCGTATCCAGCGAGATATTCGGAACCTGCGCCGTCAAGGTCGGAATCCAGCTTGTCGGCCATCCCGAGGCTGCATCTTCGAAGCCCCCGTTCGGGATCAACTCCGCTGCAGGCTGCGGCGTCACAATGTCGATCGACGTGATTCGCAGCTCGGCGGAATCGAAGAAGATTTCAGACTGCGCCCCTTCATCCGACCAAGCGAGCAGCCGCAACGTCGCCGTTCCCGCAGGCGGAGAAGCATTCAAGACAAGCCGCTCCCAGCCTTGCGCTGTAGTTGCCGGAGCATCCTGCCGGCCGATTAACCCTCCGTTTTCATCGAAAAATTGCAACGACAGCCTGGCTGCGCCCGATTGAACGTTCGCCCAGACGGAAGCCTGATAATGCGCCCCGATCGTACGGGCGACCGGCGAGCTCTGGACACCCAAAGCATCCTGATTGCTGCCGTCCACCACCTTCACGCTTCGGCTTCGCTCATATACCGGTGAAGTTGCGGATACGACCCCCCAACTCGGCGCCCCGTACACGCCCCAGCCCGTCGGAAGCCCCGCCGATACGGTCTCGAAGCTCGGATTGGCCAGCAGCTCGCTGCTGGTCATCGTAACCGCGTCTATGTACGAGGTTGACGGCGCGTCAGCCGATCGCTCATAGATATACACAATGATATGATTGCTGTATTCGGCAGGCGGCGCAACCGTGACGGACAAGTCCTGCCAACCTGCGCCGGCAGACTTGAAGACCACCTGCTGTTGGTAGCCGCCGCTTGCATTGAAATAACGTACCAGCATGTTGACGGTCCCCGTCACAACGTTCGCCTTCATACTTACCTTATAGGTCTCGCCGAAACGAATCGGGATTGCGCCGGTCTTTACGCCGACTTCCCGGCTGCCGCCGATCCCGTCGTCGTTCAGCTTCAAGCTCCGGCTTCCCTCATAAACAGTCGCCGTGTCGGACGTAATATTGACAGCTTGGGCGGAAACCGTCGGAAGCCATCCGCTTGGAAATCCGTTCTGTATGTCCTCGAAGCCCCCGTTCGCGATGCGCTCGGGTCCGCGCGGCAATTCCGCCGCCGCCGCGGTTGGGGCAGGTACCAAATTGGCGAACATCCCGCCGAGAAGGGCGACGACCAGGAATAGCGACATGCTTTTCTTTATGGATCTAGAAATCAAACTATCCACCTCTTTCTGTCCAATGCGATGCGTTGTCGATTCGGTATGGCTCTCCTTGATGTTCCTTCCGATTCCTTCGAATGAGATCCGCGTCACTCTTCTCTCTCTTCGCATCCGTTTCGCTGAATCACCCCTTTGCGATATGATTGCGTTTCCATTCGTTCCGGATCTCGTCCCCCCATAATAATGAGCGTTGGGGACGCGGTAAATAACCGATATCTCCTGTGGCTGTTACTTTTCTCAGGTATCTAAAAAAAAGACCAGAATCATGCGTTTTAGCCCAATCGAGTACGCCGGATTGCGTTCGGCCATCGTTATCCATCGCAATTCCCCCTGGCCTGAACAACGCGCTGGAAGCCGTTCTTTTGACGTAAACATAAAAAAAGCCCCGAACCCGGGGCTTTCATTCAGGTGTCCGCGCCTTGCCTCTTGCGGAATTCGCTCGGGGTCAAACCCCATATACTTCCTAAACATGCGATTGAAGGGCGTTATGTTCCGATACCCGACGGCTTCCGAAATCTCCTGAACTTTAAGCTTGTCGTCCGCAAGCCCATGAGGGTGTTATATTTGACGATTTCATTCTTGGAGGTCAGAAAAAAAGCCCTGCGCACGAAGGGTGCGCAGGGCTAAACCATTACGTCGTCAGCTGCTCCGG
>NZ_DASQMZ010000139.1:0-3811 GCF_035645235.1 Paenibacillus sp.
GCGCTCGCGATTCTCGATATCGCGTCCGCTTCGATCACGGCGGTGCGCAGCCTCGGCTACAAAGATTATGCGAAGGAAGGCGGCCTCGACGCCTCCGACAAGGACGACGCCGCTTCGATCCGGCCTTGGCCTGTGCTCGGCATGTATATGCCGGACGGCATGGACGTATTTTCGGTCGGCGGCAAGCATTACGTGCTGACGGCGAACGAAGGCGATTCGCGGGACTACGACGGGTATAGCGAGGAAGAGCGCGTGAAGGACCTCGTCGAAAACTATGCGTTCTCGTCCGACGCGTTCGGCGACGAGCAGCTCGGCCGACTGAAGACGACGACAGCCGCGCCGATGAACGCCGACGGAAAGTACGAGTCGATTTACAGCTACGGCGCGCGCTCCTACACGATCTGGGAAGCGTCGGCGGACGGCAGCGTCACGCGCGTCTACGACAGCGGCAGCCGCTTCGAGCAGCTGACGATGGAAGCCTCCGCGTCCGCGGCCAAGACGAAGGGCGCGACCTGGGAAGTGCTGTACAATGCCGACAATACGGAAAATGCATTCGACAACCGCAGCGACGACAAGGGGCCCGAACCCGAAGCGGTCGTCTCGGGCGTCGTCGGCGGCAAGCGGTACGCGTTCGTCGGCCTCGAGCGGACGGGCGGCATCTACTGGCAAGACGTCACGAATCCGACGAAGCCGGGCAAAGACGGCTACTTCACGACGCGCGACTTCTGGACGGAGGACGCGCGCGGCGACCTGGCGCCGGAAGGCATGAAGTTCGTCCCGGCGGCGCAAAGCCCGAACGGCATGGCGCTCCTACTCGTCGCTCATGAAGTGTCCGGCACGGTAGCCGTCTACGGCCTCGAGCCTACGTCGGCCGCCTCCGCGGCGCCGAAGCCGACGGCCGCCGGCGCCGGTACGGTATACGTCGTGAAGCCGGGCGACACGCTGTCCGCCATCGCGGCGAAATACGGCCTTACTTGGCAGCAGCTGCAAGCCGTCAACCGGTTCCGCAACCCGAATTTGATTTACCCGGGACAACCCGTGATCATCCCGCAATAATACGTAACGGGCCGCCCCTGGCGCAGCGGAAAGCTGCGGTCGGAGGCGGCCCGTTCGTCATTTGAAGCGGCTCAGCTTCGGCGCGGCGGCGAGTTCTTTCTTCACCTTGCGCCACCAGAGCAGCTGCGACTCCATATCCTCGATCAGCTCGCTTACGTCTTCCAGCAGCCTCGCCCGTCGCTCGAGCGGGACGTGCCGCAGGCTCTGCACCACCTGATCCGTAAATTGCGTCTGCTTCGGAATTTTCCTGCGCATCCGCACGAAGCGCTCCTCCACCGTACAATCCCGCAGCGGCTTTCGCTGCGCGCCGCCGTCGAGCTCTGGCCGGCGGACGGCTTCGTACGTCCACAGCTTCAACGCGGCTTCCTCCGACGTCGACGCGCAGGCGAGCAGCTCGCCCTCCGCGTACGCCGACCAGAGGCCGGACCGGTCCGAACGGACCGCCTGCCCGATGCAGCGCTTCTTCCCATGGGAGACCGCATAGACGTAATACCGTTCGCCTTCCGCCGTTCGGCCGTCGCGATCCAGCTCGAATTCCATCGTAAGTCCCTCGTTCCGCCTGGTATATTCTCTCAGTATCCCCAGTCGGAGCGGAAACATGCCGAGGCCGGCCTTACTCCCGGTTCTTCCCTTTGCCTTCGCCTCTCCCCTTGCGGTCGCGCCGCTCTTCCTCCTCGTCGTCGTCGCGTTCGCGCGCTTTGTCGCGACCCTTGCCTTTCTTCTTCGGCCGCTCCTCGCCCGCTCGGTCGTCCCGATCCCAGTCGGCCTTGAAGCCGGGCGGCGCCGCGAACGGGCGCGGCGTCTCGTCCGCGAGCGCCCGCGTCATGATTTCGCGGAACACGGCCGCCGCCGCGCTTGTCGTCGTCATATAATGCGACCGATCCGTACGGTCGTACCCGATCCAGACCGCGCCCGTCAGCGCCGGCGTGTAGCCGGCGAACCAAAGATCCTTCGCGCCGCCGTCGACGCCGGCGAATTCCGCCGTATCGGGCAGCTGCGTCGTGCCCGTCTTCCCCGCCGTCGGCCACCCCGGCACGGCGCCCGCGCGCCCCGTCCCTTCGGCGACGGCATGCTGCAGCAGCAGCGTCATCGTATACGCGACGTTCGCCTCCATCGCCTGCCGCGGCTCCGCCTGAAAGCTTGCGACGACGCGGCCGTCCCGCGATTCGATGCTCTGGATCGTATGGGCTTCATATAGCACCCCGTTGTTCGCGAACGCCGAGAACGCTTGCGCCATCGCCAGCGGCGACACGCCCTCCGACAGTCCGCCCAGCGCGAGCCCGAGGCCGCGATCGTTCTCGGTCAGCGGCATGCCGAGCCGCTCCGCGAAGGCGATCCCCTTTTCCACGCCGATCTTATCCGATAGCCACACCGCCGGCACGTTCCACGACTGCCGAATCGCCTCCGCCATCGTCATGTCCCCGTGGTACCGGCCGTCCCAGTTGCGCGGGCGATAGCCGTTCACGTCGATCGGTCCGTCGTACAGCATCGAGTACGGCGTATACCCCTCCTCCAATGCCGGACCGTACGCCGCGATCGGCTTGAACGCGGAGCCCGGCTGGCGCTTCAGCTGCGTCGCTCGATTGAACGCCCGGTACGGACCTTCCTCCCGCGATCCCATGAGCGCTCGCACGCCCCCCGTCGCTTGATCGACGAACGCCGCGCCGCTCTCGACGCCCCGTTCTCCCGCGGAAGCCGGGAACATCGCCGGGTCTCGGAACACCTCGGCGGCCGCCTCCTGCATGCGCCGATCCATCTCCGTGCGAATCGTATAGCCGCCCGACAGCAGCGCTTGCTCCGTCATGCCGTATCGGTCGATCGCCTCCTGGATGACGGCGTCGACATAGGAAGCGTACGCCGCGGACGCGTCGTCCGCAGCTGCCCCGTCATGCAAAACGGGCCTCGAAGCCAGCGCCTCCTGCAGCTCCGCATCGGTAAGAAACCCTTGCTCCGCCATCTTCTGCAGCACTAGGTTTCGCCGCTCCAGCGCGCCCTCCAGGTTGTCGAACGGCGAATACCGGCTCGGCGCCTTCGGCAGTCCCGCCAGCAGCGCCGCCTCCGGCACCGTCAGCTCGGACACGTCCTTGCCGAAATACGTGAGACTCGCCGCCTGCACACCGTACGCGCCCTCGCCGAAATAAATCGAGTTCAAGTACCGCTCCAATACCTCGTCTTTGTCGTACGTCATCTCGAGCTTCAAGGCATAGGCCGCTTCGCGCAGCTTTCGCTCGAGACTTTTCTCCGGCGTCAGGAACGCGCGCTTGGCGAGCTGCTGCGTAATCGTGCTCGCGCCTTCGACGAATTCCCGCTCCTTCAGGTCGACCCAGACCGCGCGCGCGATCGAAGCCGCATCGACGCCGGGATGCTCGTAATAGCGGCGATCCTCGATCGCCACGATCGCCTCGAGCAGCGCCGCCGGCATGCGATCGATGGACACCGGCTCGAATTTGCGTACCGTAAGCTTATAGATCTCCTCGCCGTCGCGATCCAAAATGCGCGTCGGCTGCGCCATCGGCTCCCCGAGCTCGCTGACGTCGAGCGAATGCACGTAGGCCGCCGCCGTCAGCACCAGCGACGCGGCCGCGAGTCCCGCGACGAGGAGCGCCCGAGCTGCGATCCGGAGCCATTTTCGTCTCGACATGTCGTGTTCCTCTCCCGTCCGTCGTCTTTCCTATAACGTTCGGGAGCGGCGGGCGTTTTGGGGGCGTCTAGGGGACGTGCAGCACTCGCCAAACGAAACAACCAGTCGCCGGTT
>NZ_DASQMZ010000140.1:0-80410 GCF_035645235.1 Paenibacillus sp.
GCCCGCGCCACGCGGCGCTCCCGCGCCTGCGCCTGCGCTGCGCGGCTTCGCCGACGCGACGCGCGCCACCGGCGCCTGCGCCGGACGGCGCTCGCGCAGCTCGCCGGCGCGCAGCCGCTTCTCGGCGATTTCGACGCCGAGCTGCTCGGCGAACTTCGCCGCGATGAACGTTTGCTTCGGCGACAACACGAGCACCGACTCGCCGGGACGGCCCATGCGGCCCGTACGGCCGGCGCGGTGCAAATACCGCTCGGCATCGAGCGGCGGATCGACGTGGATGACGTGCGTCACGTCCGCCGCGTCCAGCCCGCGCGCCGCGACGTCGGTCGCGAGCAGCAGCTTCAGCTTGCCGCTGCGGAACCGCCGCATGACGGCCGTCCGCTCGAGCTTCGGCTGATCGCCGTAAATCGCCTCGACCTCAAGGCCGTGATGGCGCAGCTTCGCTTCCACCTCGGCGATGTCCTCCGTCTGGTTGACGAACAGCATCGCGGCCCGCGGCTGCAGCGTCCGAAGCAGACGCCGCACCGTATCGATCCGGTCGCGCTCGTCGGCGACGACGTACGAATGGCTCACCGTCTTCGGCAAGCGGCTTTCCTCTTCGTCCGCCGATTCCGCCTCGATCCACACCGCGTTCTTCGTCCACTTCGCGACGACCGCCGCGGCCGCCTCCGGCATCGTCGCCGAGCAGAACACCGTCTGCTTCGCCGCCGGCAGCGCCGCCAGAATGCGCTCCGCCTCGCCGCCCGCGCCGACCGCGAACGTCTGGTCCGCCTCGTCGACGACGACATAACGGACGTCCGCGACCTTCAGCTTCTTGATCGACAGCACCTCGAGCAGCCGGCCCGGCGTGCCGACGACGAGCTGCGGATGCGTCTTCAGCTTGTCCAGCTGCCGCTGCAGCGAAGCGCCCCCGATGAGGGCCGCCGCGCGCAGCTTCGTGCCTTCCATCAGCCCCTGCGCCTCGCCGAAAATTTGCATCGCGAGCTCCGCCGTCGGCGTCACGATCAGCGCCTGCAGCTTATCGACCGCCGGATCGATGCGCTCGAGCGCCGGCAGCAGGAAGGCCAGCGTCTTGCCCGTGCCCGTGCGCGAGCGGATGACCGCGTCGCCGCCGCCGAGCAGCGCCGGCACGCCGACCGCCTGAATCGGCGCCGGCGTCGAAATGCCCCGCGCGGCCAGCTTCTCCGGCCAAGGTCCCTTCAATCCGAGCGCGGCGAAGGTCGCGGGCGCGGTGTCGTTTTCCAAATCGTGCATGAAAATACCCCCAAGTTCTAAGAAATCGTCGACTTTGACACCTTTCGCCGCGGTGCGATAGACTGGTTGCAAGTCCGAATCCGAACGCACAAGCGAAAGGAATGAACCGTTCATGAAGCTGCTCGACGACCCCGCGCTGCGGCAATCGTTCGAAGCGTTACTAGAAACCTACTCGGAGCTGCTCGTTGGCGACACATCGCCGGAGACGGTCGAGCAGGTGAAGCTGTGGGCGCTGTATAACCACATCCATAAGACGATGCCCGCGCTGGCGAATCACTGGAACGCCAATCACCCGGAGGCGAAGGCGGCCGTCCGCGAGCTGTTCGAGGACATCAAGGAACGTAACCGCCTGAGACGCGAGCGCCAGCCGAACGATCCGACTACTTCAAATTAAGAAAACGCGCCGCGAACGCATTCACGAGCCCGATCGGCAGCGCCTGCGACGCGCCGGCGGCGACGCCGAGCCAGCTCGGCACGTTCACCTCGGCCTTGCGGCGCGCCAGGCCGCGCAACGTCTCCTGCGCCACGCGCTCCGGCGTCACCATCATCCAGCGCACGCCGTTCACGTAGCCGCCGCTCGGGTCCGCGATGTCGAAGAAGCCGGTGCTCACCGGCCCCGGGTTGACCGCCATGATATGTACCCCGCTGCCGTGAATTTCTTGGCGCAGCGAATTCGTAAAGCCGAGCACCGCATGCTTCGTCGCGGAATAGCCGGCCGACTTCGCGGTGCCCATTTTGCCGGCGATCGACGCGACGTTGACGACGCTCCCGGCCCGGCGCTCGAGCATGCGCGGCAGCACCGCCTTCGTGCAGCGCACGACGCCGAAATAATTGACGTTCATCATCGAGGCGAACGCCTCCGGCGTTGCGTCGACGACGCGCTCGAACAAGCCGAAGCCCGCGTTGTTGACGAGCACGTCGACGTCGCCGAAGCGCGCCCGCGCCTCCGCGAAGAAGCGCCGGACGTCCGCCTCGTCGCCGACGTCCAGCGCCATCGCGTGCGCGCGCGGCCCGATCGACGCCGCCAGCGTCTCCAGCTTGTCGACGGAGCGCGCGGCCAGCACGACGTCCGCGCCGGCCGCGTGCAGCCGCTTGGCGATTTCCGCGCCGATGCCGCCCGACGCGCCGGTCACGACCGCCGTCTTTCCTTCATAGGTTCGTATCGTCATTGGAAAGATATACCTCCCGATAAAAACAAAAAAAGCGAGGAGCCCTCGCTTTGAATGATTACGCGATTAACAGCTGAATGTCAAGTTCGCCGATGCCCTCCATCGTAAGCGGGATCGAAAGCACCTTCGTCGCTTCGATCGCGGCGCCGTCCGTCGAGCTGAAAATTTTCGGCGGCGTGATGTCCACGCGAACGCCTTTATTGTACAGCATCGTGCTGGCGTTGCCGCTGATCATGTTGGACAGTTCGGAGATCGCGCTGTGCCCCATCTCGCCGAGCTCCTCGAGAACGTAGCCGCCCATCATCGCGGATACCATCTTCAGCGCCACCGTCTCGTGCAGTCCGTAGATGATGTCGCCCGTCATCTGCCCGGTAAGTCCGATATGGATCCACAAATATTCGTCTTGCTTCGTGATTTCCTTAATGCCGAACTCGCCCGCGGACGGCTTGACGCCGGCCACTTGCTCGATGACGATGCGCGCAGATTCCAGGAAAGGGTGGACGTATTCGTGGTTCATGCGTTGCGACCTCCATGCGATTCCAAATCCAGGTGATTTCGTTCTATTATAACCGACATTTTCCGACAAGTATAGGAGGAGATTCGAGATGCCTAACGTGTGGACGCATTCGATCTACGGCGAGCTCGTGCTGGAGCGGCTGGGGATTCGGGACCGGATCGAAAAGGACCCCCTCGCCGGCCCCCTGTTCCGCTTCGGCTGCCAAGGGCCGGACCCGCTGTTTTACCATCGCTTCTACCCGTGGACGAAGGCTGCCCGCGCCGCCTCCGACCGGCTCGGCGGCCTGCTGCACCGAAGCCGCTGCGGCGCGTTCCTGCTCGCGATGTTCCGCGCGTGCGAAGGCGCGGCGCCGGACGACCCGAGCGCGGTATACGCGCTCGGCTGGCTCGCGCACCATACGCTCGACCGCGTCGCGCATCCGTACGTGTTCGCGCGGCAAGGTTCGCGCAAATACGACCACCAGCGGCTGGAGACCGCGATCGACACGCATCTGTGCGAGCGGCTGCGCGGCATCGACACGCGCCGCGCGCCGGTGCGGCCGACGCTCGACGCCGGACGCCGGCTGCCCGCCGCGGTCGCGTCGCTCGTCGAGGACGCCATCCGCGCCGCCTATCCCGAGGAGGACACGCCGCTCCTGCGCGGCCTGTGGCAGCAAAGCTACGCCGACATGCTGGCGGCATTCTCGCTCTTCCACGACCCGACGGGCGTGAAGCGGAAGCTGCTCGCGGGAGCGATCGAGCCGTTCGTGCCGGGCCGGCGCGACGAGCACGCCGACCCGATGAACGAGCGGCGCGCGACATGGTGCCCGCCCGCTGACAAATCTAAGACGTCCCAAGCCTCGTTCTGGGACGTCTGGGAGCTCGCGCTGGACGACGGCGAGCGCACGATCGGCGCCGCCGTCGCGTGGCTCGACGCGAGCCGCGCCGCGCGTTCGGCCGCCGGCGACGCGTCCGCGCGCGAAGCCGCCGCTTGGCGCGCGTTCGCGGACGCGCTCGGCGACCTCTCCTACGAGACGGGGCTCGCCGCGGAGCGCTAAGCGCCCGCGACCGACGCCGCTTCGCGTTCGCCCTTTTCCAAATTCGTGATCCGCAGCATGACGATGCCCGCGACGAAGAAGAAGATCAACGCGAGAATGCCGAGCCGGCTGTTGCCGATCATGTTCACGTAGCCGAACACGGCCGGGCCGACGACGCCGGCGAATTTGCTCCAGACGCTCATGAAGCCGAAGTATTCCGCCTCCCGTCCGACCGGGATGAGCCGCATGTAAATCGACCGCGCGAGCGCTTGGCTGCCGCCCTGGACGAGGCCGACCATGACCGCAAGCAAGTAGAAATGAAGCGCCGACGTCATGAAGTAGCCTAGAATCGTAATTACGACATAAACGAGCAGCGTCGCGTATAAAGACGACTTCGCGCCGAACCGCCCGGCGAGCCGGCCGAACAGAATCGCGCAGGGGAAGCCGACGAACTGCGTAATGAGCAGCGCCCCGATCAGGTGCGCCGTGCCGATGCCGATCGTCTCCCCGTATACGGTCGCCATGCGGATGATCGTGCCGATGCCGTCGCTGAAAAACCAATACGCGATCAAATATTTGAGGAGCTCCGGATACTTACGCAGGTTGCGCAGCGTCCCGCCGAGGCGGACGAACGCGCGCTTCACCGCTTCGCCGGCCGCGACCGCCTGCGCCGGGCGCCGCTCCGGCACGCGGCGGAACAGCGGGATCGAGAACAGCGCCCACCAGACGGCCACCGACAGGAACGAGAGCCGAATGCCGGTCAGCTCCGTGATGCCGAACCATTCCGGCTGTTGGATCATCATCAGATTGACCGCGAGCAAAATGCCCCCGCCGAGATAGCCGTACGCATAGCCTTGCGCCGAAACGCGGTCCCGCTCCTCCGCCTTCGTAATGCCCGGCAGCAGCGCATCATAGAAATTTAGCGAGCCGCTGTGGCCGAGCACGCCGAGCAGCGTGAGCGCCATGGCGAACCAAAGCTGGCCTTCCCCGACGAGCGCGTACAAGGCGGTCGCCGCGACGCCGAGCGCGAGGAATGCGCCGAGCAGCCTCTTTTTCGAACCGGAGACGTCCGCGATCGCCCCAAGAATCGGGGATAGCAGCACGAGCAGCAGCATCGCCGCCGATTGCGTGTACCCCCAATACGAAGCCGCGTCGTCTCCGACGAATTTGCCAGGCACGCTCATGAAGAAAATCGGCAGCACCGCCGCGACCATCGTCGTCGAGAACGCCGAATTCGCCCAATCGTACATCACCCAAGCCCGTATCGTCTTTTTCCGTCCCGCGTCCTGCTCTTGCGTCTGTGCCATGGGTACCCTCCGCCGACCGATTTGATAATGCTTACATTGTACAATGCCCCGCGCGGACCGGACCATCTTTTTCTTTATTAATCTTTTGTAATATAATTGTGATTGGCCGAGAGGGGGCGTTCCGCATGAATTTAAACCAATTGGAAACGCTGATTACGATATCCAAGACGATGAGCTTCCGGAAAGCCGGCGAGGTGCTCAATCTGACCCAGCCGGCCGTCTCCGCCCAGATCAAGAGCCTCGAGGACGAATTCGGCGCCGTGCTCGTCGACCGGAATCAGCCGGTGACGCTGACCGACGCGGGCGTGCTCTTCCTCGAGCAAGCGGAGAAAATTCTCGCCATCGTCGACGAGCTGAAGATGAAGCTGAGCGATATTAACGCGACCCCGCAGGGGCATATCCGCCTCGGCACGACGACGTCGATCGCCATGCAAATCTTGCCTCGCGTGCTGTCCTATTTTAAAAATCAATACCCGCTCATCCAGACGTCCATCCATACGATGCCGTCGCTCCAAATCATGACCAGCGTCGAAAACGGCGCCGTCGACATCGGCATCGCCTACCTCGTCGAGAAGACTCCTAGCCTCGTCACGTCGACGCTGTACTACGACACGTTCGAGCTCGTCGTCTCGCCGGAGCATCAGTTCGCGAAGCATAAGCATCTGCCGATGTCGGCGCTCGCCGACGTCCCGTTCATCATGCTTTCGCCCGACACCGTCGGCCGGCGCTTCCTCGACGGCGTGTTCGAGAAGCACGGCATCGTGCCGAAGATCGTGATGGAGCTGTCGAGCGGCGAGGAAATCAAGCGGATGGTCGAGTTGAACATGGGAGCGGCTGTCATTTCGAAAATGGCGATCGCCACCGAGCTGCGCCTCGGCACGCTGAAGATGATCCAGGTGAACGAGCTGGAAATTTCCCACCCCGTCGGCGTCATTACGAAGACGGGCCGGTATTTGAACTCCGCGATGAAGCAATTTCTCAGCGATTTGAAGGGAATGCCGGAGACGCAGTTCGTCGGTTCCGAATAAGGAGGATTTTTGCGGCATGATGTTCGACTTGCATACCCATCACGAGCGTTGCGGCCACGCGGCCGGGACGATCGAAAACTATATCGAGGCCGCGCTCGAGAAGGGCCTCTCCGCCATCGGCATCTCGGACCATTCGCCGTACTTCGGGGAGAAGCACGACCACCCGAACCCGGGCATCGCGATGGCGGCGAGCGAGTTTCCGAACTACGTCGCCGAGGTGCTGCGGCTGAAGGAGAAGTACGCGGGGCGCATCGAGGTGCTGCTCGGCGTCGAATCCGACTTTTTCCCGGAGCATGCAGAGGCATATAGACGCGTATACGAGAAGTACCCGTTCGATTATATTATCGGGTCCGTGCATCAGGTCGAAGGCGTATCGATCTTCAACCGGAACCGGTGGAAGAAGCTGACCGCGGCGCAAAAGCAGAAGACGAAGGAGCGGTACTACGAGCTCATCGGCTGGTCGGCGAAAAGCGGCATGTTCGACATCCTCGGCCACATCGACGCGATGAAGGGGTATTATCCGGCGTTTTCGGACATCAAGACGGAAATGGTGGACGCGACGCTGAAGCTGATCGGCGAATACGACATCGCCATCGAAATCAACACGTCCGGCAAGACGAAGGACGTCGGCGGCTGGTATCCGGCCGACGACATGCTCGAGCGCGCGAAGTTTTTCGGCGTCATGCCGACGTTCGGCTCCGACGCCCACGTCCCGGAGCGGGTCGCCGACGACTGGGAGCAGGTGCGTGCGAAGCTGAAGGACATCGGCTTCCGCCAATGGTGCTGCTTCCGCCGCCGCGAGCGCGTCCTCGTGGACCTATAGCCATCGCCTCGCAGCCCCCGCAGGAGCGCACTTGCCTCCGCGGGGGCCTTTTCGTTTGCGCTCATCCGCCCCCGCCCGCCTCGCGCGCTTGCGCACCTAATACCCGCCTCGCGCCCAGCCGCGCTTTACCGCTGCCCGCCGAACCCGCCGCAGATCCGCCCTCCGCCAAACCACCCGCAGTTCCGCCCCCGCCTGTCAACCGCCTAGCCACGCCTTACCGCTGCCCTCTCCGCCTGCTGCCCCGCGCCTGTCCCGCGCTACCAATAGCCAACCGCTCCCTGTCCCGCGCTTGTTCGCTATTCGCAAGACCCGCCGCAGGTCCGCCTTTCGCACAAACTGGTAACACCCTTCCCTCTTTTGCGGTACTCGCTTCCCTCTTTCCGGGTACACCGTTCTCACTTTGCAGCGATGCTGGCCGGAGCGCCATTGGCAACGCTGCGCACTACTACCGCAACCCGCCCGCACTTGTCCGCTGTCCGCCAGACCCGCCGCAGATCCGCCTTTCGCGCAAACTGGGAACACCCTTCCCTCTTTCGCGGTACTCGCTTCCCTCTTTCCGGGTACAGCGTTCCCTCCTCGCAGCACCGGTGACCGTCCCCCCCGCGCCCGACCGACCCGAACTAACGCCGCAAAGCCGCACGTGCCTACCGAACGTCAACTGCCCCGTACCCTGCCAACCACCACCTGCCCGCACTTGTCCGCTGTCCGCTAGATCCGCCGTAGAACCGCCCTCCGCCCAAACTGGGAACACCCTTCCCTCTTTTGCGGTACTCGCTTCCCTCTTTCCGGGTACACTGTTCCCACTTTGCAGCGATGCTGGCCGGAGCGCCACTGGCAACGCCGCGCACTACTACCGCAACCCGCCCACACTTGTCCGCTGTCCGCTAGATCCGCCGTAGAACCGCCCCCCGCCCAAACTGGGAACACCCTTCCCTCTTTTGCGGTACTCGCTTCCTTCTTTCCGGGTACAGCGTTCCCTCTTCGCAGCACCGGCGGCCGCCGGCCGTTGCCCCGCGCCCAACCACCGTAAAGCCGGACAGTTCGGCTTAGAGTCGATGGGACATCGGGATCGGCCCGCCGCACGACGGCGAATACGTCCGGATAAAAAAAAGGGGACCTGGCCGCCGAAGCGTCAGGTCCAAAAAATATATTTCAAAAAGGGGGTCTTGCCATTTATAATACAGCCTCTATATTAGAGCCCCGTAACGGCAATGTTACGCTTTGATGACAAATGTCAAAATCCAAGCCCCCGCCGGGACAATTACCGGTTGTAGGCGCCTACGTTACCGCAGCCCCGCCGCGGCGAAGGCGCGCTCGAAGCCGGCCTTCGATCGCTCGAGGATCGACTCGACCGGATCGGTCGGCGGAGACTGCGTCAGCACCTCCTGCGTCACCGCGCCGGCATAACCGGTCGCGGCGAGCGCGCGGAGGAAGCCGGGCAAGTCGATGACGCCCTCGCCGGGCAGCGCGCGGTCGTTATCGAGCGCTTCCGCCGGCGAGGAGCGCGCGTCGTTCAAGTGCACATGCACGATCTGGTGCGCCTGCAACGAAGCGATGTCTTGGACGGACAGCTCCGTCGTGTACCAATGGTACGAGTCTAGCAGCAGACCGACGTTCGGCAGCTGCAACGCGTCGATCAGCTCGAGCGTCTCCTGCTGCGTCCAGATAAACGGATTCGCCCAACGCGTTCGGAGGTGATGCGGCCCGACGTACTCGAGGCCGAGCCGAATGCCGTACGCGCCCAATATTTGCGCGCACAGCCGCAGCCGGCTGACGGCCAGCGCCATGAAGCGGGCGGACGGCAGGTCCGTCGACGGCAAAATGTACGTGCAGCAAGCCGTGCAGCCGAGCAGCGACGCCGCTTCCGCTTGCTCGCGCAGCTTCGCGAGGCCGGCGCGGAACGCCTCGTCCGTCGTCCGCCATTCGACCGGCAAACCGAACGAGGATAGGGCGAGGCCATGCTTCTCCAGCAGCGCGCGCGCGCCGTCGAGGCCGTACGCCGACGCGAATTGGTACGGTTCCAGCAGATCTACCGTCTCGAAGCCGTATTTCGCCGCGAGCGCGAGGAACGCTTGATCGTCCCCGACGTTGCCGAGGCCGGCGCGGGTGAGGCCCATTTTGATCATTGTGTCCAGCTCCTGTCGGTTGTCTTAATAGTTCCAGTCCAGCTTCACTTCGTTGCCCGTGCGGGACGACTCGTAGATCGCCTCGAGGATCAGGCTGTTCGTAAAGCCGCTCAGCGCCGACGTAATCGGCTCCTTGCCTTCGCGCACGCACTCGAGGAAGTGGCGGCTGAGCCGCTGCCGCGCGCCTTCGTCGTTCTCCGGCACCGACAGCTCCGTCTCGAGCGGACGATCGAATTTCTCCGTCAGCAGCTTGCCGCGCGAGCCGCGGTAAGACGCCCCGCCCTCGCTGCCCATGAGATGAAGGAACGGCGTGCTGTCGGTGTCCATATGGACCGCCCAGCTCACTTCGAGCGTGAGCGACGAGCCGTCCTCCATCTTGATCATCGCCGTGGCGAGGTCCTCGACGTCGTAGACGCCGTTCCAGTCCGGCTTGCCCCACGTGCCGATGCCTTTCTTCTTCGGGCCGAACTCCGCGTACGTCGCGCCGTAGACGGACACCGGCTTCGGGTTGCCCATCAGGTACAACGCCAGGTCCAGCATATGGACGCCGATATCGATGAGCGGGCCGCCGCCGGATTGGTCCATGCGCGTAAACCACGTACCCCAGCCCGGAATGCCCTTGCGTCGGTACCATCCGGTCTTCGCCGTATAGATGCGCCCGAGCTCGCCGCGGTCCGCCTGCGCTTTAATTTGCATCGGAACGGACTCCCAACGCATCTGGTGCGACATCATCAGCGTCTTGTCCGAATCGCGGGCCGCCCGCATAATTTGTCTCGCCGCTTCGGCGTTGATCGCCATCGGCTTCTCGAGCAGCACGTGCTTGCCGGCCTCGAGCGCCTGAACCGCGATGGGCGCGTGGAACTGATTCGGCACGCAGACGACGACCGCGTCCACGTCGGTTCGCGCGATCAGCTCCTCCGGCGACGCGGCAACCGCCGCGATGCCGTGCTCCTTCGCCCGCGCCTCCGCGAGCGGGAGGTACGCGTCGGTCACCGCCGTAATTTCGCACAAGTCGCCGAGCTTCGAAAATTCCTGCATATGTACGTTGCCGATATTGCCCGCGCCGATGATGCCGAGCCTGATTTTGTTCGAGCCGCTGCTCATTCGTATTCCCCCTGGGTGAATTTGTCGCTATCATCATGGTAACCGAGCCTTCGCGAAATCGCTACCGTTCGTTTCGCGAAACGTCTCATTTTTTCGGAGAAAACCGCCGCCCGCCTATCTCTTACAAGACGTTCGTCCGTACGTTCAAAGTGACGAAGGGCGTCTCCCCTTCGGCGTACCGGCAGGCGAAGCGTCGGGGGGAACGGCGGCGGCCGCCCGCCCGGTCGGCTCGCCCCCCGGGTCCCGCTTAATGATCCAGGCGAAGTTGAACTGCAGCAGCGCCGCGCCAAGCAGGACGACCGCGATCCACGGGCTCCGCAAATCCGATGCGAACGCGAGGATCATGCCGAGCGCGGCGACGCGCCCGGCGTTGAGGAACGTCTCGCGGGCGACGATCGATTCGACGCGCAGATGCCCCCGAAGCGGAAGCCTGCCGACTAAGCGGTAGCTGTACGCGGAGAACGAATTGACGAGCAGCGGGATGAACGCGTAGTACGATATCGCGAAAACGCCGACGGTCCACAGGCGGATGCCGAAGAGCAGCATCGTGCCCGCGCCGGCGACGAAAGCCGCCGCGCCGAACACCGCATACCGCCGGGCAAGCTCCGGCACGCCGCGCCGGGTCAGCGCGTAGCTCGTGCCGATCGTCAGCCCGAGCAGCCCTACGCCTGCGTAGCCGACCCAATCCTCGCGCCCCAGCACGGAGAACAGCAGCAAATTCGGCAAAAACAACAGCAACCCTTGATAGGTCCCCATAAAAAACCAACCGTACAAGCTATGCCGGAACGGCCGATCCTTGCGGAAAAGCAGCGGCAGCATGCGAAGGTAATACGCACGATGATGGCTGGCGGCCTCCTTCAATCGGAAGCTGCCGATCGCCGCCGCGACGAACATGACGAACGCGGTCGTAAAGACGAGCATGTAGCCCTGCAGTCCGTCCGCCAGCCCGATCAAGAAGCCGGCCGCCGCAGGGCCGGCGAGACCGGCCAAGTTAAACATGATCGAATTGAACCCCAAGTACCGGATGCGGTTCGCATCGGTCGAGACGTCGTTCATCAGCGTCAAGTATCCGAGCCAATATAAAGCGCCCGCGGTGCCGCCGAGCAGCGCGAACGCGTAATAATAGTCGGCGACGCGGGCGCCTGCGACGATGACGAGCAAGTAAAATAACGCCGTCAGCCCGATGCCAAGGCGATAGGTAAACAACCGGTCGCGCGTCTTCGCGAATTTGCCCGCGACAGCGAACGCGAGCGGGCCGACGGCGAACGAGAGGAGCGAGTACAGCGCGTTGACGGCGAGGCTCTCCGTCAGCCGCCACAAATACAGCGTTAAGAAGACGCCCGACATCGAGGCGCCCAGTTGGAAAAAGCTATGCAAGGCGATCGTCGTCGCGGCTTCCCTCGACAATCGCTTCTCCGGCGGCACGGCGAGCCGCATCGCGCGAAGCCGAGTCCATCCATTCAGGTAACCCATTGCAGGCGAACACCTCGGTTTCTAACGGGGTCGGGAAACGACTCCCATTATAACAGAAAGAGGCGCCTTGCGGCGCCCCGTCTTACGCTCCGACGTCGATTCTCTCGAACCAAAACAAATCGCAAGCTTCTTCCGGGAGCCCCTCGAACGAAAGCCCTTCGTCCATCAGCTCGGCTCCCGTCCGTTCGCCGATCGCCCCGCGGTCCTCGCTGCGCACGGCGTACGTCGCGTCGGTCCGCAGCCCCGCGAACCGGATCGTCCGCGTCGGCTCTCCGCCGTTCAGCCGGAAGACGAACGCGAGCGCGCGGCCTCGGGACCGCTCCGTATATTGGAACGCGTTCCAGCGATCGCCCTGCCCCGTGCGGAGCGTCTGGCCGGTCAAGCGGCGCATCTCGGCGTTCGCGACGAACGGGCGTACCGCCGACTTGTACCGTTCGATGTGATGCCCGAGCCGCTCGCGCGCCCAGGGCTCCAGCTCCGGCAGCCGGTACGACACGCCGAACGCGTTCAACATGTTCGCGCGAATGAGGTAGTCGAACTTGTGCAGCGGCATCTCCGGCTTGATCGGATCCTTGTCGACGAAATTGTCGTAAAACACCAAATTTTGCGACCAAGTGAAGTGAAAGATCGCGGAAGGATGCAGCAAGGACGCGGCTCCCCAAAACAGCTGAAGGTGATGCTGCGTATAGTCCGGGTCGCTCAAAAACGCCAGGTGCGTATGCTTGGCGAGCCCGAGGTCGATCCGCAGGCCGCCGGAAGAACAGTTCTCGAGGATGACGCGCGGGTATTTCTCGCGCACGCGCTCCAGCAGCCGGTAATACCCGCGGACGTGCTCGTACAGGCCGTCCCCTTCGCCGTGCCCGTGGTCCGTCCGGTCGCAGCCCGCGCCGGGGTCGAGATTGAAGTCGAGCTTGATCCAATCGGCCCGATAGTCGCGGATGAGCGTCTCCAGCACGCCGAACGCCCACTCCGTCGACGCCGGACACCCCATGCACACGTACCCCGCCGGCTCGCCGTCGCGCATGGCCGCCAGCTCGGGCCGCTGCGCCGCCAAATCGGACTTCGCGCCGAGCGCTTCGATTTCGCACCAGATGCCGAATTTGAGGCCCTTGGCATGTACGTAATCGGATAGCGCCGCGATGCCGGACGGGAAACGCTTCGTGTTGATTTTGTGCCAGTCCCCGCGCTTGAGGTACCAATCCACGGGCTGCGTATCGCTCCAGCCGACATGCGCGTTGCACGACTCGTCGGGCTCCCCGAACCACCCGGCGTCCAACGTGCACACCTCGATCCCGAGCGCGGCGGCTTCGTCGACGTTGGCTTTGAACACGTCCTCGGTAATCGCGGTGTCCTCGTACGGCCACCAGTGGTTCCAGGCGACGGGCAAGCTTCGCGCCGTCTCGCCGGACGGATACCAATACCGCTTCCCCCAAGCCCCGAGCTCGGCCCGCACGTCCTCCAAAGTCCCCTGCTCCCATACGGAATAAATCGCCGGCGCGCTCTCCATCGATTGCCCGGGTTCAAGCGTCTTATGGAACGCCCAATCGCTGAGGCCGCCGCTGACGCGATACGCCCCGCCGACGGCCGGCTCGAACCGGGCGATCCAATTGCCCGACCAGGCGAACGCCGCGATCGCCGCCATGCCGCCCTCGCCGGTCAGACCGAACCAAGGCGACATGCCGCGCGCCGAACGCCCCGACGTCGACTCCAAAATTTTCGTGCCCGCCAGCCGGCCGCGCGCCGGGGTGAATTCGTTCCCGCCGGTAGACAGGAAGTACGAAAGCTCGTACGCGCCCGGGAGCAGCACGCCGCGGATGGAGTCGAACCGGGACAACGTAATCGGGGCGTCGGAGCCGTTTTCCAAAATCGCGTATTGCCGAACGACGTTCATCCCCGGATACCGCACGCGGACGAGCCGGACGTCGACGCGCCCTTCTTCGTCGACGTACCGCCGAATTTCCTCGATTCCCCCGTCCGCCCCTAACGCTTCCTCGGTTTCCCGCAAACGAAAGCCGTCGAGATCGGACCGCAGCCGGCCGTCGAGCTCCACCGTAAACCCTTGCCACATCGCGGATCTCTCCTCTGCACGTACCCGTTATTCTTTGACCGAACCGAGCGTGAGCCCCGTAATGAAATATTTTTGAAGAAGCGGATAGACGAGAAGGATCGGCACCATGCTGACGAGAATTTTCGCCGAGCTGACCGTCTTGTCCGACAGCTTCGCCAGCTGCTCGATATCCTCCTTCGTCATGTTCGGGTCCATCATGCCCATCTGGACGACGATTTGGTTCAGATACGTTTGCAACGGGTAATTTTCTTGGCTGTTCATGAGGATGAGCCCGTCGAAAAACGAGTTCCAATGAAAGACGACGCCGAACAGCGTCACCGTGGCGAGCGAGGGCAGCGACATCGGCAGGCTGACGAGCGCCAGCGTCTGCCACGGCCCCGCGCCGTCGACCTCGGCCGCTTCGTCCAGTTCTCTCGGCAGGTTGCGAAGAAAGTTCATCAGGATGATAATGTTGAAAATTTGGACTGCGGACGGAAGCACCAGCGCCCAGATCGTATTGATCAGATGCAGATCCCGGATGGTGAGATACCAGGGAATCATCCCTCCGCTGAACATCATCGAAAACACCAAAATCCAGACGTATACGGCGCGAGCGCGAAAATGCTCGGGCCTTCGCGACAACGCGAAGGCGGCTAAGACGGTCAGCGTCAGGCTGATCGCCACGCCGAGCGCGACCCGCTTCACCGACACGAGGAACGCGGCGTAGAAATCTTTATCCCCGGTCACAGCGTCGTAGGCCGCCCCGGAAAACTGCACCGGCCACAAAAACACCTTGCCCGCCGCGACGGCCGTCTTGTCGCTGAACGAAATGGCGACGATGTGGACGAGCGGCAGCAGCGTACAGAACGTTAAAGCGAGCAGGACGACGAAAATCGCGGCCTGGGCGACGTCCGGGCGGGAGCGCCGGACGCCGGCGGTTTGCAAACGCATCATGACGGCTCTCTCCCTCCGAATTAAAAGATGCGGTAATTGGCGAATTTGGAAGCTAAGACGTACGAGATCGAGATCAGGATAAAGCCGACGACGGACTTCAGCAGACCGACCGCGGTCGCAAGTTCGTATTGAAAATCCTTAAAACCTGCCCGGTAAACATAGGTATCGATAATATCGCTCGAGTCGTATACCAGCGGATTGTACATGTTTAAAATCTGCTCGAAGCCCGCGTTCAGCACGTTCTGAAGGTCGAGCGTCAGGAGCAGCACGATCGTGGCGGCGAGCGACGGCAGCGTAATATGCAGCAGCTTTCTCCATCGCGTCGCGCCGTCCATATCGGCCGCTTCGTACAACGTCGGGTCGATCGCCGTCAACGCGGCCAGATAGATGATGGCCGAGAAGCCGAATTCCTGCCAGACGTGCGTGCCGACGAGGATGCCGGGGAACCAGGCGTTGCTGCCGAGGAAAAACACCGGGTCGACGCCCATGGAGGCGAGAAGATGGTTCAGCGCCCCGTCGAGCGCGAAAATGTTTTTGAAGATGCCGGCGAGCAGCACCCAAGAGATGAAGTGGGGCAAATAAACGATCGTTTGCACGGACCGTTTGAAAAATCGGCCGGTCCACTCGTTCAGGAGGAGCGCGAAGCCGAGCGCGAACAATTGGGTGAGCGCGATCTTCATGACGGCGATCGACAGCGTATTCGCGAAGATGCGTTTCACTTCCGGAATTTGAAACATGTATTCGAAATTTTCCCACCCGACGTATTCGGAGCCCCAGATGCCCTTCCCGGGGTTGAAGTCTTGGAACGCGATCAACACGCCGAACATCGGATAGATGCTGAACACGGCGAGCAGCGCCATCGTAGGAAACAGCATCAGATGATAATGGAACGAAGCTTTGCGTTTCATGCCGGATCCCGCCCCCTCTTCTCCGCGAGAACGGGGAAAGCGCCGCGCTGGGCGGGCGGCGCTTTCCGTACGTTCCCGTAACGGGCAAACTTACTTCATCGTCTCGGCGATTTCGTTCAAGATGTCCTCGCCGCCCATGCGTTTCCATTCCTCGGCGAACGTCTCGAAATAATCGAGCGGCTGCTCGCCGGTAATGATTTTCAGGAACGCGTCGGTTTCCAGCTTGTCGAGGTTCGTTTTCTTCTTCTCCATCGCGCTCGTCGTGCCGAAGAAATCCCCGTACACCGGCTGGATGTCTTTCTCGACGATTTCGCCCGCGCCGAGCATCCGGGACACCGGCTCGCCGTACAAGTCCGGCGTTTGTTTGAGCGCCTCGACGCCCTTCTTCCAGTTGTCCGCGACGACTTTATAGTTATCGAGGGTCGCCTTGCCCACCTTCGGCGGCTCCGTCCCTTCGAGCACCGCCTTGATGCCGATGTGGTCGAGCACGACCGAGTCGGCGCGCCACAGCGGAATCGGAATCGGCACGGATTGCCAGCTCGGCAGCTGCAAGCCCGCGTACGGGTCGCCCCCGAGCGGCGTCGGATCGTCCAGCTGCATCGCGTAATACGCGTTCATCGTCTTTACGAGCGCCTCCGGGTATTTGAAGCCCTTCTTCAGCACGGCGATCGAGCCGATCGGCGTCATCTGCTTCGCCCGGTATTCTCCGTCGACGTTCTGGATCGCGTACGCCTGCCAATCGCCGGACGGGTCGTTCTTCACGGCGTCGGAGAGCGGCCACCAGCCGGACCACCACGGGCCGAAGAAGAGGCCCGCTTGGCCGGAGACGATCTGCTCTACGGCCTTATCCGCCGTTAAAATCGCGAAGTCCTTCGGAATGAGCCCGTCGGCGTACATCTGACGCAGCAGCGACAGCGCGTTCTTCGCCTCCGGCGTGATGGAGCCGTACGTGTACGAGCCGTCTTCTTGCTTCAGCCAAAGCTTCATGTACGCTTTGTGGGCGTCGAAGATGCCGTCGAAGGCGAACGGGGACGAGCTTTCGTTCACGAAGCCCTCGACCCCCGGCAGCCCGATCGTATCGGCCTGGCCGTCGCCGTCCGGATCGCGCTCCTTGAAGGCGCGGGCGATGTCGACCATGTCCGCGAGCGTCTCGGGCTCCGGCAGGCCGAGCTTGTCGAGCCAATCTTTGCGCACCCACAGGAGCGGGTCCTGGTCGTGCAGCGTGCCCATGGACGGAATGCCGTACAGCTTGCCGTCGACCGTCACGAGTCCGAGCGCCTTGCCTCCGTCCGTCTGGAGCACTTCTTTCAGCGCGGGGCTGGCGTAATCTTCGAACGCTTGCGTCAAATCCTGCAGCATGTCGGACTTTACCATCTGGAGGAACATGTTGTATCCGACCGACATCCCGTCGGGAATGTCGTTGCTTGCGATCAGCATCTTCATCTTGTCGACCGCGGCGGGTCCCGCCTTGATCGTGATGGGGAATTCGTAATCGATGTTCAGCTTCTCTTCGAACACCTGGATGTATCGGTTCTCCGTCGCCGTCTCCCCTTCCGGAAGCAGCAGCTCGTCGGTCAGCTCGCGGAAGATCGTCATTTTGGTTTTTTCCGGCAGCGGCCCGAACGGATCTTTAGCGACGGCCGGCGTCGCGGCGGCGTTATCGGCGGGCGCGGCTCCGGCTTCGGCGGTTCCGCCGCCGTCGGTTGCCGCAGGGCTGCCGCCGCCGCTGCAAGCGGTTGCAGTCAACAACGCGCCGACGGACAACGCGGCGACCCATCTGTTCATCGATCTCCCCTTCATGAGACCCATCCTCTCGAATCTTAATATTAAGCGCTTACAGGGGAATCATACCGCGCCGACCGCGCCCGCCGATATGCCTCCTTGCTTCACTTCGGTAGAAAACCGTTCGACCGTCTCGTGACAGTTTTCGCACGAACCGGACGTTTTTCGCACGAACCGGACGTTTTACGCACGTCCCGGCGCCGCCGCATTCGCGGCGCTTGCCTGCGGCGGCGCGAAGCGCTACCGCTTTCCCGCGCCGCCGCTCTTGCGGTATTCGTTCGGCAGCATGCCCGTATATTCGCGAAAGACGCGGCTGAAATAACGGTAGTCTCGGAAACCGCATTTCTCGGCCGTCAACGTGATCGAATCGTCCGTGCGGAGAATGAGCAGGCGCGCCTTCTCCAGCTTGACCTGTTTCAGGTAGTCCCCGAACGATTGTCCGGTCACCTTCTTAAAGCACGTACTGAAGTAGCCTCGACTCATGCTGACCTGCCTCGCGACCTCCGCTTCGTTCAAATCGAGGTCCTCCGCTTGGCGAACGAAGGCCACCGCTCGCATGATCGCGTCGTGGATGCCGCCCGTCGCGTTGCGGCTGAGCTTGCCTCGCAGCGCTTCCCGGAAGCCCCGGAGCCAGCGCTCCCAGTCGACCCAAAACAAAAACTCCTCGGACGCGTCCATCAGCTTCGGCAGCTCCGCCAGCGCAAGCAGCCGATCCCACTCGAGCGCGATGTGGTAAAACAAATTTTTCAGCCCCGTCGGATCGACCGCGCCGCCTCCGGTCGCGCGAAGCAGCCGCTCGAACGCCGCGTCGTCGTTCACCCATGTCGGGTCCTCCCACGCCTCCGGCGCCGGGCAAGGCTCCTCCGGCGCAAGCGCCGGAAGCCGGTCCGCATCTACCGGCGCGACGGGCGCGTCTTCCCGATACGCATAAAACAAATACCTCCAGCGGTAACGCCGCAGCTTCCCCGCCAGCTCCTCGTCGATCGCGCCCGGAATGCCCCGGACGCGAACGACGACCCATTCCCGGGGGCTCAGCACCCTCGACGCTTCCTCGTGCCCGCGCTCCCCTTCGGCCGCGCTCGGGTACGCCAAAAGCCACGTACGCCGGTCGATTTCGAGCGCCCCGTCGGCGCCGGCGAGCGCGTGCGGCAGCCGCCCGGCGCCGGAGGCCGGATCGCGTCGTTCGGTGCGGCGGCAGAGCAGAAGCCCCTCCTCCGCATGCGCTTCCCCGACCCCTGCGCCCCGATCGCCGTCCGGCCGCCTCGCGGCGGCGCCGGCGTCCGTGCCGAGCTTCTCCGCGATGCGCAGCAGCGTCGCGTCGATCAGCTCGTCCACGATTTCGGTCTTCACGATATAATCGACGACGCCGAGCCGCATCGACGTTTGGATATAGTCGAAGCTATCGTGGCACGTCAAGACGACGGCCGGCAAATGCGGACGCGCTTCCCGCGCGCGTCGGATCAATTCGAGGCCGGACATGCCCGGCATCGTGACGTCGGTGACGAGCAAATCGACCTCCGCGTCCTCCATGCGCTCGAGCGCCTGCTCGCCGGAAGACGCTTCGCCGACCACTTGGAAGCCATATTTGCTCCACGGGAACGTCGTAATAATGCCTTGCCGCACGAGCTTTTCGTCGTCCACGACGAACACCTGCTTCAGCTTCATGCCGAATCCCTCCTTCTCGCCGGAAGGGCGAACCGATATGCCGTGCCTTCGCCCGGCCGGCTTTCGATCGCGAGCCTCGTCGCCTCTCCGTAATGCACTTCCAGCATCTTGTCGACGTAATGAATACCGATGCCGAGTCCGTATTTTCGCTCCTCGCCGGCCCCGTCGGCTCCGCCCCCGCGGAGCGCTCGGTCCGCGTCCATCCCTTCCCCGTCGTCCCGAATCTCGACGCGAACCGTATCGTCCGGTCCGCACTCGATCGCGACGAGAATCGTGCCCTTGCCGTCCCGGAGGCCGTGGTAGATCGAATTTTCCACCAAGGGCTGCAATAAGAACCGGGGAATGAAGACGTCGAGCGCGCGGTCGTCGACTCGAAAGTCGACATGGAACTGATAATCGTTGCGGATGAGCTGCAGGGACACATAATTCCGCAGCGCTTCGACCTCCCGCTCGATGCGGACGACGGAGCCTTCTTTGCCGAGATTGTACCGGAGCAGCTGCGTCAAGTTGGCGATCAGCTTAACGATCGTATGCTGGCCCTCCGAACGGGCGATCCATTGCACCGTGTTTAACGTGTTATACAAGAAGTGAGGATTGATTTGCGCCAGCAGCTTGTCGACCTCCAGATGCCGCTTGTCCCGCTCCTTCTGCCGCACTTCCTCGAGGAGGAAACGAATGTGCTCTTTCATCCGCGTGAATTGATGCATCGTCTTGTCGAACTCGACGACGCCCGTCGGCTGTCCCGGCGATTGAAAATTGCTGCCCGCCAGCATGCCGATTTCGCTGCGAAATACGCGGATCGGGCCGTACACCGCTCTCCAGACGAGCGCGCCGGCGGCCAAGCTGGCCAGCATGACCCCGACGCCGACCGCCGCCATGCGGCTCATCCAGGCGTTAATTTCCCGGGTGAACGCGCTTCCGTCCACGGACGCCAGCAGCGTCCAGCCGTACGCCCCCGTCTTCGCGTACAGCCGCTCCGCGTCGGACGAATCGTATCGGCTCCCCGCCGGTACGCCCGGAATTTCGCTGTACGCGACGACGCCGTCCGATCCGACGAGCATGTATTCGGCCTTCATCCCGAGCCGGTTCGGCTCCAAAATATTGCGCAGCGTCTCCGCATGCGTCTCGAGATACAGCCATAGGTTCCCCACCCCGTTCCAGTCGACGGGGCGGACGAGCGAGAAGACGAGAGCGTCCCTCTCGGGCCCCGCCGAAGGATGCGGGCCGTGGAAGTCGTAGACGGCATGGGTGGCGAGCGGGGGGAGCCCCTCGAGGTCGGAAGCGATCGCGCCGCGTTGATTGGCGAACAGCCGCTCCCCCGTCTCGGCGTCCATGTAGAAATGCAGTCCTACGTTCGGATTCGTATTGTCGATCAGAAATAAATACTCGTTGATCGCGTCGTAATGCCGACGCTTGGCCGCATAGCTGTCGCTCGTCAGGAAGCCGTCCAAATCGCCCGCCAGCAAACCGCCGTAGCTTAGCTGGTGCGAGACGCGGGTCATGTTGTCGAGCGACATGTTCAAATCTTTGACGAGCTGTTCCATCGCGAGGTCGATGCCTTCTTCCACCTGGCGGTAGACGATTGTATAGATGGTGTAATACGAGGCCGATCCGACGAGCAGGAAGGTGATAATCGAGCTGACCAAGAACGCTGCCGTCACTCGGCTCTTGAACGAATACGCTTTCCGTAGTTTTCGCGTGCGCATGGCATCCCCTCGTCCCGAACTTCGATGCTGTCATTATACCAGAGGGGAGCCGCCTTCGCCGAAAATTTTCGACAACTTTCGACAAGCTTGCCCCTTCCGATTCGTCTAGGCCCGCGTCGCGATGAATACCACGTCCGCGTTGCCTTCGTACATGCGCACGGTCGTCGCGCGCCGATCCGGCGACGCCGCAAGGCTCGGCCGAACCGCGCGCTTCGCGGCGAGGTCGATCATCTCCGTCCGGTATCCGCTAAGGTCCGCCGTCAACGTGACGTCGTTGCTGTACGGAATATACACGACGATCTTGTCAAGCGACGGCGTCGCGGCCGTCCGGATTTGCTCGTAAGGCGTCGCCTGCAGCCGCTGCGCCGGTTCGAGCGTATGGAGTTCGTACCGCTCGAAGAGCCACTTGCAAAAGCCGGCGTCCCAGGCGCCGTCCATGCGCAGCGCCGTCCGCCAATCGAACGGAATTTTCGACCACGATTCGCTCGTAAAGGCGGCGCCGCTGCGATGCCAGGAAAACAAGCCGTGGGCGCCGTACGCGAAGCCCGCCTTCGCCCCGGACAAGACGCTCCACCAGAACGCTTTCCGAACGTCGAAGGCGTGAAATCGCCCGTACTTATTCCCGTGCCCGTGTCCCTCGTACAGCGGCTCGCTGTTTACGATCGGCCGCTTGATCGGCTTCGCCAGGAACGCTTCGGCGAACGTCCAGCATTGATATTGCCGCTCCTCGAAGTGGCAAGACTGATACGCGTAAAAATCGAGCTCCGGCGCGTTCGCGATCCGCTCCGGGCTGAGCGTCTCCTCCCCGTTCAGGTGCATCGAGGCGAGCGCCTCCGGCGCGACGCGCTTAAGCGTCCGCAAGCAAGTCATATAATAATCGATCGTCCGCTCCGACCCGAAGTCGGTGTCGCCGCTGACGTAATACATCGGCTCGTACGGGGCGAACCGCTTAGCCACGTATTCGGTATATGGCGCCACCGCCTCGAACGGCAGGAGCCGCTCCAGATTGCCCTTGGAAAACGTCGTATCCGGCACGAAGTTGGACCACAGCAGCACGAGCGCGCACGTAAAGCCGTGCGCCTTCGCCGCCCGCACCATCGCCTCCGCCCGGTCGAAATACGCTTCGTCGATACGGTCGAAGTCCCATCGCCCGTTCTCGTCGACGGCGAACGGAAGCAGCCCGGTGAACGTGTCGCTCGTGTCGTGCAGGAGGGGCAGCACGCTGATTTGCAGCACGTTGAAGCCCTGCTGCGCGCGGTATCGCAAGTACTCCTCCCATTCGTGAGGCGGCGTATTCGTAAAGACGCTCCACACCGTATCCGCAAAATAGAAAAAGGGCGCTCCATCCCGTACGAAGCCGTCTTTCGTTGCGTTGATCGTCAGCGGTCCCGTCATGTCGATCATCCTCTCTTCGCGCTCCTCCGGCTGGCGGAAGCGCATTCACTCGCTTTATTGTTTACTGTACCACCTCGCGGCGCCGGCGGATGGCGAAATCGGTTGCTTCCGGTGTGAAAACGGTTGATTCCCCAAAACAAAAGCAAGCCGTCCCGGTAACCGGAACGGCTTGGTACGTTGCATTATTGTCCGAGCCACTTCTTAAACAACAGCTTCGTCGTGTCGCGGTTGATCGCCGCGATCGACGTCGTGAGCGGAATGCCTTTCGGGCACGACTGCACGCAGTTTTGCGAGTTGCCGCAGCCTTCGATGCCGCCGTCGGTCATAAGCGTCTCGAGACGCTCCTCGGCGTTCATCTCGCCCGTCGGATGGGCGTTAAACAGCCGCACCTGCGAGATCGGCGCCGGTCCGATGAAGTCGTTCCGGTCGTTGACGTTCGGGCACGCTTCGAGGCAGACGCCGCACGTCATGCACTTGGACAGCTCGTACGCCCACTGGCGCTTCGCCTCCGCCATGCGCGGACCCGGGCCGAGATCGTACGTGCCGTCGATCGGAATCCACGCCTTCACGCGCTTGAGCGCGTTGAACATGCGGCCGCGATCGATGACGAGGTCCCGCATGACCGGGAACGTCTTCATCGGCGCGAGGCGCACCGGCTGCTCGAGCTTGTCGACGAGCGCCGTGCACGCTTGGCGCGGCTTGCCGTTAATGACCATCGAGCAGGCGCCGCACACTTCCTCGAGGCAGTTCGACTCCCAGCAAACCGGAGCCGTCTTCTCGCCCTTCGCGTTCACCGGATTGCGCTGCACTTCCATGAGCGCGCTGATGACGTTCATGTTCGGGCGGTAAGGAATCTCGAACTCTTCCGTATACGAAGGAGCTTCCGGCGTATCCTGACGCGTTACGATAAATTTGACCGTCTTCTTGTCGTTCGCCACTGTCGTAGACATCGCTTCTGTTTCCCTCCCTTATTATTTCTTCTTATCCGAAGTATAGTCGCGCTTGCGCGGCGGGATGAGCGACACGTCGATGTCCTCGTACGAGATGCTCGGGCCGTCCGCCGTGTACTTCGCGACCGTCGTCTTCATGAAGTTTTCGTCGTCGCGCTCCGGGAATTCCGGCTTGTAATGCGCGCCGCGGCTTTCGTTCCGCATGAGGGCGCCGATCGTCATGACGCGCGCGAGCTCGAACATGTTCCACAGCTGCCGCGTGAACGACGCCGCCTGGTTGCTCCATTTCGCCGTGTCGTTAATGTTAATGTTCTTGTAGCGCTCCATCAGCTCTTGGATCTTGTTGTCCGTCTCCTGGAGCTTCTTGTTGTACCGAACGACCGTCATGTTGTCGATCATCCACTCGCCGAGCTCTTTATGCAGCACGTACGGGTTTTCGTTGCCCTTCGTGAGGCCGAGGATCGACTCGTACTTCTCCGTCTGGCGCTTCTTCTCCGAGCTGAATACGCGCTCGTCGACGTCCGCCGCGGATTTCTTGAGCCCCTTGATATATTCGACCGCCTTCGGGCCGGCCACCATGCCGCCGAAGATCGCCGACAGGAGCGAGTTCGCGCCGAGGCGGTTCGCGCCGTGGAACTGGTACTCGCACTCGCCCGCCGCGAAGAGGCCCGGCACGTTCGTCATTTGGTTGTAATCGACGTACATGCCGCCCATCGAATAGTGGACCGCCGGGAAAATTTTCATCGGAATTTTCCGCGGATCGTCGCCCATGAACTTCTCGTAAATTTCGATGATGCCGCCAAGCTTGACGTCCAGCTCTTTCGGATCCTTGTGCGACAAATCGAGGTACACCATGTTCTCGCCGTTAATGCCGAGCTTCTGGTCGACGCAGACGGAGAAAATTTCGCGCGTCGCGATATCGCGGGGCACGAGGTTGCCGTACGCCGGGTATTTTTCCTCGAGGAAGTACCATGGCTTGCCGTCCTTGTACGTCCAGATGCGCCCGCCTTCGCCGCGCGCCGACTCGGACATCAGCCGCAGCTTGTCGTCGCCCGGAATCGCCGTCGGGTGAATTTGAATGAACTCGCCGTTCGCGTAATAGACGCCTTGCTGGTATACGGCGCTCGCCGCCGTACCCGTATTAATGACGGAGTTCGTAGACTTTCCGAAAATGATCCCCGGTCCGCCCGTCGCGAGAATCGTCGCGTCCGCGCGGAACGTATGCACTTCCATCGAGCGCAAGTCCTGCGCGGAGATGCCGCGGCAGACGCCTTCGTCGTCCAGCACCGCGCCGAGGAATTCCCAATGCTCGTACTTCGTGACGAGGCCCGCCACTTCCCAGCGGCGCACCTGCTCGTCGAGCGCGTACAGCAGCTGTTGGCCGGTCGTCGCGCCCGCGAACGCCGTCCGGTGATGCTTCGTGCCGCCGAAGCGGCGGAAGTCGAGCAGACCTTCCGGCGTCCGGTTGAACATGACGCCCATCCGGTCCATCAAGTGGATAATGCCCGGCGCCGCCTCGCACATCGCCTTGACCGGCGGCTGGTTCGCGAGGAAGTCGCCGCCGTAGATCGTATCGTCGAAGTGCTCCCACGGGGAGTCGCCCTCGCCCTTCGTATTGACCGCGCCGTTGATGCCGCCTTGCGCGCACACGGAGTGCGAACGCTTGACGGGCACGAGCGAAAACAGGTCGACGTGCATGCCCGCTTCGGCCGCTTTGATAGTTGCCATCAGGCCGGCGAGACCGCCGCCGACGACGATGATTTTTTGATTCGCCATAATGGTACCGTTCACTCCTCGCTCGATAAATTATTATTGTAGGAACGCAGAGGCTAGCGGCTCCGCGAAAGATTCGTCCAGGAATGCGTTAAGGGACATAATAAACATGATCGTCATAATGACGAAGAGGCCCATCGTCGCGTACGACGCGAAGCGCTGCGCGCGCGGCCCGACGGTGATGCCCCAAGATACGAGGAACGACCACAATCCGTTGGCGAAGTGGAACACCGCCGCGATAATGCAAACGATATAAATCCAGTAGTATACAGGATTCGACGCGATCTCGTGCATATGAACGCCGATCGCGTCCTGCTCCACGTGCCCGAGCGCGATCTGTACGCGCGTATTCCAAATATGCCAGACGACGAACACGAACGTAATGACGCCGGTCACCCGCTGCGCCGCGAACGCCCAGTTGCGCACGTAGCCGTAATTGTTTACGTTATTGCGGGATTGGTAGGCGACATATAATCCGTATACGCCGTGGTACAACAGCGGAAGCCAAATTAAGAAAATTTCGAGCGCCAGGACGAGCGGCAAGCTGTGAATCCAGTGCACGTGCTCCAAGAACCGCTCCTGACCGCCTTGGTACGCGGAGTAGTTCGTAAGCAAGTGCTCGACGAAGAAACCGCCGAGCGGAAGCACGCCCAATAAGGAATGGAGCTTCCGGTGCAAATACGTATTTCCTTTCATGATCCTTGTTCCTCCCTGTTTGGAATCCCGTTTCGTTCCGTCCCCTGTGACAAACCGTACACAATTCTACCCCCGCGGGGGATGTCCGTCAATAACGGAAGCCCGATCGTATCGAAAAACTTTTACAACGTAAATCATACAACTGTCCCGCTTATAATGGAAGTGCCGATTTATTATAATGAATAATAACTAAAGCGCATATATAAACAAAATTCTTAAGCAGGAGGTGTCGCTATGTACGACCAAATGCAGGCGCTTGCCGCCGTCGTGGAGCACCGCAGCGTCAACCGCGCTGCTCAGGCGCTCAACATCAGCCAGCCGGCGCTGTCTCGCAAAATTTCGTCGCTCGAGGAGGAGCTCGGGGTCAAGCTGTTCCATCGCCGCGGCAAGCGGCTCGAATTGACGCGCGTCGGGCAAATCAGCTACGAATACGCCGTCGAGATGCGGCAGCTGCACGGACGGTTCTTAAGCGCGCTGTCCGAGTTCAAGTCGGCCAACCGCGGCCGCCTCACGATCGCCGCGAGCTTGACGACGCTCCAATCGACGCTGCCCGATCTGATCGCCGCCTTCACGAAGCACGCTCCCGACGTCGACATTCATGCCGTCACCGGCAAGACGCACGAAATCGTGTCGCTCGTCATGGAGAAGAAATGCGACATCGGCCTCGTCGCTTCCCTCGTCGATACGCCCGATACGGTGTGCGTGCCGCTGTTCGACGACCATCTCGCGCTCGTGTTGCCTTCTTTCCACCCGCTGGGCGGGAAAGCCGATCTCGGGGTCGCCGATCTGGAGCGGCTGCCCATGATTTTATTTTCTCAGGGCACCTGGTATCGCGTGTTGACGGACGAGCTGCTCGCGGCGTCCGGCGTCGTCCCCGACGTCAAGATGGAAATCGATTCGTTCGAGGTGATCGTGCGCCTCGTTTCCGCATGCAATCTCGCCACGCTGCTGCCGCAATCGTATTTGCGAAGCAGCGTCATCGACGACAATGCCGTCGTCGTGCGCCAAATTCCCGACATCGCGCACGTCACCCGAACGACGTCCTTGCTGTTCGCCAAGCACGGCACGCTGACGCCGGCGGCCGCCCAGCTCGTCGAGCTCGCGAAGCAGACGAAGCTGTGGGGCGCCACGTAAACCGTCCGCCCCGCCGGACTCGCGCGCCGGCCGCGTGAATCGGATCGGCGGGGTGTGATACAATAGGAAGACGCATTCTTCATTATTATGTACATAAACGTTAGGAGCGAAATCATGACGAAGGAGAAAATCACGAAGGCGCTATGGCTCGGCGCGGCGGTCGGACTCGTCTTCTTCCTGATCACGAGCGTAGCGCCGATGTTCGCCGGGGAAGAGCCCGGCGCGGCGGGCTACGCCGTCGACCGGGACGCGGCGGCCGAGGCGGCCGAACGGTACGTGCGCGAACGACTCGGGGACGAGACGCTCGAGCTGCGCGCGTTCGCCATGTACGCCGCGGACCGCGAGGCGCTCGGTTACCTGTACCGGGAAGGGACGTACCCCGACGTGCAGGAACGGTTCCGCGAGACGCTGCCGCTCGAGGCGTACCGCGTCGAAGTGAAAGAAGCCGACGGCGCCGTCCACTTCGTGGATATCAATCCGTATACCGGACGACCGACGGAATGGGATCTATCGCGATCGGGCGAGCCGGTCGCCGCCGACAAGCTGGAGGCGATCGGCCGCGAGACGTTGGCCGAGCTCGGCTGGACGGGGGCGGCGCCTAAGCTGCTGTCGGTCGACGAGGCGTACGGGGAAGTCGCGTTCGAGCTGTCCGATCCGGCGTTCCGGGAAGCCGCCGCCGAAATTCGGGTGCGCGCGGACGATCTCGGGGCGACGTCGTTCGTCGTGAACTGGATCGCGCCAGAGGCTTATACCGCGCACGTCGAGGACCAAGACCGCTGGTCGTCCGCGCTCGGCGCGATCGGGATGACGCTTAGCGGGCTGCTCCAATTCGCCGCGTTCGTCTATGCGCTCGCCCGGCTGAAGGACGTGCGTTGGAGCCGCGGCGTCTGGATGGCGATCGTCTTCGGCGCCTTCTATTGCGTGCTGAACGTAAACATGTACCCGGGCCTGAAGGCGACGCTGCTCGACATGATGAACGGTGGGGAGTACGCGTCCATGAGCGCCGACGATCCGGCCGCGGCGATCGCCGGCATGATCGCCGCGCTGCTGCTGACCAACGCCTACACGCTGGCGCTCGCGATCGGCATGTACTTCAGCGCCGTCGCCGGCGACACGCTTGCAGCCCGCCAAGGATATCGGGTTTGGCCGCTGCCGGAGGAGCCCGGCTACGCCTCCCGCCTCGCGTCGGCCGCGGCCAAAGGGTACTTATTCGCGCCCGTCCTGCTCGGCGTACAATCGGTCTTGTTTCTGGCGGCGGAACGCAGCCTCGGCTCTTGGTATACGGTCGACGCGCTCACCTCGCCGATGAATATGGTCGTCCCGGCGCTCATGCCGTTGCTCGCTTGGTGCGCCGCCGTCGAAGAAGAAGCCGTCTACCGGCTGTTCGCCATTCCGGCCTTGACGGCCGCGTTCGGCGTTCCCGGCGCTTGGCTGGCGGCGAAGCTCGGCTTTCGCGTCACCCCCGCATCCCGCGTCTTTCTTTACGCGGCGGTGGCCGTCAGCAGCATGATATGGGCGCTGGGCCACGTGCAATACCCGATCTATCCGTTCTACACCCGATTCGCGGAGGTGTCCGCGCTCGGATTGCTGTTCGCGTACATCTTTCTGCGGCACGGCTTCTTGACGGCCGTCTTCGCGCATGCGGTCGTCGACCTGATCTGGACGGGCATCGCCGTCGTATCCGGCGAGCCGACCGCCGCGAACGCCGCGATCTTCGCCGTCTACCTCGCGACCCCGGCGCTCGTCGCGCTCGCCGTCCGCCTTCGCCGGAGCCGGACGCTTCCGCCGGCGCCGACCCCGGGCTGATTCCGGAACATTGAAGGGGCATGCTCCCGACAGCGAAATCCTTGCTGTCGAGCGAGCATGCCCCTTTTCTCTTTCGCCGGAAGTCCCTACTCCTCTTGTTCGACGCCGTCGGCCGCTTCCGCTTCGTCGCGCGGCTCCGCGGCGTCGGGCGCCGGACCGCGCAGCGCCTCCACGATTTGCCTCGCGAGCTTGTCGCCGAAGCCGAGCGGTCGGAACGCCTCCACGTCGGCCTCCCGCATCGCCTTGACGCTGCCGAAGTGCTTCAGCAGCTGCTTCTTCCGCTTCTCGCCGATGCCCGGAATGTCGTCGAGCTGCGAGGCGAACGACCGCTTCGATCGCGTGTCCCGATGGAACGAAATCGCGAAGCGATGCACTTCCTCCTGAATGCGCTGCAGCAAGTAAAACTCCTGGCTGTCGCGGCGCATCGGCACCGGCGTCGGCGGATCGCCGACCATGAGCTGCGCGGTCTTGTGCTTCGCGTCCTTCACAAGGCCGCATACGGGCACGAACAAGCCAAGCTCGTTTTCGAGTACGTCGACGGCGGCCGCGATTTGGCCTTTGCCTCCGTCGACGACGATCAGATCGGGCAGCGTCAGCCCTTCGCGCAGCACGCGTTCGTAGCGGCGGCGGATGACCTCGCGCATCGTCGCGTAATCGTCCGGTCCGACGACCGTCTTGATCTTATATTTCCGATATTCCTTGCGCTCCGGCTTGCCGTCGATAAAGACGACCATGGCGGATACCGGGTCGGCGCCTTGGATATTCGAGTTGTCGAACGCCTCGATGCGATGGATCGACTCGGCGCCCAGCCACTCGGCGAGCCCTTCGACCGCCTTGACGGTCCGTTCCTCGTCGCGTTCGATCAGCCGAAATTTTTCCTCGAGCGTCACCCGGGCGTTATCGGCGGCCATCTCGATCATTTTCTTCTTGTCGCCCCGCTGCGGGATTTGCACCTTCACCTTCAACCACGACTCGAACGCGGCCACGAGATCGCCCGCTTCCGCCGACCCCGGCGCTTCGGCGTCGTAAGCCGCCCCGGCCTCCCGGACGGCAGCCTTCGCGTCGACGCCCGGGTCAGGCTCCGGCGTCGGCGCCGCCGGCAGCAAAATTTCCTTCGGCAGCGCCGGGTTATCGCTGTAATACTGCGTTACGTACGTCATGAAATCCTCGTACGCCTCCCCGTAATACGGGAACGCCGAGGCGCGGCGCTCGATCATTTTCCCTTGTCGCACGTACATAATCTGCACGCACATCCAGCCCTTGTCGACCGCGTAACCGAACACGTCGCGATCGACGCCGGCGGCGGCGGTGATCGTCTGCTTCTCCATCAGCGCGTCGATCGCCGCGATCATATCGCGCAGCTCCCGCGCCCGCTCGAAGTTGAGCTCCTCCGCGGCCGCCGCCATTCGCTGCTCGAGCTCGCCGCGGATCGCGTCGTGCCCGCCGTTCAGAAAGCGCGTGATCTCGCCGATCATCCGCTCGTATTCCGCCTTCTCCACCGGATACGCGCAAGGCGCCACGCATTGGCCGATATGGTAGTAAAGGCACACCTTGTCGGGCAGCGTCTTGCACTTGCGCAGCGGGTACAGCCGGTCGAGCAGCTTCTTCGTCTGCTGCGCGGCGAAGGCGTTCGGATACGGGCCGAAATATTTCGCCTTGTCCTTGTACACCCGTCGCGTCACCTCGAGCCGCGGATGCGCCTCGTTCGTAATTTTCAAATACGGGAACGACTTGTCGTCCTTGAGCAGGACGTTATATTTCGGGCTGTGCTGCTTGATCAGATTGCATTCGAGCAGCAGCGCCTCGATGTTGTTCGCGGTCACGATATATTCGAAGTCGACGATATCCATGACGAGGCGGTGCGTCTTCGCCGAATGGCTGCCCGTAAAATACGAGCGGACCCGGTTTTTCAGCACCTTCGCCTTGCCGACATAGATGATCGTACCCTCGATGTTTTTCATCAAATAACAGCCGGGTTTGTCCGGAAGCAGCGCCAGCTTGCGGCGTATCGCCTCCAGCTCCTTCTCCCGATCCCGGCCCGTCGCCGTGTCCATGCTCGCTCTCCCTCTCCCGCCGAAGCATTTTCCCCAATACTACGATTGTACTTCGAAAACGCCCCCCGCACAAACGTTCCCAAGAGGAAATTCCAACCGCCCGCGCACGAAAAAACCCTCCCCCGCATAAACGGGAGAGGGTTGTAGGATCTTACATATGACGGCTGACGACATTCTTGAGCGCGTCCTTCGATTGGAAGCCGACGACCTTGTCGACCGGCTCGCCGTCCTTGAAGACGATGAGCGTCGGAATGCTCATGACGCCGAAGCGCCCCGCGGATTCCGGATTGTCGTCGACGTTCACCTTTGCGATCTTCAGCGTGCCGAGCTCTTTATCGAGTTCCTCGAGCACCGGCGCGATCATCTTGCAAGGCCCGCACCAAGGCGCCCAAAAGTCGACCAATACGGTGCCCGTCGCTTCCACCTCGGTCTTGAAGGAACTGTCGCTTACGTTCACGATTGCCATAACGGTTAGTACCTCCCTCATGTCGAAAATAAAGTCAACAAGCAAAGTATACCACATTTTATGTTCGACACCTAACGGCGGCGCACGAACCTTCTTAGTATTGTCACAACCTCGGTAACCTTGACGCTTTACAAGGACGGTATGTTTTTCTATACTGATGACATGGATCTTTTAAGGGGGACTTACCTATGAACGACCCGAGACAGCACGTGAACGAAGAACCGCGCAACGACTTGCTCGACGTCGGCGTCGGCTTCCTCGGCATGTTCGGACTCATGCTCGTCATCGCCGTCGTCGCGACGGTCATTGAAGTGATGACGCGCTAATTCGACCTCGACAAACACGAACGCCTGACGACTCGCGGGAATGCCGCGAAGCGTCAGGCGTTTTTTCATGGAGCGGACGAGCCGCCCCCCCGCGCGGCTCATCGCCCGCGCTGGTTGCGTCCCCCCACCTCGATCACTTCGACGAACGGTCGAATGCGGTCCATCAGCCGCTGTCCGCGATACTCGTCCTCGCCCTCGCGCGTCGTAAAGCTCAGATGCCGCTGGAGCCCGTCCAGATCGTGATTCGACGTATAGAACGTCGGCTTGCGGTTCATCCGATAATTGAGAATCGCGCCGAGCACATGGTCGCGCGTCCAGGCGTTCAGATGCTCCGCGCCGATGTCGTCGAACACGAGCAAGTCGGTGTCCTTCAGAAGCTCGATCGTTTCCTTCAGCTTCTGCGGCTCGCCGAACATCGACTTCAAATCCTCGACGAAGTCCGGCGTATAGACGATCACGCCCGTGAAGCCCGACTTGGCGAGCTCGTACAGCAGGTAGCTCGCGAGGAACGTCTTGCCGGTGCCGAAGTCGCCTTGAAGATACAAGCCGTTCGGCTGCAGACCGTCATCCCGCGTGCGGAGCACGTACTTGATGACCGCTTCGACCGCGCCGGCCCGCTGCATATCCCGCGAGATGATCTCCGCCGGCGAATACTCCTTGTTGAGCGCCTTCTCGTCGACATAGAAGCTCTTGATCCTCGCGCGAACGGAATCCTGCGACGACTTGGCTCGCTGCAAATCGCACGGCACCTTGTAATCCGCGACGTTCGGCTCGACGCCGTCGCCGCCGGTAACGACCAATTTCGTGTAATGCCCCGCCATGTCGTTCGGGCATCGCTCGAGGCCCGGACACTTCGCGCATTCCTTCTTTTCTTTCGCATATTGGTAAAGCCGCGTGACGTTTTTGGTTAGCGCCTCGCGGCTTACTTCCGGGTGCGCCGCGATCCATTCGGCGACGACCGCGTCGTTCAGCACCTTCATCGTCTGGCGCTTCCAATCCGCTTCCCCGACGCCCGCCGCGGCGCCGAGCCATCTCCCCATGGACTCCATGCCGTCTTCTCCCCTCGACAACCGTATTCCTTCCCTGCCGCGTTCGCGCTGCGACCGACCGAACCGAATTCGGCTTTACGTTCCGCCGTTCGTCAGCCGCTTCGCCATCTCGAGAATGCGCTGAATATCTTCTTCCGTCGCTTCCGGCTGACCCGAAGGCTTCGCGACCGGGATGACCGGCCGTTCGACGGCCGGCGGCCGCCCCCGGCGCACGGGCGGGCGCGGGGACGCGGCGGGCCGGCCGCGGGCCGCGTCGTTCCGCTGCGCCTCCGCGCCCCCGGCCCGCGATTGCTCCGCCTTGCGGAAGTACGTCACCGCGTTTTCGAACGAACGGATGCGCTTGCCCGCGACGTTCGCGGCGATCGCATCCAGGTACTTCCGCTTCCAATCCAGATCGTTCGCGCGAATGTAGTGAATCATGACGTTGATGACCTCGTCGGGCAGTTGGTAGTTCACCTTCATGGTCAGGAACGCCTCCTCCACGGCGGGCGGCACGGCCGATGGCTCGAAGAACAGCTTCAGCACGCGCGTATACGGCGAATTGGCCAGCAGCGCGTTATACTGTCCGATGTCGCATTGCCCCGCGAATTGCTCCGGCACCTCGAGCCAATACGGCGCCGCGACGTCCCGCTCCTGTCCGGGCGCCGCGACTGCCGGCTCGTCGGCCCGCGCGAGCTGCTGTTTGTGCTCCGTCCGTTCCTTGCGTCTCGCATGCTCGTTCGCGCCGCGGTACATCTCCGCGGCGCGCGCCTCGAAGCGGCTCTCCGCCCACTCGCCGCTTGCGCCGAACATCCCGCTCTCGTCCAGCAGCGACACCGCTTGCTTCAGCGTCAGCTCGAACCGTCCGGCATGGTAGTTCAGCGCCGCGAGGCGCGCCGGATCGGCGACGAGCCGTTCGACGGCGCGGCGATGCGGCGAGGAGCGCGGGAACCGCCGCAGCAGTTCGTCCCCGCGGAAGCCGTCGCGTCCGAACTCCCCGGCGGGGGTCGCCGCCGCGGCCGGATCGGCGGCGGGCGCGGACTCCTCGGCGGTGCCGGGCGCGACGGTCAGGCGGAACACCTCGTAGAACGGCGCCGAGATGTCCTCAAGCCGTTCCTCGTCGGTGCCGGCGGCGCCGAGAAGCCCCTCCGCGTCGCGGGCGAACGACCGGCGAATCGACTCGGCGACGCCCGGCCCGACCTTCTCCTGCAGCAGCAGCCACAGATGGTGCACGCCGAAAAACCGGTCCGGCGTCAGCGGCGGCGCCAGTCGAAATTCGTAAGCGGCGATGTCGTCGCCGTCCATCAGGCGGTACGTACGGAGCAGCCCGACCGCCTCCAGCTTCGCCGTCTCTTCCACCAGCCGCTTGCGCCCTTGCTCGTTCGGCGGAAGGCCGCAAGCGAGAAACAGCCGCCCGAGCGTGGTCGGCTCGGAAAGGCCGGCGGCGTCGGACGGCAGCGCGGCGCAGAGGGTGCTGTACAGCGCCGCGGCGCCTCCGCCGACCAGCGGCTGATAGGCCGACCACAGCATGCGCGTATCCAAGGGGCTCAGACCGAAGCGGCGCGCGACGTAACACCGATGGTGCTCCGTCAGCTGCAGCAGATTCGATACCTTCAACGCCAAGCGCCTCTCTCTCTTCGACAACTTTCGATACGCACCATTGTAGCATAATTTCGGCCGCATCGGACGGAAAATACGAAAGGCCCGCCGAATGAATCGGCAGGCCCTCCGCATTACCGCGTCAATCCGTGATCCGCGAGCACCTCGTCGGGGATGCGCAGATCGTAATCCATCGCTTTCCGGATCAAATCTTTGTCCACATGCGATTCCCCGTTCGAGGCCGCGATCAGCTCATGCTGCATGACCCACTTCGTGACGAGATCGTGGAACGTCTCGATCCCTTTCGTCGGCACGTAGTGGGTCACCCCTGGAATGCGGGCCAGCGTCGAGTTCGGCAGCATCTCATGCAGCCGCTTGCCGTGCCGAACGTGCCGGTGATCTTGCGCGCCGTACACCAGCAGCGTCGGAGCTTCGATGGAGGCGAGCCGTTCCATCGGGCTGAACTGGGAGCTCGCCTCGAAGTATTGCTGCCAGTTTCGGACGTCCCCTCGCATCGCCTCGTAAAACAAATTATGAAACGTCTCTCGCATGTCCGCGTTTCGCTTGGCGATCATCAGCGCGAGGCTTGTCTTCATCCCGAGCTTCGCGAGGCCGTTCGCCAGCGAAAGCTCGCTCTTGACGAGCCAGCTGTTCGGATCGGCCATCGCGCCGACGAGAATCGAGCCCCGGATCCGGTCCGGATACGTCAGCATCGTCTGCAGCGCGACGCCGGCCCCGGACGAATATCCGCATAAGTACGCTTTGCGGATATTTAGATGATCGAGCAGCGCCTTGATATCCTCCGCAATGAGCGGATAGGTGACCGGCGCTTCGGACGGCGGGCTGAAGCCGTGCCCGCGAATATCGAAGGTGACGACCTGGAACGGATCGGCCAATTGAACTTCTTGATAACGAAACACGGCCCGATTCAGCAGCGGCGGATGAATAAAGACGATCGGCGTGCCGCGGCCGTGCACATGATAATGCAAGATCGTGCCGTTGACGCTTGCCTTCGGCATGAGTCCACTTCCTTCCTTAAGGACGTAACTGTCCATCCAAGATGGTTTACCGTTACGTTGTCCTCGGCGAAGGGGGGCCATACGAGACACATTTTCCCGGTCCGGATCCGGCCAAGCGTCCGTCTTAGAACATCTTAAAGCCGCGCACGCGCAGCGTGCGAATCGTGACGCCGCTGACGTACGCGCCCGCGAGCCCTCCCGCGACCGCCAGCCAGTCGATGAACCCGTATTCCGACAAATTCGCGAGCATATCGTCGGCGCCCCATTCGAAATACAAGAACAAGCCGATCATTAGCGCCATATACCCGTAAATCGGAAACCAGGTCGTCTTCAGCAGCATGTTCAAAATAAAGCCGACGCCGAACATCAGCACGAACGCCAGCAACGCGATGACAAGCACTTGAAATACATTCGTTACCATGTGTTTCCCTTCCGCCTCCCGCAGGACTAGATCTCGATCCTAGTGTACCCCCGGCGCTCCCCGCGCGTCAAACCGCTCCGGTTTGCCCCGTCCCCCTCGATTCGGTAAAATAAGGACAAACCTTAAGGAGTGTGACATCCCATGAGCGAAGCCGCCCAAACGTTGGAAGGCTGGTACGCCCTCCACGATTTTCGCCATATCGACTGGACCGTCTGGAAATCGCTGACCCCGCAGGAGCAACGACAAGCGGAGGACGATTTACGAAGCTACATCGCGGAATGCGCGCAAGCGGACGAAGCGAAGACGGGAAGCTTCGCCTTCTATTCGATCGTCGGGCAGAAGGCCGACTTCGTCTTCGTCCATCTGCGCGAGACGCTGGAGGAATTGAACGAACTGGAGACGCGCTTCAACAAGACGACGTTCGCGGACGTGACCATCCCGGCGCACAGCTACGTATCGGTCGTCGAGCTTAGCAACTATATGGCGAAGCCCGGCACGGACCCGCTGGAAAACCCGGAGATCGTTGCGCGCCTCAAGCCTTCGATGCCGAAAGCGAAGCACTTATGCTTCTATCCGATGAACAAGCGCCGCGCCGGCGGCGATAACTGGTATATGCTCTCGATGGAACAACGCCGCGAGATGATGCGCAGCCACGGACTGATCGGCCGCTCGTACGCCGGCAAGGTAAAGCAAATCATTACCGGCTCCGTCGGCTTCGACGATTGGGAGTGGGGCGTGACGCTGTTCGCGGACGACGCCCTGCAATTCAAGAAGCTTGTGTACGAGATGCGCTTCGACGAGGTATCGGCGCGCTTCGGCGAGTTCGGCGACTTCTACGTCGGCAACTTGACCGATGCGGACAAGTTCATGAACATGCTGCGATAATTATCGGAAAAGGATACAAAAAGGGCGTCCCGCTTCGGGACGCCCTTACCTTTTTGGATATATCGCCGATCTTACTCGTCGTCCTCGTCCTCGCCGGCGCGCAGCCGCTCGATCTCCCGTAGGAACGCTTCGTCCCGCCGGTCCCGCTCCCGGCTCTTCTCCTTCAGCCGCTCGATGGCCGGCAGAATGAGCCGATCGATTTCCTTCTGCACCGTCTGGGCGAGCTCGTACTGCTTCTGTGACTCGAGGTAATGCCCGACGTCCATCAGCGCGTTATAGCGATCCAGCTCGTCTCTCGTCAAGAGTCCGCGCACCTGTACGCTGCAATGACGCATGGACTAGTTGAAATAGCCCTTCCGCAGAACGAGCGGAATGCCGCCGATAATATACAAGTAGCGAAGGTCGATGAGTTTCTTCATCATCGCCGCGCTCGTTCCCTTCAGCTTGCGATTGAACGCGATGCCGATCGCTTCGTTCTTGCCGAGGGACGCAACGGTACCCTTGCTCTCGTATTTGAACGTCCTCAGCGCGGTGCCTCGAATCGAAGCGACTAGGTTGTGGGCGAGGACGTCGGCCTGTTGGATCGCCATCTGCGCCGTCGGCGGGTACGGGCGGCCCTCTTCGTTCATGACGATCGAGCAGTCGCCGATGACGTAGGTGTCTTCGTGTCCCGGAATGCGGAGATGCTCGTCGACCTTAATGCGGCCGCGCATCGCTTCGAAGCCGGCTTCCTCGACCAGTCGGTTGCCGCGCACGCCGCCCGTCCAGATGACGGTCTGCGTCTTGATCTCCTCGCCGTCGGCCAGCGTGATGCTGTCCGGCGTGCACTCTTTGAGCGCGATGCCGATCTTGAACGTTACGCCTTTCTTCTGAAGCACTTCCATCGCGTATTGGACAAGCTCCGGATCGAAGCCCGGCAGCGCCGTAGGGGCCGCCTCGACGTTATAAATTTTCACGAGGCTCGGATCGACGTCGAACTCCTTGCACAGCTTCGGAATGCGGTCGGCCAGCTCGCCGATGAACTCGATGCCGGTGAAGCCCGCGCCGCCGACGACGAACGTCAAGTAGTCCTTGCGATGCGGCTCCTTCTTGAAGCGCGCGAATTGGTATTCGATATGCTCCCGAATCAGGCGCACGCTGTTGATGCTTCGAATGAAGTGCGCATGCTCCTTCAATCCGGGAATGCCGAACGTCTCCGGTTCGCCGCCGAGGCCGATGACCAAATAATCGTACGAAAGCGTGCCGTCCTCCAGAATGACCTTCTTATCGTTCGGCCGAATTTGAACGACCGTCGATTTCACGAAGTCGATCTTAAACTCGTCGATGAGCTTTAAAATGCTGACGCGCGCGTTTTGCGGATCGTCCGTTCCCGCAGCCGGCATATGAAGATGCGTCGTGATATAGTGATAATCATGCTTATTGACCAACGTCACGTCCGCTTCGTTGTAATTGAGCTCCTTCTGCAGACGCAATGCCGTGACGATGCCGCCGTAACCTGCTCCCAGGATAACGATCCGTGGTATTCTGCTCATGCTTGTTCTCCAATCCTTCCGGTGGGTGTTGTTTTATCTATATTGTTTGTGAAAAAATACACAAAGTAAACCAAAAACGAAAGTTGCATGGTAGGATGCCCGAATGGGGTACACTTTATGGTGCGATCCTACGATAAAAACCGAAACTCAAACTGTCAATATCTTGCCATAAGTTTGATGAAAGTTCAAGCCTAAAATCATTGGACATTCCTACGTATTTTTTTATAACATCCACCTCGAAAACATAAATTTTTCGCTTCCAAAACGCGAAACAGGGTTTCATTCCATAGAACATCGTGTGTATAATGGTAACAAATTCTAACGACGTTAAGAACATCTCACGGAGGTGCAACTCGGTTGACGACAACGAACGAGAACGGCCTCGTCGACATCGCGGTCATCGGCGGCGGTCCCGCCGGACTATTCGCAGCGTTTTATGCGGGAATGCGGCAAGCTAGCTGCAAAATTATTGAAAGCATGCCCCAATTGGGCGGACAGCTTGCCGCGCTTTACCCGGAAAAATACATTTACGATGTCGCGGGTTTCCCGAAAGTGCGCGCACAGGAGCTCGTCGACAATTTGTTGAAGCAAATGACGCACTTCCCGATCGAGCAATGCCTGGAGGAGAAGGTCGTCAGGCTCGAGAAGAAGGCCGAGCGGCACTTCGTCATCCAGACGACGAAGCGCACGCATGAAGCGAAGGCGGTCGTCATCACGGCCGGCGTCGGCGCGTTCGAGCCGCGCAAGCTGGACCTGCCGGAAGCGGCCGCGTTCGAAGGGAAAAACCTTCATTACTTCGTAAGCAATCTCGAGCGGTTCCGCGGACGCAAAGTGCTCGTCAGCGGGGGAGGAGACTCCGCCGTCGACTGGTCGCTCATGCTCGAGCCGATCGCCGATCAGGTGACGCTCATTCATCGCCGCGACAAGTTCCGGGCGCACGAGCACAGCGTCGAGCTGCTAATGAAATCGAAGGTGAACGTGCTGACCCCGAAAGAAATCGCGAAGCTTAACGGCGACGAGACGATCCGCAGCGCTACGCTCCGCGACGTGAAGAGCGGCGCCGAGATGGATTTGGAGGTCGACGACGTGATCGTCAACTTCGGGTTTATTTCCTCGCTCGGCCCGATCGCCGAGTGGGGGTTCGACATCCAAGACGGCTCCATCGTCGTCGACACGCGCATGGAGACGTCGATTCCGGGCATCTTCGCCGCCGGAGATGTTACGACATATCCGGGCAAGCTGAAGCTGATCGCGGTGGGCTTCGGCGAAGCGCCGACGGCGATCAACAACGCGAAGGTGTACATCGACCCGACCGCGAAGCTTTCCCCCGGTCACAGCAGCAACATGAAGTTATAAAACGAAGGGCATCCTACCGTAAGCGAAATCAGCTTAAGGAGGATGCCCTTCTTGTCTATGCATTCGATTTGCCCGGTGTGCAACGGGTTCCATGCGCTGCGGGCGGCTTGTCCGACCTGCGGACGCGCGGCGGAGGACGACGGTCGGCTCGGAGATTTTTACGACCCTTATTCGGCCTACCGCCCTATCGACGACGTCAGGCGGACGAACGGCTATCCCGACTTGGAAAACGGCGAATGCCTGCACGCGGCGCATTGCGAAGGTTGCGGGCGCACCTTCCTCGCTTCGGTTCCGGAGCGAAGAAACCAATAGCGCAAAGCGGCTTCGCGGAAACGCCGCCGTTCCGCGCTCCTATTAATGGATTGGGTAAACGGCCTCGACGCTCAAGTTCCGGCGGGCGATCTCCTGCTCCAGCAACCGGATAAACTCCTGCTCGAGCTCGAGGTCGATCGCCTTAAAGTACGTTTCGATCAGGCTCTCGTTGCTTAAACCTCGCACTTTGCATCCCTCCCATGGCTGTTTTTTCATATGCTACCAGACCCGAACGATCCGAACAACCGTTCGTTATCCACAGGATTTTGTGGATTTCCTGTGTACAAGCTGTGATTATAGGCCCCGCAGCGCAGGGATACGTTGTGTTTTATGTGGGTAAAAAAAACGGTGGATATGTGGATAGATTACTGATAAATAAATTTAATCAGGCCGTCCGCCTAAATCCCGGGAAATGGGTGGATGCACAGGGCGAATGCGCCTCCTCCTCATAGGATAGATGGAATCTCAAGACGAGGAGGTTGTTCCCTCTTGGCTGAATATTTCGTTACTCCGAACGTCGCGCCGGCGGCAAACATGAACATGGCCGCTCCGGCGGCGAACGCGGCGCCCGCCCATGTCGCGCCTGCGATGACGGCCCCGATGTTCGCGGCTCCCGCGGCGGCTCCGGTCGCGCCTTACGGCCGAACGTTGTCCGCCGAAGCGATTCTCGTGCTGTTCATTCTGTTGGTCATCGTAACCCGCCTCTGCCGTGTATGAATGGAAGGGCGCCGGGCGTATTGCCGCCCGGCGCCCGGAGGCGCAATTCCCCGAATAAAAAAAGCGGCTCCGCCGCAGCGAAACCGCCCCTATTCCTTCCTCGGTAAAGCTCCCTCAGCACTCGCTCGGTACGCCCGCCTCATCCTTCGTCCGGAAGCTCGAGCCGCAGCCGCACGTCGCGACCGCGTTCGGGTTGTGGATCGTAAAACCGCCGCCCATGGCGGATTCTTTATAGTCGATCTGCAGGCCGCGGAGATATTTCGCGCTGTCCTTCTCCATAACGACCTTCAAGCCGTTCAGCACGAGCGTCTCGTCGGCTTCGGTCACCTCTTCGTCGATGCCCATGCCGTAAGTGAAGCCGCTGCAGCCGCCGCTCTTCACGCCGAGGCGCAAATACGCGTCGGTCATGCCGTCCGCCGCCATTAATTCCTTGATCTTCTCCGATGCCAATGCGGAAATGTCGATCATCAAACATGCACCTCCTTGCCTTATAGTATACAACTCCGGTTCGAAACGCTCAAGGGAAGCACAAATTTGTGAATTTTGTCACAACAACCGATCCTTCCCGCGCTCTCGATATTGCCCGCCATCTGGAACAGGTTTATAATAGACGGAGCCTTTACTAGAGTAGCGGACACAGAGGAGGAGAGGAATCCATGAGCACGCTCGTGGCGGGTATGGATAAGCGCATGGCCGAGATCGCCGAGAAAGTGCATAACGGCGTGCGACTTTCCATCGAGGACGGCCTTTATTTATATGAAACGAACGATCTGTTGACCTTGGGTCAACTGGCAAACCAGGTCAATCAGCGCAAGAACGGCAATAAAGTCTACTTTATTGAAAATATGACGCTCTATTTCACGAACGTGTGCGAAGCGCATTGCGCGTTTTGCAACTTCCGCCGCGATCCCGGCGAAGAAGGCGCGTATACGCTGAAGCCGGAAGAGGTCATTGCGTTCGCGGAGCAGCATTACCATCCGGGCGTCCGCGAATTTCACATTACGGGCGGCCACAACAACACCGTGCCGTTCCAATATTACGTGGATTCGATCCGGGCGCTCAAGACGCGCTTCCCGGACGTTACGATCAAGGCGTACACCGGCGCGGAAATCGAGTTTTTCTCTCGGCTCAGCGGGACGAGCTACAAGGACGTGCTGCTTGCGCTGAAGGAAGCGGGCCTCGGCACGCTGACCGGCGGCGGGGCGGAAATATTGTCCGAGCGGTACCGCAAGAAGATGTCCGTCGACAAAGCGACGACCGACCAGTGGCTGGAGGTGCACCGCACCGCGCATATGATCGGCATGAAAACCCACGCTACGATGCTGTACGGGTCGATCGAGACGATCGAGGAACGGCTGCAGCATATGGCGTATCTGCGCGAGGTACAGGACGAGACGAACGGTTTTATGGTGTTTATTCCGCTCGCGGTGCAGCCGAAGTCGCGTACGGCCGGCATCAAGCGCCGGACGTCGGCGTTCGAGGATATGCGCACCATCGCCATCTCGCGCCTGATGCTCGATAACTTCCCGCATATTAAAGCGTATTTCATTAATATCGGCACGCAGCTAACGCAGCTGGCGCTCACGTTCGGCGCTTCCGACGTGCACGGCACGCTCGTGAAGGAGCGGATCAGCCACGCCGCCGGCGCGACGACGGAAGAAGGGCTGACGCGGGACGAGTTGATCTGGCTCATTCAAGGCGCGGGCCGCGTCGCCGTCGAACGAGATACGTTTTACAACGAAATCAAGGTGTATTAATCGACCGAACATCGAAATCTATAAATACTTGCCTAAGAGGCGTCCAAGGCGCCTCTTCGATGTGTGGAAAGGACCTTCACTATGCGAAATATCGTTATTCTCGGCGGCGGCTACGGCGGCTTGACGGTCGCGTCGGAGCTGCTGTCCGACCGCCTCCCGGACGACTGCCGGCTCACGCTGATCGACCGAATGCCGTTCCAAGGGCTGAAAACCGAATATTACGCTCTTGCGGCGGGCACCGTCTCGGACATCGACCTTCGGGTCGCGTTCCCGGTCGATCCGCGCCTTCTTCTGAGATACGGCGAAGTGCTTTCCGTCGACCTCGAAGCGAAGCGCGTCCTGATGGAAGCGGCGGACCCGGTCGAATACGACTTGCTCGTCATCGCGCTCGGCTGCGTAGACAAATACCACGGCATCCCCGGCGCGCCGGAATTTTCCTGCAGCATTCAGACGTTCTCGTCGAGCCGACGAACGTACCAGCAGGTGAACGACGTGAAGCCGTACGGCCAAGTGACGATCGTCGGCGGCGGCTTAAGCGGCGTAGAGGTCGCCTCCGAGCTGCGCGAAAGCCGGCCCGATCTCAATATCCGCATTCTCGATCGCGGACCCAGCGTGCTCTCGGCGTTCCCCGGCAAGGCGCAGGAATACGTGCGTTCTTGGTTTTTGGAGCACGACGTCGAGATGCGGGGGCATGTCGCGTTGTCCAGGCTCGAGCAAGGCGTGCTGTACGACCGCGACGACGTGATCGAGACCGACGTTACGGTGTGGACGGCGGGCATTCAATCGAGCCCCATCGTCCAAGCGATCAACGGCGAGAAGGATTCGATGGGCCGGCTGCTGCTGACCGAGCATTACTGCTTGCCGTCGGACGACAGCGTGTACGTCGTCGGCGATTGCGCCAGCCTGCCGTTCGCCCCGAGCGGTCAAGCCGCCGAAGCGCAAGGCAAGCAGGTGGCGGAGGTCATACGCGCCCGGCTTCGCGGCGAAACCGTTCGCCTGAAGCAGATCAAGCTGAAAGGCGTCCTCGGTTCGCTCGGCAAGAAAGCGGGCTTCGGCGTCATGGGGCGCACGACGCTGATGGGCCGCGTGCCTCGCCTCCTCAAGAGCGGCGTCCTCTGGATGTCGAAGTCGCATCTAGGGTAATTTAATCGAGCGGCAGGTCGGCGAACGGGTCGACGTCCGCTTCGTTCAACTTCGCGACGACGGCGTCGTACAACGCCTCGACGGTTTCGGCGGCGACGATCTCGCCGTCGACGAGCACATAGGGCTCGAGGTAGCATTGCCCGCAATTGCCGAGACAACCGTATTCGATCGTCTCGACGTCGGGCCGCTCCGCTTCGAGTCGTTGAAGCAGACGATCGGTGCCGTGATGCATGTTGTTGGTGCAAAATTCTACTAGACGGTTCATCTCGGTACGGTCACCCCGTTTAACTTTCTGTGCGTTTTGTTATATAATAGTAGAGCAAAGGAGATGATTTCAAATGACGACGAACACCGACGAAAAGATGTACGACGAAGTGCTTGAGGTGTTGGATAAATTACGGCCGTTCCTTCAGCGCGACGGCGGCGACGTGGAGCTCGTAGAAATCGAGGACGGCATCGTGAAGCTTCGCTTGATGGGCGCTTGCGGCAGCTGCCCGAGCTCGACCATTACGCTCAAAGCCGGCATCGAGCGCGCGCTTACGGAGGAAATCGAAGGCGTGAAGGAAGTCATGCAAGTTTTCTAATTCCCTCGCCCTCATGACGTTGAAAAACCTGACGACCGCGGCCCAAGCCGAGGCGTCAGGTTTTTTTTCGTTCACGGCAGATGATTGCGGATCGGATCGAGGCCGCCCGACACTTCGATGATGTTCCCCGTCACATAATCGGAAGCCGGATCGCATAGGAACGCGACGACCCGGGCCACGTCCTCCCCCGCCCCGGGACGTCCCCTAGGCGACTCGGGATCGATCAGGTGGCGCACGTCGGCGATGCGCTTTTCCTTCAACTCTCCGCGAATATCCCCGGGGCACACCATGTTCACCGTAATGCCGAACGGCGCCTCTTCGGTCGACAGCGTCTTCGTGAACGAGACGAGGCCGACCTTCGCCGCCGCGTACGCCGCGCGGTGCGGCCAGCCTCGCGCCTCGGCGGACCGCCCGAAGCCGAAGTGCACGATTCTTCCCCAGCCGCGAGATCGCATGCCGGGGATGACCAGCCGGTCCAGCCGCATCGCGCCGAGCAGATTGCCCTGTATCATCGCTTCGAGCTCGTCCTCCGGCGCGTCGGCGAACCGGCGGCGCTCGCGGACGAACGGTCCGGCGTTATTGACGAGGATGTCGATGCCGGCGCCGAGCTCCCGTTCGACCTCGCCGACAAGGCGCCTCGGCGTCGCCGGATCTCCGACGTCTCCCTGCACCGCGGCGGCGCGCCCGCCTGCCGCTCGAATCCGGTCGACCAGCTCGACCGCCGCGGCTTCGCTCCGCACGTAATTGACCGCTACGGCGCAGCCGAGCGACGCGAGCAGCTCCGCCGTCATGCGGCCGAGCCCCCGCGCCCCCCCGGTGACGAGCGCCGTCCTTCCTTCGAGCGGCAGCGCGCGTTCAATCGACATGCCGCTTCCCTCCTTCCGCACCGTTGCTCGGAGCTTTACCCTTGCCGGATGCAGTATGCCAGCGCCGCGTGCAGCGATTCGCCGACCATCGCGAAGCCGCCCTGCAGCGTCTCCATGTTTTGCCGCAAATCCTCGACCGGCTGCCGCCGGTCCCGCGGTCGAAGCCGCAGCCGTCCGTCCTCGTCGAGCAGCTCCGTGTTGATGGCGTGCACCTCGTGGTTTCGCATCAGCCTCAGGTCCTGCACTTGCTCCCGATATCGGCGCTTCACATCGTCAAGACGGTCCAGCAGCTCGGGATGCGCCCGAGTTTCGCGCATGCAGCGCAGCACGGTAAAATACGAATAACGCGCCTTGACCTGTTCCGCGCGAAGCGAGAAGCCGTCGTTCAGGAACGAGCCCAGCTTATCCAATACGGAGAACACCCGGATAAAACCGTTCTTGTAAAAGTACAAATGTCTGCGATAATCGGCCCGTTCCTCGGGACCCATCTCCTCGACGTAGGCGGTGCGCACCCGTTCGGCGTATTTCGCCGCGCAATACACGCTCTGCTCCAGCTCGTCGAACGACGAGGCAATGCTCTTCGTCCAGGCGACCAGCCGCTGCGCTTCCATCGCGAGCTCCCCGCTTCTTCGCTGCCTGTACCGCTCCGCCAGCTCCTCCGCGAGCGTCAGCACGTCGCGCACGCGCCCTTCGTCCGTTCGTCCCGGTTCGCCAAACATCGTTCGCAGCATGCGTTACTTCACCCCGTTCGGAAAATAGTCCCGCCACCGCTCGTTCACCTTGCGGACGATATCTTCCCGAGGGAACAGCTCGTCGGGGTAACCCGGCTTCATGCGCGCGTCGATCACGATCGGCAGCCGATAGCCGAGGTGATGCCGCTCGACGGCCGTCTCGGCGTACATATCCGCCGCCGGGTTGAAGCGCGTGAACACCGTCCAGAGGAAAGCCGTCTGGCTGCTTGCCGCGGCGCCGGCGTCGTCGACGAGAACGATGAGCGGCCACGCCTCGCCGAGCGTCGCTCGCGCGGCCGGCAGCAGCCGCTCCGCATAGGCCGGCTCCTCGCGGTACGACGGACCGGAGACGACGAGGCACCCCGGCGAATACGCCGTCGCCCGCGTCGCGCCCGCCAGCGCGACGGGATCGCCGTCGTACCCGCGCGGCAGCTCCCGGATCGGCTCGCCGACGCCCATCATGACGGCCTTGCTGCCGTGATTGAGTCGATCCCCCGTATAGTCGAGCGTGTCGTGGGACGTCTTGTTGAACACGTACAAGTCGGTGCTCGGGTTAAACCGCTCGAGGAGCGCCGTCAGCAGCTCTGGGAAGTTGTCGAGCGACACCGGCCGATCGGTCAGCATCAGCACCTTCGTCAGCGTCAGCTGGCCTTCGCCGAGGATGCGGAACGCGGTGCCGAGCGCCTCGCGCGAATAGCTTTCGCGAACGACCGCCGCCGCGAGCGAATGGAATCCCGTCTCGCCGTACGTCCACAACGACTTGACGCCGGACATGACGACGGGAAACATCGGCGACAGCAGCGATTGCAAATAATCGCCGAGGTAATAATCCTCTTGCCGCGGCTTGCCGACGACCGTCGCCGGATATATCGCGTCATGGCGATGCCAAACGCGCTTCACGTCGAAGACGGGGAAGTCGTGCGCCAGCGAATAGTAGCCGTAATGATCGCCGAACGGTCCCTCCGAACGTCGTACGTGCGGCGGAACCGCCCCCTCGATCGCGAACTCGGCTTCGGCGACGAGGCGGTGGCCCCCGTACGGATTGTCCGCGAGCGGCAGCTTGTCCCCCATCAGGAGCGAGGCGAGCAGCAGCTCCGGCACGTTCTCCGGCACCGGCGCGATCGCGGATGCGATGAGCGACGGCGGTCCGCCGAGGAATACCGTCACCGGCAGCGCCTCGCCGCGCTGCTCTGCGGCGTAGTAATGAAAGCCGCCGCCCTTGTGGATTTGCCAATGCATGCCCGTCGTTGCGCCGTCGTATACGTGCATGCGATACATCCCGAGATTATGTTCCTTCGTCTCCGGATGCTCCGTATAGACGAGCGGCAGCGTGACGAACGGCCCGCCGTCCTCTTGCCACGACGTAATGACGGGAAGGCGCTTCATCGGCTCGCGCTCGGCCTCCATGACCGAGGCGAGCACCGGGGCGTCGGCGCGGGGCACCCGCTTCGTGCCGACCTTCCACAGGCCGAGCAGCAAATCCCGCTCGTTCCAAAGCGCTTTCGGCGTCGGCGGCACGAGCGTATGCATCGCTCCGACCGCGCGGCGGACGAGCTCCTCCGGCCTCGGACCGAAGGCGAGCTGCACGCGGCGCAGCGTGCCGAACAAATTCGTCACGACCGGGAAGGAGCTGCCGATGACGTTCGTAAACAGCAGCGCCGGACCTTCCTCCTCGATGACGCGGCGGTGAATTTCCGCGAGCTCCAAATAAGGGTCTACCGGAGCCGATATTTCGATGAGATCCCGCTCTTTGCGAAGCGTTTGCAAAAATTGGCGCAAATTCGTATGCATAAGTCGTATCCTTCCTCCGTTCTTCCGACGCGCGGCGAGCGGCGCCGTACAGGCGCCGCCGCCGGCGGGCTCATCGGTAGCGCGACTCGCGCCCCGCGCGCCAAACCGCGATACTCAGGTAGCTCAGCACCGCGAACAGCACCGAGATAATCATGGTGTGCAGCAGCGTGCCGATGACATAGCTTCCGGTTCCCATCAACGCCATCAACAGCCCGCCGCTCAGCACCTGCGCCGTGACCAGCACGAGCGCCCACGCCGCGCCGCCGGCGAGTTCGCGATATTCCGCGTACGCCCGCCGCGTCGCGAGCGCGAGCAGCAGCACGACGGCGAGCAGCAGATAGGCGGCAGTCCGGTGCGTGAAGGCGACCGCGGTGGCCCCCTCCAGCGCCGACGGCACGAGCGCGCCGTTGCACAGCGGGAACCCCGCACAGCCGCCGCCCGAATCGGTGTGGCTCGTATACGCGCCCGTATATACGACGAGATAAGCGTACAACGTGGTCAGCCAGACGGCGGCTCGGTAACGCGCGGATACCGGCCGAGCCGGCAAGGCGAACGTCTCGCTGCGGTAGTACTCCCGCACGGACGTCACCGTCAATAACGTCAACGTGAAGGCGAGCAGCGAGATGCCGAAGTGCAGCGCGAGAATTTCGTCGGATTGCGGATTTTTCACCTGCGCGGCGCCGAGTCCGGCCTGGACGATCGTAAAAAACAACGCGCCGCCCGCGTACAGCCTCGGCGCCCGCCGAGGCACCCGCAAAAACACCGCGACCGCCGCCGCGAGAATGACGAGCCCCACGGCGCCGCTGACGACGCGATGGCTGTATTCGATAATGGACGTGATCGTATAATCCGGCACGAATTTGCCGTTGCACAACGGCCAGTCGTCGCCGCAGCCTCTGCCCGATTCCGTCTGCGTCACCGTCGCCCCCATCAGCAGCACGAGGAACATCCCGATGCAAGCCGCGAGCGCCAGCGCTTGCACTCCTCTACCCTTACGCATGGACATAAACAAAACTCCCAAGTTCGATAAAATGGCATTGCCTTTCCGTTAACGCTTGTCTCTGCTCATTATATCGATATCCGCGGGGAAACGCCATTTCGCGACTCTGAACATTGTTTGAACGCGGCCGGCTTCGGCGCCGGCCCAGAGCAAACGAAAAAAACCTCCCCTCCGTCGCCCGACGACCCGGGGAGCCGGGCGGCGGGGAACGGAGGAGAGGTTCGTCGGTCGTCGTCGGGAGCGCCGCGACGCGGCTACTCTCCCGCCTTCGCGAGCGCTTCGGACACTTGCAGCACCCGATCGAAGAAGCCTTCGATTTCTTCTCGCGTCTTCCGAAGCTTGCTAATAAACGAGATCGTCTCCTTGCCTTCGCGGAACGCGATAAAGCTCGGAATGCCGAGCACGCCGTACCGCTCGCCGAGCTCCGGCAACGCGTCCCGATCCACGACGAGCAGCGTCAACCGATCCGCGTATTTCGCCGCGACATCCGGCATGAACGGGTCGATATAGACGCAATCCTTGCACCAGTCCGCCTTAAACAGCGCCACCGTCGGCTTGCTCGATCGTATCGCTTCGTCGAACGCCGCGACGCTTTCCACCTTCGCCATGCTCATCTTCGCATCAAAACTCCTTCGTAATCGTGACGATGCCGAGCGAACCGTTCCATTCCGCCTTGCCCCCGAGCGCTTTCGTGATGAAGGCGATCGGGACGAACGTCGACTGGTTAATAATTTCCGGCGCCTCCGGGAGGGCCGTCTCCTGCCCGTTCACCGTCGCCGTCGTCTTGCCGACGACCATCTCGATCGTGATGCCCTCTTCCGCGTCCGCGATCGTGATCGTCTGCGTCGCGCCGTCCCAGCCGACCGTCGCGTCGAGCTGCTCGCTGACGTAACGGACCGGAACCATCGTCGTGCCCGCCCCCTTAATATACGGAGAAACGCCGTCCGGTACGCTCGCGTTTTCGCCCATATACATGTCGAACGCATGCCGCGTCGCGCGCAGGTCGTTCTTCAGGATGTCATACAGCAGCGAATCCTTCTCGATGTTGTCGAGACGGTCGCGCGGCTTCGCGTCCAGCGGGAAGTCGGCCGCCGCGCCGACGTACGTCTTCGCGTCGACGTCGCCGTTCACGTTCCACCAACGGCTCTCCAATTCGATGCGGATCGACTCGAGCCCGTCCGCTTCCCCTTCGGCCGGCTCCAGCACCAGGCCTACGTTCATGCCGGCCGGCTGGGCGCCGTCGAGCAGCAGCTCGACCTTAAGGCCGCTGTCCGCCGAGAACGGCAGCTCCATCTCCTCCGTCGCCGAGCTTTGCAGCTCCTCCGCGAGCGATTGCAGCTCCGGCGCCAGCGACGTATAAATCAACTCGACCATCAATGTCTTGTTGTCCATGAGCTGCGACATGAACGGGTCTTCCGACGCGCCCGTCAGCTCCCCGAGCACCGGCTTCAACGTATCGTACAACGAGCCGATCAGTTCCTTGAGCCCGGCTTCGTCTGAGGCGACGTTCCCGATCGCCGTCGCCAGCATGCCGAGAAGCTCCTCGAAGTCGGCTTCCATGGTCACCTTCGCGAGCGTCTTCGTCGCGCCGTCGATCGTCTCGGTCGTCGTGCCGACCGTCGTCGACGCCGGATTCGGCACGTGACTCGCGACGTACGCGATAAGCTTCTTCACCGCCTCGCGGCCGGCGTCCTGCTGAAGCACGTCGGACAGCTGCGACGCGTCGAAAGGCAGATCGGCGGACGCTTCGGCGCCGAACGTCGACGTCAAATCGAGCTTGAACGGCTTCACCGCGCCTTCGACGTCGACGACGAGTTCGTCCTCGTTCATATAAAACGAGAAAGGCAGATTTCCCTTCGGGAGCTGAAGCTCCCCTTCCATCGACACCGTCTGCTCGTCCTCCTGCAGCATCTCGGTCACGACGATCGCGCCGCTGCCGAATGCTTGAAGGATTCTGTCGCCTTCCGCGTCGGCGGCGTCGCCGGCGATGTCCCAACGCAAATTCATCGTGCCTTCGCTCGATTGCACGTCGTACATCGATGCGACCGCCCCGTTCAAATCCACCCCGCCGACCGCTTCGCAGCCGACGGCTGCGATCATCGACCCTGCGGCGACGGCCGACAGCAGCCAACGTTTCCCCTTAACCTTCACCATGTTTCCTCCGTTCTTCTCCCGGCTTTCGCTTCTTTCCCACGCTATAATTATAGCTCGTTGCCGGCGGAAATGCATGATTTCTTTGCTAGACTTGGGAAAAGGTTCATGCCGCCGCCGTTCCTTGGATACACTGAAGCAGGAGGCGAATCGGATGCACACCAAGGAGCGAACGGTATGGGAGCGATGGCGATCGAGGCTGGCGGCGTGGTTCGGGGCGGGAGCGGCGGAAGCGGCTCCCTCCGCCGAGATCCGCATCGACCCGCGAGAGCGGAACCGGCTGTTGGCGCGGCTGCGCCGGCCGGACGAACCCGCGTCCGGCCTCGGCGCGGAGGCGGCGCGCACGATCGAAAGCATTCTTGCGCAGACGAGAGCGAACAACCGGGACAACGTGACCCGGACGAACGCGTACCGGGAGTTTTACATCCGGCATCCGGAGGTGCACTGGGCGTTCCTGGCCCACATGGTGTCCCGCAACGGCGGCTGGAATATGACGGATTTGCAGGGCGAGCTGCTGCCGAGACTGCTCGCCGCGTCCACGCGGGATCGGCTGTTCGACATGCTGGAAGACGCCAACGCGTTCATTTTCGGGGACGCCTATCCGCAGCTGCTCCTATACGAGGAAAGCCGACGGGTCGGCAAGCCCCTCTTCTCGCTGCTGCCGGCGTTCGGCGTCTCGCGGTTTATGCGCCCCGTGTGGGAACGGTTTTGGGAGACGGGGAACGCCGCGCTGCTGACGGTCGCCCTCATCGTCAACGAGCAGCATTACATCGAAGGACGCGTCGTGCGGGACCCCGGCGTGCAAGCCCATGTGCTGGCATCTCTGCCGTTCCAGGCGCAAGCGGCGCTGCAGCTGAATCAAGTGTATTTTCCGTACGGCGGGCGGGACGAGGCGGGCCGTCAGCGGTTGGCGGGGCTCATCTTGGCGAATTTCGGGGATCTGAAGGAGCGCATTGACGTCGGCAAGCGGCTGTACGCGCTCTTGTTCGGCGCGCCGGACGTCGCGGCGGGCGCGGAGGCGTTCGCGTCGCGGACGCCCCATACCGGTTCCCGGGCCGACTACTGGCCGGAGCTGTTCGCCCCGCTGCGCGCGTCTCCGCCGAGCGAAGACTATAAGCCGCGTCTCGACGGCGCGAAGCTGCGGCCGGGCGCGGAGCGCCTATTCAGCCCGCGCCTCGCGGCCGCGTGGAAAGCAAGACCGCTCCGGGAGCCGGAGCGGTACGATTGGCTGCGCGACCCGAGGGAGGCCTGCGCGTATGTCGCGGATGCGAAGGTGCATCCGCCGTACGAGATGGGCGCCGAAGCGTGCTACGGCATCAACAAGCTCGAGCTGGCCGCGGCGGCGAAGAGCGCCCTGCTGTAGCTCCGCCTCAGCGGACGAGGCGGGCTTTGCGCAGCCACGGCTCCGCGCGATCCCACAGCTTGCGGGCTTTCGGCGGCAGCGACGCGGCGTCCGCCGCCGCGAAGGCGCCGGTGCGAAGCAGCAGCGCCGGATAAAGCGACGCCGTCAGCCCCGCCGCGAGCGCGGTTTGCAGGAACGCGTCCCAGAACGAGACGCCGAACGGGCGCACGAACGCGTACGCCGCCCAGCCGACAGCGGCGCCGACGAGCGCTTGGATGAGGATCGTCGCCGCGAATCGGCTGCCCCGGCCGTCGAAGAAGGAGAAACGGACCAAGCGGCGCAGCGCGCGCAAATTGAGCGCCGTCGTTACCGCGAAGCAGAGCGCCGTCGCCGCCGCGACGCCGTAGACGCCGAGGAACGGCGCCAGCGCGAACGTCGCGGCGAGCTTGACCGCCACGCCGATCGCGATGTGCCGCATCGGCAGCTCCGGGCGGCCGAGCCCGAGCAAGATCGAGCCGGACGTCATCATGACGACCTGGAACAGCACCGAGACTACCATCGCGATAATAATCCACGAGCCTTCCGCATCCTGAAAAATCATTGTATTGAGCGAAAACGCGGCCGTCGCCAGCACGACGACGGCCGGCGCCCCGGAAAGCAGCGTCATGCGCAGCGCGAGCGACGTCTGCCGCTCCGTCTCCGCCTCGTCCCGCCTCGCGAACGCCGCCGAGACGATCGGCAGGATCGACTGGCTGAGCGCGATCGCAAAGATGACCGGAATGCCGGCGATCGCCTGCGCGCGCCCGGTGAGCAGTCCCTGAAGATGCTGCGCGAGCGCGTCGCCGTATTGCGCGAGCAGCAGCGGCTTCGTAGCGAGCGAATCGATCAAATAGACGGTCGGCACCGCGAGCGCCGTAATCGACACCGGGACGGAGAGCCGCAGGATCGCGCGGAAGATCGATCGAAACGACGAGACGTCGGCCGTCTCCCGCGCCGTCGGCGCCGCGGCGCCGACCTCGGGCGACAGCGTCGTCGCGACCGGCACGGCGACGGCGCCGCCGTCGCCCCCGGCCGCCGCGACGGCCCGTACGGCCGCCGCATCCCGTCGCAGCTTCCGCCCGTAATACAGCATGACGACCGCCGCGGCGACGGCCCCGAGCACGCCGCCGAACGAAGCGCCGGCCGCCGCCCAAGCGCCGCCCCATCCGAGCGCGAGCAGCCAATAGGCGAGCAGCACCGAGGAGACGACGCGCAAGATTTGCTCCCAAATTTGGGACAAGCCGTTGGCGCCCATGCGCTGCAGACCGTGGAAATATCCGCGTTCCACGGCGATCCACGGAAACACGATCAAAGCAGGCGCGAGCGCGCGGATCGCGAGCGTCGCGCTCGGATCCTTGTTGAGCGCCGCGAGCGCCGGCGCAAGCGCGTACACGAGGGCGGCGGCGACGATCCCGGCGCCCCAAGCGTACCGGTTCGCCGCGCGGCGGATCGCCTCGCCCTCCTCCGGCCGGCCGAGCGCCCGTTTCTCCGCGACCAGCTTCGCGATCGCGCTCGGAAAGCCCGCCGTCGCGAGCACGAGCAGCCACATATATACGTTATACGACGTCACGTAGGTCGACATGCCCGCGTCGTCGAGCAGCCGCTGCAGCGGGATCCGCTGCACGACGCCGAGCACTCGCGCGACGAGCGCGGCCCCGGCCAAAATCAAGGTGCCTCTCAGCAGCATTTTCCCGCTCAAATCCGCAATACCCCGTTTCTTATAAGCGAAGACGGCCCGAACGGGCCGCCTCGACGCCTTGCGTATTCGTTAGTTATTCCTTCGGCCGAATCGGCTCGAGCGGCTTCGCGTTGCCGTAGACCGGCTTCGCGCCGCGCGCCTGCGCCGCCCAACGAACGCCGTTGCGGATGACCTTCAGCACGTTCTCGTTATAGTACGTCGGATACGTCTCGTGCCCCGGACGGAAGTAGAATACCTTCCCTTGGCCGCGCCGGTACGTACAGCCGCTCCGGAACACTTCGCCGCCCTCGAACCAAGACACGAAGACGAGCTCGTCCGGCGCCGGAATGTCGAAATGCTCGCCGTACATCTCTTCCTGCGGCAATTCGAAATACTCGCCGAGGCCCGCGGCGATCGGGTGCGACGGATCGACGACCCAAATCCGCTCCTTCTCGTCCGCCTCGCGCCATTTCAAATCGCACGACGTACCCATCAGCCTCTTGAAAATTTTCGAGAAATGGCCGGAATGAAGCACGATAAGTCCCATACCTTCCCAAACGCGCCGTTGCACGCGGGCGACGATGTCGTCCTGCACCTGATCGTGCGCCATATGACCCCACCAAATCAGGACGTCGGTGTCCGCCAGGACGGCTTCCGTCAGCCCGTGCTCCGGCTCGTCGAGCGTCGCCGTGCGCGTCGCGATTCCTTCCTCCGAAAGGCCTTCCGCCAGCGCCCCGTGAATCCCTTTCGGATACACCGCGCGAACCTTTTCGTTCGTCTGCTCATGCCTGCCCTCGTTCCAAATCGTCACTCGAATGCTCACGTCGAATGCCCCTTCGTTCATAGAGTTGTAACTAGATTAAATGATCCAAACCAGAAATACAACAATCATGCCCGCCTGCAAAACGAACTTCGCCACGGTGCTCGCGAGCAGCCCGACCAGGGAGCCTACGCCCGCCTTCACGGCCGGCATCGGCTTCGAGCCGGCGATCAACTCGCCGACGACCGCGCCGGCGAACGGGCCGACGAGCAGCCCGAGGAAGGGGATCGGAATGACGAACGGCCCGACGATCAAGCCGACGACGCTGCCGATCACCGAGGCGCGCCCGCCCCCGAACCGTTTGACGCCGAGCGCGCTGACGGCGTAATCCGCGACGAAAATCACGACGACGATCGCCGTTTGAATCGTCCAAAACCAAAGGCCGAACTCCGACCAGCCGAAGAAGAATCCGTAGACGAAGAAGGCGCCGTAAATCGCCAGCGCGCCCGGCAGCACCGGGTACACGGCGCCGGCCATGCCGACGGCGAACAATAAGACGACGAGCGTCCAGCCGAGTATGTCCATCATAGCAAATACGTCCGGATGACGTGCGCGACGCCGTCTTCCTCGTTCGTCAGCGTCACCGCGTCGGCGATGCGCTTGACGGCGTCTTGCGCGTTGCCCATGGCGACGCCGAGCCCGGCCTCCCGGATCATGGCCGCGTCGTTCAAGCTGTCGCCGCAGGCGACGACCTCCCGCATGTCGCAGCCGAGCATCGCGCACACCTGGCGAAGCCCGGACGCCTTCGAAACGCCGAGCGGGTTCAGCTCGAGATTGTTCGGATGCGAATTGGTCGTCTCGAACGGTCGAGGCAGCGCGAGCACGTCCGCCGCGACGGCCGCGAGCGCGGCTTCGTCCTCCGTAAAGAAGCCGAACTTCAGCCATTCGGTCGAGAACGGATCCTCGAGCCAGTCGTTCTTGTTAAACACGCGATCGACCGAGTAGCCCCAGTACCACGTATCGTAGCGCAGCGCGATGTCCCGAAGCGAGACGATGTCCTCCGCCGGCATCGTCTCGCGCGAATGCAAGCGATCCGGCGACGCCCAAACTTCTCCGCCGTTCACGAGCACCATCGGCGACGTCAGCGCGAGCCGCTGCGCGAACGGCAACGCGCTGGCGTAGCCGCGCCCCGTCGCGAAGCACACCGCGATGCCGGCATCGATCGCCTCGCGAATCCATCGCTCGTTCGCGTCGCTGATCTCGCTCTTCTCGTTCAACAACGTGCCGTCCATATCCAATGCCAGCAGCTTATACGGCTTCCCCATTCCGTTCGCTCCTCCGCTCTCTGATCTATAATCGTACTAATTGTATATGATGACGGCGGGAAATCCAAAAAAAAGGTAGGCAAGCCCGCCAAAAAGAGGTAAAGTATTGATAAGTGTTATTTCGACATATTACGACATTTTTCAATGAAGGTGTATTCGATGGATGAGAAATACCTCATCGCGCTGGAAGTCGCTCTGACCTCGACGTTTCCGCAGTCCTTCGTCACGTTGCTGTTCGCCCTGAAGTTCTGGGGGTTCTGTTTGACGCGCCCTTGGCGGACGATTACGTTGTACTCGATTTTCGGATCGGCCTGCTTTTTCGTCATGTTGCTGCTCCCCGAGTCAGTGCGTCCCTTCAGCTTTATCGGGTATGGCAGCTTGATCTTAATTCTTCTGCGCGAGCTGCCCCTACGGGATCGAATCTTGACGATCGCCACGTTGACGATCCTGTTCATCTCCGTTGAAATTACGGTCATTTTCACGACGGTCAGCCTTAGGCTCGCCAATCAGGAAGTGCTGGCGGCCGACCCGCGAAGCGTGTTGAAATACATATGGATTGGCAACGCGGCACTCGGTGTGGCGGCCTTCTTCATGACCCGGTATCGGCTGGCTCCCGGCAAGCGAATTCACGCCTTCCTCCGTCAGCAGCACAACCGCCTCTTGTCCGGATTGGTGCTCCTGTTCGTGGGTAACATCATCGTCTCGTCCGCCGTGTTCTACTATGTTATGCAAAATCATCCCTTCGCAGCTTCCTATACGCTTGTCGTCGCGGCGATCGTCAGCGTGCTCATCCTGCTTTTCACGATTCGTTCCATCACGACCGTGAAAAACCAAGCGATTTTGACCACCCAAGAGACGTATGTCGACGAAATCCACAACTTGTTCACGACCATCCGCGGCCAACGCCACGATTTCTTAAACCATGTGCAGGTCATTCAAGCGTTCGTACGCAAAGGGAAAATGGACGAGCTGGAGCGTTACGTCTCCGAGCTCGTCGGCGAAATCGTCGAAATCAACGATCTGCTGCAAATCGGCCATCCCGCGCTGGCCGCGCTGATCAAGTCGAAGATGGTGTACGCGCTCGATCGAAAAATCGACTTCCGGTACACGTTCGAAGGCATGGACCGAATCGGACGAGGCATCGCGTCGGTCGATTATGTCAAGATCGCCGGCAATCTGCTCGATAACGCGCTCGACGAGGTGCTTCGCCGGCCGCCGGAAGATCGCTGGGTCGAGATCGCCGGCTGGACGGATGCGGATCACTTTTATTTGTCCGTTTCCAACCCGGTCTACGCCGTCTCGGAGGAGCAGAAAGCCAATATGTTCGTCCCCGGGTACACGACGAAAATCGGAGGCGGCCACGCCGGTCTCGGCCTGTCGATCGTTCGGGAACGCGTGCAGTATTACCAAGGCGAGCTGGACGTCAAGACGGAGGAAGACCAAGTGCTTTCGTTCCGCATCAAGCTGCCGCTTCGCATGCCTTCGATCGCGCAGTAATCCTAAAACTTATCTATGAAAAGGGGCTCGCCCGCGCATGAAGCGCACGGGGCGAGCCCTTTCTCTATGCGGTAAGCCGGAGCGGCGCCCGCGGAGGTTGTTGGACAGTCTACCTTGCGTTCGACGGCGCCGCGGGCGAGCGCCGCCCTGCGCGCACCTTATTTCGCAGCACCCCGTGCGACGGAGACAGCAACAGCGTGACGAGGAACAACAACCCGGCGACCGCGACCGTCGTGCCGGTGATCGACGATTCCAGCCAGGCGGCCGCGAAGTAACCGAGCACGACGCTCGCGGCGCCGTATCCGATCGCGCAGCCGATCATGGCCGACAGCCGCTCCGTCACCAAATACGCGCTCGCGGGCGGGATGACGAGCAGTCCGAGCACGAGGATCGCGCCGACGCTCTCGAACGAAGCAACCGTCGTCACGCTGACGAGTCCCATTAGCGCATAGTGAAACAACGCAACCGGAATGCCGACGGCCGCCGCCATGAACGGGTCGAACGCGCATAGCTTGAACTGTTTGTAAAACAAGCCGATGCAGCCGACGATGAGCAGCAGCGCAAGCCCGAGCGCCCAGATCGCTTTCGGGCCGATATCGGCGCCGAACAGCTCCAGCTTCGTCCATGGAACATAGTTGATTTCCCCGAACAAGACGCAATCGAGGTCTAAATCGACCTGATCGGCGTATAAGCTGACGAGCACGACGCCGACGGAAAACATCGCGGTAAAGATGACCCCGATCGAGGCGTCCGATTGCACCCCTTGCCGATGAAACCATTGTATGAGAAATACGGCCAGCAGCCCGACCGCCGACGCCGCGAGCAGCATCCACAACGAATCCCTCGACCCGGTGAGCAGGAAAGCGACGACGATGCCGGGCAGCACCGCATGCGAGATCGCGTCGCCGATCATCGCCATCCTCCGTAGCACCAGAAAACAGCCGACGATCGCGCACGCGGTCGCCACCATCAAGCCGGTCGCCAGGATGATCCATTCGTTCTGGCTCACGCCGACACCCCCTTCTCCGGCGCGCCGACGCGGGATGCTTTCACCCGATGCGCGTCTCTCTTCGCTTGCGCCTGCCGCAGCCGTTTCGCGACGAGCCCGCGCTGCGGCGCGAACAGCACCGACACAACGAAGATCGCCGTCGCGGCGAGTACCGCCAGCGGTCCGGTAGGCAGCTTGTTGGCCGCCGTGCTCGCGAACGTACCGAGCGCGCCGCTCGCCGCCCCGAAGACGCCGGCGAGCACGACCATGCCGCCGAGCCGATCGGTCCAATACCGGGCGGCGACGGCCGGCGTAATGAGCATCGCCGCCATCAGCACGACGCCGACCGCCTGTATGCCGACGACGACGGCGATCACCAACAGCAGCATAAGCAGCTGCTCCAGCGCGGCCGTAGGATACCCGATCATCCGGGCGAAGCCGGCGTCGAAACTGATCAGCTTGAAATGCTTAAAGAACAAGGCGCACGCCGCGACGAGGAACGCCGCTAACCCGGCCATCGTATAGACGTCCGCTTGGATCATCGCCGCCGCTTGACCGAATAAAAATTTATCGAGCCCCGCCTGACTGCCGCTGCCCGACTGTTGAATGCGCGTCAGCAGCATAATCCCGAGTCCGAAGAAGGCGGAAAGCACGATAGCGAGAGCCGCGTCCTGTTTAATGCGGCTGTGCCTCGTGATGAAGCCGATGCCGAACGTCGCGACCGCGCCGGCGACGGCTGCGCCGACCATAAAAAACCACAGCGATTTGATGCCCGTCAGCATAAACGCGATGCAAACGCCCGGCAGCGCCGCATGCGACAGCGCGTCGCCCATGAGCGACTGCTTCCGCAGGTACGCGAAGCTGCCGAGCACGCCGCTGCTCAACCCGAGCAGCGTCGTCGCAAGCAGAATCCATCGGATGTTCGGGTCCCGCAGCAATTCTAAGAGTAACATGGCAGCTTCACCTCGTTCCGATCAAGACGGGCGCCGCGTTACCGTCGCCTAAGACGGCCAGCTTGCCGCCGTAGGTCCGCTGGAGCTTCTCGGCGGTGAACACGTCCCGCGTCGGGCCGACGTCGATGACGGTTTTGTTTAAGAGCAGCACCCAATCGAAATATTCGGCGACGGTCGACAAGTCGTGGTGCACGACGAGCACCGTCTTGCCGTCCCGCTTCAAGGCGCCGAGCAGCGATACGATCGCCTTCTCCGTCGCCGCGTCGACGCCGACGAACGGTTCATCCATGAAGTACAGCTTCGCGTCCTGCGCCAGCGCTCTGGCAAGGAAGATGCGCTGCTGCTGCCCCCCGGACAGCTGGCTGATTTGGCGATCGGCGTATTCCGCCATGCCGACCTTCTCGAGCGCTTCCATCGCCGAATTCCGCTCGCGGGCGCCCGGCCGTTGAAACCAGCCGAGTCGGCCGTATGTGCCCATCGTGACGACATCGAGGGCGTTCGTCGGAAAATCCCAGTCCACCGACTCCCGCTGCGGCACATAACCGACGAGCTTTCGTTGCTCTCTATACGGCTTGCCGTACAGGAGCGCCTCGCCCGAGGCGACCGGCAGCAAGCCCAAAACCGACTTGATCAGCGTCGACTTGCCGGCCCCGTTCGGGCCGACGATGCCGATGAGCTTGCCTTCCGGAATCGAGAACGTTACGTCCTCGAGAACCGGCTTCTTCTGATATGCGACCGTAAGTCCTTGCACGGCCAGCGGCGGTCGATTCGTCATGCTTCGTCCCTCCCTTTACTTCAACGCGTTCGCGATCGTGTCCACGTTGTACTTCACCATGCCGAGATACGTGCCTTCCGGCGTACCGGCCTCGCCCATCGCGTCGGAATACAGCGTGCCGCCCTCCGCGATGTCGTGCCCAAGCTCCCTGGCGCCTTCGATGACGGCGGTGATCGATCGGTCCGATACGCTGGTTTCCACGAAGATCGCTTTGATTTTCTTCGCCACCAAGTAATCCCGCAAATCCGTGACGTCCTTGCTCCCCGCTTCCGAGGCGGTGCTGATCCCCTGCAAACCCCTGACCTCGATATCGTACGCCTTCCCGAAATAACCGAACGCGTCGTGCGCCGTGACGAGCACCCGCCGTTCCTTCGGGATGCCCGCGATCGTCTCACGGACGTAGGCATCCAGCTTCTCCAGTTCCGCCGCATAAGCGGCGGCGTTCGCTTCGTACGCGGCCGCGTTCTCCGGATCGAGCCTCGACAATTCGTCCTTCACCGTCTCCGCCGCGACCATCCATAGACGGACGTCGAACCAGATATGCGGATCGTACGCCTTCCCCCCGTTATCCGACACCTCGATCAGCGAGGCGGGCTCGATCGTTTCCGCGACGGCGATCGTCGGCTTGCGCTCGGCCATCTCCTCGAATACTTCCGTCATCTTGCCTTCCAAATGCAGCCCGTTGTAAAAAATAATATCCGCGTCCTCGAATTTCGAAATGTCTCCTTGCGTCGCTTTATACAGATGCGGGTCGACCCCCGGCGGCATAATGCCCACGACCTGTACGTGCTCGCCCCCGACGTTCTCGACGAGGTCCGTAATTTGTCCGATCGTCGTCGTGACCCTAAGCTTCCCATGGCCGCCGTCTCCGGCGGTCGGAGCCGCTCCGCTGCAGCCCGCGGTCGCCATGGCGACGACCGCCGCCCCGATCGCGATCGCCGCCCGGACGAACGCGCCGTTGCCTCCCCGTCGTCTCGTCAACTTATCCATCGTTCCGATCCTCTCCCATCGTTTGTGGCGTGTGCCACGTATGTTGTCTTTCCACCTATTTGTTTTATATGGTTATAAGTGTTGTACTTATTACTTTTAATTTATATTATACAATTGTTTTGCACTTGTGCAACATTTAGATCAAAAAAGGATGTCCTCGGTTCCGTCAATGTCGAATTGACGTCGGGACATCCCTCTGTGTTATTCCGTCGGCGCCGGCGTTTCGTCCGGAACGCCGGATTGCGTATCTGGGTTTACGGTCGGAAGCGGCTGCGCCGCGAGCGGTCCCGCCGGCTTGCCGTCAAATCCGACGTGCTCGTAGTACGCTTCGAAAATTTTCGCGGCGATCGGCGCGGCGCCCCAAGCGCCGAAACCGCCCCACGGCACGACGACGGCGACGGCAAGCTTCGGGTTATCCGCCGGCGCGAACGCGATGAACACCGAATTGTCGATCTTTCCCGCGGCCGTATCCTGCTCGGACGTTCCGGTCTTGGAGGCGACCTCGAACGGCAGGTGGCCGAACCATTGCTGCAGCGTGTTGCTTCTTGTGACAGACTTCATGCCCGCATGAACGGCGTCCCAATGCGACGGGTCGAACGACTCCTCGTTTAATACGACCGGCTCGATCGTGTCGATCGTGTTGCCCTCGAAATCGGTTACTTTCTCCACAAAGTTCGGCTTCATCCGTTTCCCGCGGTTCGCCATCATCGCGGTATACTGCGCGAGCTGCAGCGTCGTGTACCGGCCCTGTTGCCCGAACGAGGCCATGACCATCGCGTTCTGCACGCTTCCGCGCGTATCTTTGCTGTTATAATCGAGCACGCCCGCGGTCTCCATCGGCAAGCCGCTGCCCGTCGGTGTGCCGAGTCCGAACTTCTTCATATATTCGTCCCAAACCTTGATCGGACCGCCGTTTTCCCCGCCGTAGCGCTCGTACAACTTCTCCCCGACCATCGCCGCCATGAATGTGTTTGACGAGACGCGGATCGCTTCCGCCGGCGTAATGTTGCCGTAAATATGGCCTTCCGAATTGCCGATCGACGCCGAGTCGTTGCGGCCGTAGTAGAAGCGCCCTCTATCCGAATAGCGGGTCGTAGGAGTGTAGAATCCCTCGTTGAGACCGATCAGCACGGTAAGCGGCTTCAGCGTCGAGCCGAGCGGCACGATCGACGACGGGTAGCGCGCCCGGTTCTCGCCCTCCGGCACGTCCGGGTATACCGTCTTAATCGTTCCGTTCTGATAAAACGGTTCGATCTGTTTATACACGCTCGGCGGCATCGTCGCACCGGACCAGACGTTCGAGTCGTAATCCGGCATCGACGCCATCGCCACGACGTTGCCCGTGTCGACCTCCATCGCGACGGCGTAGCCTGCGAGCGCGTTCTTGCCCATGGACGGGTATTTCCCGGTCGCGGTCTTCATATAAGCGATCTGATCCATGATCGACTGCTCCGCCGTAAGCTGCACGTCCTTATCGAGCGTGAGATGAATGTTGTCGCCCTTCTTCGGCGGGATCGTCGTCACCGGGCCGACGATTTGCTCCAAGCTGTTAACCGGATAATTGCGTTGTCCGCTCTTCCCGCGCAGCGTAGCTTGGTACAAAAATTCGAGCCCGTCGAAGCCGACCTGCTCCATCCGAAGATAGTCCTTCGTCGCTTCTTCGTTTTTATAGTAATCCAAGTACTCCGCGCTTAAATTCGCCGAGCTGGAGAACGGCTTCAAGTAACCGACGAGCTGCACCGCGATCGTATTCGAATCGTAGTGGCGCACGCTCTCCTCGGTCACGTCGATGCCGGGGAACTTCTCCGGGTGCGACATCAAATAAGCGATCTCTTTATTCGTCAGCCCCGACTTGACGCGCCGCGGCTCATAATTGTAATTGGCCATCGTCTTGCGTTCGCCGTTCCAGTCGTAGCCGACGTCCATTGCGGCGAACACCTCTTCCACCGTCGGCGGCCCGTCCGGGTAATTCCCGTACTTCGCGAACAGCTTCGTCAATTCCGTCGCGAGCGCCTTATGATCCTCGAGCTTCTTGCCCGGCTCCATCCGGTAATAGGCCGACTGGGTCGACGTCGAATAGGCGATCGGATATCCGTTGCGGTCGTAAATATTGCCCCGAATCGGCGGAATGAGCACGGTGCGCGTCGTCCGGTCGGATTCTTGCATCGACAGCGTCTTCCCTTCGACGAACTGAATGAATGCAAGACGAACGATCAGGACGGAAAACAGTAAAAAGACCGTAAAGAAAAACACGTTGATTCGGAACGTAAAATGGCGGCGCTTCGCGATTTCGTTCTTCTGCGCGTCGCCCTCGTGCGTAAATCGATTCAAGCCCCGCTCTCCTCCTTCCTATGCGAATGGCCGTCCGGCGCCTTATTATGAATTATGCTTCGCGCCGTCCAGGAACGCCCGGATCGTGGCGTCGATTTCGAACGTGCCGATGCGCACGCCTTTCCAGAAGACGGTTACCTCGTTCGAGCCCTCTTTGCCTTCCACCCGAACCGACGACGTAAAGACGGCGTACGTGCCGTCGGCTTTCGACTCGTACTGCGCGTCGATCGCGCCGGCGACGAGCGCTTGGAACGCCTGATCCTTCGCCTCGGCCAGCATTTGATCGCTCATCGTCGTCAGCTCGTCCTTGTAGTTCGCGCCGTACGTCAGGACCGCCGCGACGATCGCGAGCGCAAGCACCCATTTCAACACCGTCTTGACGACGCTGACGACGACGAGCAGCGCGACGACCGCCGCCAAGATAACCCACCATTTGTCCTGCACGAACGCGATCCATTGCTCCGGTACCATCCTTCGCTCCCCCTGCTCCCATGCGTTTCGATTACGCTCTTAGTCTATGCTCATTATACATCATTATGGTCTATGATGCCGCGCCCGTCCATAGATCTAAAGGAGACAAGGAGGGAAGCAACCGTGAAAACCGTCATGTGGTTGTACTTGTTCATTTTTGTCGCTTTCTTCGACCTGCATGCGCAATTCCCGATGCTGACGCCGTTCGCGATATCGCTCGGCGCGGCCCCCTCGTTCATCGGATTTATCATGGGCATTTATTCGCTGACCCATCTGCCCGGCAATTTGCTCGCCGGGTACAGCGTGGACCGCTTCGGCAGCAAGCCGTTTATCGTCTTGAGCCTGATCGCCGCCGGCATCTTATTAATCGCGCAAGGGCACGTCCAAAACCCATGGCAGCTTCTCGCCGTCCGCTCCGTCAGCGGCTTCGTGCTGGCGTTCCTCTCGCCTGCTTGTTTGGCGCTGCTCGCGAAGCTCGCGCGCGACAAGGTGCACCAGAGCAAGCTGATGTCCGGCAACGGCCTCGTCCACACGCTCGCCTCCGTCGTATCGCCGGCCGCAGGCGCCTTGCTCGTCGCCAAATTCGGTTTCACCTCTGCCTTCGTCGCCCTTGGGTGGGGGCTGATCGTCACCGGCGTGCTGGCCGCTTTCGGCGTGAAGGAGCGAGGCGCCGTCCCGTCGACGGCCCCGAAGTTGCAGCCCGGCGGCGCGCTGCCGGAGAAGGGGCGGCTGCCTTGGCTGTTTTACGGCGTTCCGCTCGCCCTCTCTTGCTCGCAAGGCATTCTGTTTTTTGAATTGCCGCTGCTTGCCGAGTCGCGCACGTCCGTCGTCGAAACCGGCATCCTCTTCTCGCTCGTCAGCATCGGGGCGCTCGTCACGCTCGCCATGGTGTTTCTCAATCATACCCCGCCGCTGCTGCGCACGACGTTCGGCGCCCTCGCGCTCGCGCTCGTCTTCTTCGGGCTCGCGATGCGCTGGCCGGTGCCGCTGCCGGTATCGCTCCTGTTGATCGGCATGGCGAAGGGCATCATCTTTCCCGCGCTCGCCGCGTTGCTCGCCTCGATCACCGATGCCGGCAAGTACGGCCGCGTCTTCTCCGTGCTGTCGATCGCCTTCTCGCTCGGCGCGTTCTTCGGCCCGATCGTCGCCGGCCAAGTCCGCGATCATATCTCGCCTTATTTTATCGCTTTCCTTGTCCTGATGGGCGCGGTAGCGCTCCTGCCTCCTCCGCACAAGAAGACGAATCCGACCTCGACGCGAACGAAGACGACGTAAGCCGCAGCGACCGTTCGACATTTCCCGGGGAATGGTTACAATAAATTTAAGGCATAATCCCTTGCTACATGTCGAAATAAAGAGCGGAGGCAGCCATGGATTTCGTCATCATCGTCGAAGGCAAGAACGATCGAAGCCGTCTTGCGCGCCTGCTGTCGAAGGACGTTCCGATCTTCTGCACGTTCGGCACCCCGGGCTCGAAACAGCTGCAGCGGCTGATCAAGGACGTCGGCGATCGAGCCGTATATATTTATACCGATAACGACGCCTCGGGCAAGCGCATCCGGAGCATGCTGCGGGACGTCTTCCCCGACGCGGAGCAGCTGTATACGAAAGCCGGCTACGCCGGCGTCGAAGGAACGCCGGAAGAGCATCTGATCCGACAATTGGAAAAGGCCGGGCTCGAGGAATACATCGTGTATCCCGAACCCGACCTTCCCCCGTACCCTTCGCCCGATTAAGAGTTAATGAGTTTCATCACGTCTTTGGCGATCAATTCGTCGTTTAAATCGTCGGTGCTGTATTTTTTCCGAATTTGATTGTCCCCGTCGATCAGGAGGACGACATTCGCATGAATGTAAAATCCGGTTTCCTCGTCCTTCCGATACAGGATGCCGTAATCGTCCGCGATCGCCTGCGTCTCTTCGACGGTGCCGCGGAGGAACTTCCAGCCGCTTGTGTCCGCGTTCATGTTCGCGGCGTATTTGGCGAGATTTTCCGCCGTATCCCGCTCCGGGTCGATCGTCACCTGATAAATCAGCGCCTTGTCCCCGAACACGCCCTCCTCGACCAGCCGGTCCTGCACGCGCGATAGCATGTGGCTCGTCGGCGGACAGACGTCTGGACAATTCGCGAAGAAGAAATAGAGCAGTTTCACCTGTCCGATCGACTTCTCCATCGTCACCGGCTCCCCGGCCGTGTCCGTCAACGTGAACGGCGCGGCAGGCCCCTGCATCGGGAACGGCGGCTCTTTCTCTCCCCCAAAGTACACGTACCCGATCGCCGCGAGCAGCACGACGGACACCCCAGCCATCGTCAATTTATACCAATGCTTACGCCAAAACCCGTTCATCTCGAGTCTCCCGTCCTTCCTTATGCCGGCACATGCGCCGTATCCGCCACCATGAGCACGAATACGAACGTTAAATAATAGAGCGAATACTTGAACGAGCGCATCGCCCAAGCGTCATCGTCCTTCGCGGTAAAGCCGCGCAAGCATTGCCACGTCCACAGCGTCAGGAGCGTCAAGCCGCCGACGAGAAAGACGAGACCGACGTAGTGCTGCGTGTAAAGCAGCACCGTCGTCGGGTACAGCGCGAGCAAATAAGGCACCATCTGCCACTTGGTGCGCAGCACGCCCTTTACGACGGGCAGCAGCGGATAACCCGCTTTCTTGTATTCCTCGCGCTTGCGGATGCCGAGCGCCCAGAAATGCGGCGGCTGCCAGAAGAACAGCAGGCCGAACAACAAGATCGCGCCGAGATCGAGCGTCTGCGTCACCGCGCAATACCCGATCACCGGAGGAACCGCGCCGGAGATGCCCCCGACGGACGTGCTCCATGTCGACGTCGGCTTTAGCCAATAGGTGTAGATAATGACGTAAGCGATATGGCCGACGATGCCGAGCAGCGCGGCAAGCGGGCCGACCAGGAAGTACAATACGGCGAGCCCGGCGACGCCGAGCGCGGAGCCGTACAGCATCGCGGCGCCCGGCGGAATCGCGCCGGTCGGGATCGCCCGCTGCTTCGTGCGCTCCATCAGCTGGTCGCGTTCGCGGTCAAGGACGTTGTTGAATACGCAGCCGGAGCCCATAACGAGCGCAGACCCTGCCAGCATATATATCAGAAGAAGCCAATCGATATCCCACTTCGACGCGACCCAGAAGCCGCCGAACGCGGTGATGAGATTGGTCATGATCATGCGCGGCTTCGCTAGCGCGTAATATTGCTTCCAGGAGGCGCGGGCCGACGTCGCCGCCGACTCGTTGTCCCGAGCGGCCGATGCGTCGACTTGGTTCGTACGATCCACGTGTAGGCTTCCTCCTCATATGAGTAAAATCATTCTTTATCATACCGGAGCGGCCTGCCCAACGCAACGATTCGGCCGACCGTTCAACAATTTGTCGGTTTTTGCGATAGACGCGCACCGCCGAGGCGCGAGCCTAATACAATATACGGGCGGCTGGGTAATCGCGCCGCCCTTCGATGCTCCAGCGCCGGAAGGATGTGAATCGATTTATGCCAGTCATTAAAGCGAAGGAAGAGGACGTCAAGCTGCTCGCCCGTTTGATGCGGGCGGAGGCCGAAGGCGAAGGCGAGCTCGGCATGCTGATGGTCGGCAATGTCGGAGTGAACCGCGTCAGGGGCGATTGTCTCGATTTTCGTAAGCTTCGCACGATCCGGGATATGGTGTATCAACGTCCGGGCGGCTTCGAAGCGACCATCAAGGGCTACTTCTACCAGAAAGCCCGCGAGAAGGAAATTCGACTCGCGCGCCGCGTCATCAACGGCGAGCGCACGCATCCGGCTTCCAATTCGCTTTGGTTTTTCCGGCCGACAGGCGGCTGCCCCGGCCAATGGTACAACCAACCGAATACCGGGCGGTACAAAGCCCACTGCTTCTTCTCGCCGACGAGCGCGAACTGCCCGCGCGTGTACGGCACGTATTAAACGCCTCATTACTTAAAAACGAAAGGAACGTGTTTTTCCGCATGTTGAATCGTCAGCAATTCCCGGTCGCCCCGCAGGGCGCGGCCCCGTATTCGTTCCAAGGCGCCGCTCCGGTTTACCCGGCTGCGACGTATCAAGCCGCTTCCGCTCATACGCCGCCCGCGGCGTTCCCGAGCGCGCAAATTCCGATCGGCGGGCCGATCCCGGGCCCGACGGCGCCGGCGGCGGCGGCGGCGACGCCGGTTTTCGAAGAGTCTTATATCGAGAACATTCTTCGCCTGAATCTCGGCAAGACGGCGACGGTGTATATGACGTTCGAAAACAATAATCAGTGGAACGCCAAAGTTTTCAAAGGGCGGCTCGAAGCCGCGGGCCGCGATCACATCATCTTAAGCGACCTGACGACCGGCATGCGCTATTTGCTGCTGATGGTCAACCTCGATTACGTGACGTTCGACGAAGAGCTGAATTACGAATACCCGGGGCATCCGACCGCGGGCCGATAAACGCCGAGAAGCCTCCCCGCATGGGGAGGCTTCTTTTGGTTGAAGCTATAGGTCTGAACCGTGTATGCTCGATGAAGAGACAAAAGGATGAGGAGGGAACGAAACCTATGGATACCGCCACGCATTTCGCGTTCGGCTTCGGTCTGGCCGGCCTGTCCCAGATCGATCCGAACGTCTCGACCGACGTCTGGGCGACGGCCGCCGTCATGATCGCGACGGTCGCCGGGTCCCAGGCGCCGGATGCCGACACGCTCGTCCGGTTTCGCGGCAACGAGCTGTACGTGCGGCACCATCGCGGGATGTCGCACTCGATACCCGCTTGGTTCGCATGGACGGCGCTGATCAGTTCGCTCGTCTGGCTCGCCTTCCCAGCCGTGCCGTTCGCCACGATCGCGCTCTGGACGTTCGTCGCCGTCACGCTCCACGTCGCCGTCGATCTGTTCAACACGTACGGCACGCAGGCGTTCCGCCCGCTCACGAGCCGATGGATCGCTTGGAACGTCATTCACATCTTCGACCCGTTCCTGTTCGGCGCGCATGCGGTCGCGCTCGGGCTTTGGGCCCTTGGGCTCGGGGACGCCGCCGTCCTCTTCCCTTCGTTGTACGGCTTGCTGGCCGTGTACTACGTCTGGCGCGTCGTCATCCATCGCCGAACGGAACGAGCGTTGCCGAAGCTCGATCCGACCCATCGCGGCGGCGATCGCTACACGGCGATTCCGACCGTCAAGTGGACGGTGTGGAACGTCGTGCGGCGCAACGCCGAAGGCAATTATACGATCGGCGTCCTCGACCGCGGCGGCCTGCGCTGGACCGACGAGTACGTCTGCGAATCGTCGCCGCTCATCGAAGCGTCTAAGAAACATCCCGCCGTCGACGCGTTCTTGTCGTTCAGTTCGCATCCTTGCCCGCAGTCGGAACGCCGCGGAAGCGATACGATCGTACGCTGGGTCGACGCCAGGTATCAGCACCGAAAACACTACCCGTTTCTAGCCGTGGTCAAGTACAATAGAAACCAAGAGCCCGTCTTCAGCTACGTCGGCTGGATCAGCGACGAGAAGCTGGAGGAGAAGCTTCGATCGACGCCCTCCCATTCCATGCTATCGGCGGCAGGCAGGTGATTTACCGATGAGTAAACCGTTGTCCCTTGCGTTCGCCCTGCTTAGCCTCGTCTGCCTGATCGCGGCCGGGGCGGCGCTCAGCTATTTCCGCACAGGCTGGGCGCTCTTCTTTCTGCTCGCGAGCTTCGCCGTCACGGGCGCGGGCATGGCGCTGAAGCGCCGCTTGACGCGGAAATAATCAAGGCAGCACGAACCCCATCTTCTCCATCGCCCGGCGCAGCGTCTCGTCGGCGACGGCGGAGGCTTTCTCGGCGCCGCGCTTCAACATCGCTTGCAGCTCGCCCGATGCGCGAATGTCGCGGTACCGCTCCTGGATCGGCGCAAGCCCTTCCACGACCGCCTCCGCCAAATCCTTCTTGAAGGCTCCGTACCCGAGCCCCTCGTATTGCTTTTCAAGTTCCTTGATCGACTTGCCCGCGAACACCGAATAGATTTCGAGCAAATTGCTCACTTCCGGTTTATTCTCTCGGTCAAAGACGATCTCGCGGCCCGAGTCCGTCGTCGCGCGGGCGAATTTTTTCCGAATGACGTCCGGCTCGTCGAGCATCGAGATGAACGCGCCCGGGTTCGGGTCGCTCTTGCTCATCTTCTTCCTGCCGTCGAGCAAGGACATGACGCGCGCGCCGACTTCCGTAAATTGCGCTTCCGGCACGACGAACGTATCGCCGTAACGGGCGTTGAACCGGTTCGCGAGATCGCGCGTCAGCTCGAGGTGCTGCGTCTGGTCGTCCCCGACCGGCACCAGATCCGTGTCGTACAGCAAGATGTCCGCCGCCATCAGCGACGGGTACACGAACAAGCCCGTGCCGATAGACTCTTTCCCCGCGGATTTATCCTTGAATTGCGTCATGCGCTCGAGTTCGCCCATGTACGTGAGCGTCGTCAGCATCCAGCCGAGCATCGCATGCGCCTTCACCTGCGACTGCAGAAACAGCGTAGCCGCCTCGGGGTCGATGCCGCTCGCGAGGTACACCGCCGCAAGCGATTCGGACTGCTCCCGCAGCTTCTCCGGCTCCTGCGGCACCGTGATGGCGTGCATGTCGACGACCATAAAATAGCTGTCGTAGTCGTGCTGCACGTTGACGAACTGCTTGATCGCCCCGATATAGTTGCCGATCGTCAGCAGCCCGCTGGGCTGAATGCCCGAAAGCACCCTTTTCTTTTTCATTGTCGACACCCTCCTTAAATTTCTGAAAATGAACGCAAAAAAGCCCTCGTCCGCAAGGGACGAGAGCCGTGGTGCCACCCTAATTCGCCGGAGCGTGAGCCCTCCGGCCTTCGCGGCCCGATATCGGGAGCCAGCCGCTTCCCCTAGCGCGCGAACGCGGTTCGGTTCCGTCCTCGGGGACCCATTCCCTCCGCCGTTCGAGTCCGGCTTCTCAGCATGCCGCCGGCTCTCTGCGCTCGAACGCGCGCGAAGGTACTTGCTCCCGTCATCGATTCGCTGTGTGGTGTTGCGATTTTTACACATTATACAGAAACGCCGCGCCGCTTACAAGAGGCATGCGCTGCTTATTCCCGGACCGCTTCGCGCAGACGCTCCGTCCATTCGCGGACGAGCCGGACCGTCTCCGGCTGCAGCGGGCGGTAGTCGAGCGGCTCCGCGAACGCAAGGAACGCCTCGCCGAGCCGAAGCAGCGCGGCCCGGTACGGTTCGATTCCGACGCGGGTTTCCCCGAGCGCCTTCGTTCCGGAGGGCGATTGCTCGAGCTCGGTCCAGACGACCTCGCCCCCTTCGTGCCGCACGGCGAACGGGTACGCACGGCAATCCGGATCGCCGCACCCGCACACGAAGAACGGCATGCGCGTCCATGCGACGGCGGCGTCGGCGAACCGGTCGGGCGACGTCTCCTCGAAGCCGCTGCGCAATAAAGCGGGGAGACCGACATCGATACAGAGCGGCTCCTCGACGAGCGTCTCCCCTTCCATGACGACGCGCACGTCCGCCTGAACGATCTGCAGCTCCGCGTTCAGCGACAAACCGTCGTAACGAATTTCGAACATGCCGTCCCTCCTTCCGCGCCGCTCAAAAATTACCAGTTTATCGCATGCGTATAATGTTTGGTTTGGCTCATACTACCTTTCAAGAGGGAGGTGATCACAGATGGGTACAGGTTCCAACAGCTCCAATGATCTTGTAGTGCCTCAAGCTTCCCAAGCCTTGGAACAACTGAAGTACGAAGTCGCTCAGGAGCTCGGCATCAAGATTCCTGAGGACGGCTACTACGGTTACATGGCAACCCGCGACACCGGTGCGATCGGGGGTCACATTACGCGCCGACTCGTTCAAATCGCGGAGCAATCGCTGGCGGGTCAATTCCGTCGCTAATCAGCCCCATACTTACGCAACGAACGAGGAAAGCGGCTATGGCGACATAGCCGCTTTCTTTGTCGCGCCGTGCGGGCGCCCGAAGCTACTCGTTTTCCTCCGCATACTTGATCACCTGCTGCACCACCGACAACGGCAGGTTCAAATCGACGTGCACGTCCCACAGCGTCCGGTTCGGGTTGGAGCGCAAATAGTCCCGGATCGTCCCGTACGTCTCGGCGAACCATTTCGTGCATTCGGAGCAATACTGCGACTTTGCCTTCAGAAACAACCCCCCGCAGCGAACACAATTTTGCAGCTCCATCTTCTTCCCCTCCCGGCATACCGCGCCCAATTTATTACACGTCTACAACGCTAAGAATTGGTCGACGTCCTTCTTCATTAACGCGACCGACCGCTCCCAAAATTCGGGCTTCGTCAGGTCTACGCCCAGATGCTTGCGGGCGAGATCTTCGACCGTCATGCGCCCCGTGTCCTGGAGCAGCGACACGTACCGCTCCTCGAAGCCGGCCCCTTCGCTTGCCGCCGTCGCGTAGAGGCCCGTGCTGAATAAGTACCCGAACGTATATGGGAAATTATAAAACGGAACCTCGGTAATGTAAAAGTGCAATTTCGAAGCCCAAAAATGCGGATGATACGAAGCGAGCGCGTCGTGGTACGCTTGTTTTTGCGCTTCGACCATCAGGGCGTTCAGCCGCTCAACGCTCACCGTCCCCCGCCGGCGCTCTTCGTAAAATCTCGTCTCGAACAGGAAACGCGCGTGGATATTCATCAAGAACGCGACGGAGCGCTGAATTTTGTCGTCGAGCAGCGCAATCTTCGTGTCCCGGTCCGGCGCTTGGCGGATTGTGGCGTCGGCGACGATCAGCTCCGCGAACGTCGAGGCCGTCTCGGCGACCCCCATCGCGTAATTTTGCGTCAGGCCCGGCTGGTCGAAGACGACCTGCGTGTGGAAGCCGTGGCCGAGCTCGTGCGCGAGCGTAGACACGTTCGTCAACGAACCCTCGTACGTCATGAAGATGCGCGACTGTTTGGCGAGCGGGAACGACGTGCAGAAGCCTCCCGGGCGCTTGTTCGGACGATCCTCCGCCTCGATCCAGCGGTCCCGGAACGCCATCTCGGCGAACGCCGCGAGGCGCGGGCCGAATTTGCGGAATTGCTCGACGATCATCGCGGCGCCTTCGTCGAAACCGATCTTCACGCCCGCCTTGCCGATCGGCGCGTCGAGATCCGTCCATCCGAGTTTCTCGATGCCGAGCAGCTCGGCCTTCTTCTCGAAATACGCCAGCAGGAACGCGCGATGTTGTTCGATGGCGCTCCACATGCTGTCCAGCGTCTCCTTCGACATCCGGTTCATGTCGAGCGGCTCCTTGTGAATGTCCGTCCAGCCCCGATGCTTGTACGTCTGCAGACGGAAGCCCCCAAGGTGGTTAAGCGCTTGCGCGCAATAATCCGCATGCTTCTCCCAAGCGCCTTCCCAAGCGACGAACATCCGGTCCCGAACGTCCTTCGACGGATGATACAGCTTGTTCGCCGCCTGTCCCGCGGAGAGCATCGTGACGCCCCCGTCCTCTTCCTCGAACGGAATTTCGATTTGCCCCACGGTCGTGTCGTACAGCTCCGACCATCCATGGTACCCGTCGACCGCCAAATCGTTGAGCAGCGACTCCATCTCCGGACTCAGCTTCTCGAGCGCCTGCTTGCGCCGTTCCGACAGCGGGAACGAAACCGGCGCCAGCTTCGGCCGCGTCATCCAGGCGTCCCAAGTCGCTTGGTCGACCGTCGTCAAAATTCGGTCGAAGCGCGTCAGCTGCGACTCGCAGGCGGCGATGAGCGTCCGAATGGAGGAGCCGAGGGCGATCGCCTTCTTATCCTTCTGGTTCGCGGAGGCATGGCAGCTCGCGAACGCTTCCGCTTCGACGAGGCGCGATTGCAGCGACTCCAGCTCTTCGGTCAGCCGCTCGACGGTTTCGACGTCGGCGGCTCCGGCCGCGGAAGCGGCTTCCGCTTCCTCTACGCGAGCGCCGAACGCCGGTATGTCCCGTTCCAGCGCCAGCAAAAATTCGGCGAATCGATCGGATCCGCTGCCGCCCGGGAAGATCGCGTCCATATCCCATGTATCGGGCAGGCGATTCGTTTTCGTCATAGGTCCTTCGAACTCCTTCGATTGTCGTTGATCTTCCAGCGGTCAAAAAGGTAAACTATAGATAATATAGCATGAATTCGAAAGGATGGGTACGCATGCGTCCCTTGCAAATCTCGCCCGAGACGGCCGTCAAGCTCGCCGCGAAGCTGAACGTCCCGCTCGAGCAGTTGATGCACATGCCTCAGCATATTTTGCTCGCCAAGCTCGCGGAGCTCGCGAAGTCGGAAGCGCCGCCGCAAGCTCCTGAGGAAAAGGAAAAGCGCACGGAAGAATAATTACTTCTTCCCTGCGCTTTGTTTTGTTTGCATCTCTTCCGGCAGCTCGAGCTTCGCTTCGAGCATCTCCTCCCGAACGGTCGCCCATCCGTCCCGGCACGCCCGAATCATGCCCGCGTCCGTGATCCGCTTGTCGTTGATGACGCGGGAGAACCACTTGACCGCGTCGGAGAATTCCTTCAGCCTGCGGTGCAGCTCGCCGATCAAGAACATCAGCCTCGCGTTGTTCACCTCGAGCCCTTCGGTTTCGTACACGCGGATGTATTCTTGGAGCGCGAACCGGAGAAATCGCTGTTCGTTCTCTTGATCGCCCTGATACCGATACAGCCACGCGATGTGGTGCAGAATGCCCGCGACGACGCGGGGCCGTTCGCCGATCGCTTGCGCGCTCAGCAGCGCCAGCTTATACGTGTGCATCGCCTCCGCGATCGTCCGGCTGTTCCCGAAGTCCCGCATCTGCCACGTCGAGGAAATTTTATCCCTCACCGCGGCGCGCTGCCGCTCGGTGAGCGATGCCGCGAAGTTTTCCGTGGAGGCGAACCCGCAATACGGACAAACCCGAACGACGTAAAACTCCGGATTCTCGTTACCTTCCTTAAAATACGTGCAAAAGTCCGTGTCCGTCTTGACCGGCTTCTTAAAGCTCGGCCGGACGCGGGACGTTTGAAAATCGCGCTGGCAGCATAAACATGCGACGGCAGTTCGATACAATGGTTCCATGCGGTCGGCCGCCCCCGTTCGTCAGCTTCTTCTTTGCCATTCGTGCTTGTATTCGTCCTCGGATGGTTCCTTCAGCGCTTCCCGTATGACCCATACGAATAGACAAGCGATCATTCCTGCCACGACTCCGGTCATGCGTACCCACTCCCATCGACGGCGAACTGTAGGTCAATTATACCACGCGCGGGAGCGGAAATCACCGAATATTTCGCGTTTTTCCGCATTTCGGGCTCGGCATGGGGCAGAGGCTGTCCGCATATATTGGGGTACGGAGGTGAGCGTGCCCATGCGCTCCGATACGGTGCGTCTACGTTCGATCGTTCCCCCGGCCGCGATGTCGGCCGCCGTCTTGCTCTTAATGCTTTTGTTTCCCCGCGAAAGTCTGGAAGCCGGCTTAACGGGCGTCTCGATCTGGTGGGACGTTCTTTTCCCTTCGCTGTTTCCCTTCTTCGTCGTCTCGGAGCTGATGCTCGGCTTCGGCATCGTCCACTTCTTCGGCACGCTGCTCGATCCGATGATGCGGCCGCTGTTCCGGCTTCCGGGTCCCGGCGGCTTCGTCATGGCGATGGGCTTCGCGTCCGGGTACCCCGTCGGCGCCCGGCTGACGAGCCAGCTGTGGGAAGCGCGGCTCGTCGACCGGAGCGAAAGCGAGCGGTTGATCGCGTTCACGACGACGGCCGACCCGATTTTTCTGATCGGCGCGGTGGCGGTCGGCTTCTTCCACGACGCGAGCCTCGCCCCGATTTTGGCCGTCTCGCACTACGGCGGCGCGGTGCTCCTCGGCGTGCTGCTTCGGCTGCGAAGCCGCGGGGAGCCCGGGGCGTCCGTCGGCCGGTCCGCGGCGCCGGCCGCGGGCGCCTCGGCCGGGATCGGCCGGCGGTCGAACGGGGCGCGGCCGTCTTCGAGCGGCCCGCTGCTCGTGCGCGCGTTCGAAGCGATGCATGCCGCGCGCCTCGCCGACGGGCGCCCCTTCGGCCAGCTGCTGCTCGACGGCGTCCGTTCGGGGCTTCGTCTCATCGTCGTCGTCGGCGGCCTTGTGGTGTTTTTTTCCGTCGTCATCAAGGTACTCTCGATGGCGCACGTCGTAACGGCGCTGCAGACGGCCGTCGGCCTCGTCCTCGGCCTCGTCGCCATCCCGGCCCCGCTCTCCGCCGCGGTCGTCAACGGCTTGTTCGAGGTGACGCTCGGCGCGAAGTCGGCCGGCCAAGCGATGTCGAGCGTCTCCCTGCAAGCGCAAGTCGCCGTCGCCTCCTTCGGCCTCTCGTGGGCCGGGCTGTCCGTCCATGCGCAAATTATGAGCATCGTCTCGCACATGCCGGTGCGTTATGCCCGCTATGCCGCCGCCAAAGCGGTCCAAGGCTTGCTCTCCGGCGCGATCGCCTTTTTCGCTTGGCCGCTGCTCGCGCCGCTTCGCGCGTCCGTGTCGGCTTGGGCCCCCGCCGGCGAGCCCGCGGGCTGGGGCGCGGCCGCCGCGTACGCGCCGCTGACGGCGCTCGTCTTCGCCGCGACGCTCGCCGCCGTGCCGGCCGCGTACGTCTGCTTCCTCCTCGCGCGTCGGCTGCTCGGCGTTCGCCGTTGAGTTCCCGTCCCGCTTTCGTTATGATGGAGGGGAAGAGTCGGCTCGACTGGCCAAGCTGCCAGGGCGCCGCACTCGCGTTCCCTGGAGGTGCCCCTTGAACTATTGCGTATTGGACCGCGGCGACGACATCTCCCGCGAATTAACGGTAACCTTCGAACGGCTCGCGGCCGAACGCGGCCTCCGCCGCGACGAGACGGCGCCCGACGTCGTTCTGTCGATCGGCGGCGACGGCACGATGCTTCATGCGTTCCATCGGTTCCGCAGCCGCATCGACGACATCGCCTTCGTCGGCATTCATACGGGCCATCTCGGCTTCTACGCCGATTGGAAGCCGAACGAAGTCGAGGAGCTCGTCCGCCTCATGTGCGACGGCGGCGGACTGAAGGATCGGGTCGTGAAATACCCGCTGCTGAAAATCGAAATCGACTCGGACGGCGGCACGGATTCGTATCTCGCGCTCAACGAGTTCACGCTCAAGGGCGCGGACGCCACGCTCGTCGCGCAGCTGAACATCAACGACATGCCGTTCGAGATGTTCCGCGGCGACGGCATTTGCATCTCGACGCCGTCCGGCAGCACCGCTTATAATAAAAGCCTCAACGGCGCGCTGCTCCATCCGTCGCTCGACGCCTTCCAGATCGCGGAGATCGCGTCGATCAACAACCGCGTCTACCGTACCGTCGGCTCGTCGCTCGTGCTGCCGAAGCATCATCATTGCGACATCTTTCCGCGGAAAGAACAGAAGCTGTTGATCACCGTCGATCATTTGGCCATCCCTTACGAGTCCGTGGTCTCCGTCCGGAGCACCGTCTCGGAGCAGAAGGTGACGTTCGCGCGGTACCGCCCGTTCCCGTTCTGGAACCGGGTCAAGGAAGCGTTCGTCGGCGACGCGGTCAAGTAAGCCGGAGCATGCCCCTTCCGTGCTCCGCGCTGCAATCGAACTTGGATAAACAAACGAGTCGCTCGTTCGGAAGAGGCGAATGTTTCCGCCATCGTTCCGAACGGGCGATTTTTTACGAACGTTCCCGATCGCGACGAGCGTACGCCGTTGATCGCGGGAACGAAAATCAGTCCGAGTCTAACATCTACGGCGGATCTGCTGAGCTGCGGGAATCAGGTTGGAAAGAGGCAGAGAGCACAAGCGATCGGGGCAATGCCCTGGACCGAACAGCTGAGCGACACTTTGAATCAAAAAAGCCTTGCGTACGACGAGGAGCTTTCGCTCCTCTCATACGCAAGGCTTCGCGAGGTGCTATTGGGGCTGCGACGGCGTCTTATGATGCTGGCGCTGCTGCTGCTGTTGCTGCGAGCGGTCGCGACCGCCGCCTTGGCCTGCGTGCGCATGCCGGCCGCCGCTCGGTTCATGGCCGCCGGGGCCTGCTTGCCCGGAACGGACGCCGCCGCCCTCGCGGGGCGCGCCGCCTTCCGGACGGCCGCCGCGGCTGCGCTGCTGCTGCCCGCCGCCGCCATGGCCGGCGCCCGGACCGCCCGTGCTGCGCGGACCTTTGTGGAATTTGCGTCCGCCCGGACCGCCGCCGCCCCCTGAAGGGCGCTGGCCGCCGCGCTCGGACGGACCGCCCTGGCGCGACTCCCCGCCCCGTCCGTCTTCGCGGCCTTCGAAACGGGGCTTGCCCTCGTAGGACCGTCCGCCGGGACGGCCGCCTTGACGCGCGTCGCCCCCGCCGGAGCGGCTGTCTCTGCGTGCGCCTCCGCCTTGACGCGGCTCCCCGCCGTCGCCCTTGTCCGCGGACGCTCCGCCGCGCTCCCGATCGGCGTTGCGGTTCGAGCGGCTCGGCGATTGGTGTTCGCGCCACGAATACGGCTTTCGGTCGCTGAACGCCATGCCCCCCGCGACGCCGGCGATCTGATGCACGCCCTCCGGCTTCTCCTCCGCGGCCGGCGCGTCGCTCCCCGGAGCCGCGTCGGCGGCCCCGGGCGTCTGCGCGAGCGGCTCCGGAGGCGCGTACGGTTCCGCCGGCGCCTCCGGGCTCGTCCCTTCCGGGGCGCCGCCGCCCGGAACGGGCTTTCGCTCCAAAATAAAATACGCGCAGCCGAAATTGCAGTATTCCTGCAAGTAATCGTGCACGGACGTGAACATAGAATCCTTCGTGGCGCGGTTGCTGCCTTCCTTGAAAAAACCCTTCAACCGCAGTTGATTGTAGCCCCAATCGCCGACGATGTAGTCGTAACGGTCAAGCACCTCGCTATAGCGCTCCTTGAACGCGTCCGGCTTCCATGCGTCCTTATGCTCTTGCACCAATTCGTAAGCTTTGCCTCCGACCCAAATCACGTTACGTCCCCCTCGCCGACTCCACCTGTTCGTGCGCATGGTACGAGCTGCGGACGAGCGGTCCGGACTCGACGTGCGCAAACCCGCGCTTCTTGCCTTCTTCCTTCAGCATCGCGAACTCTTCCGGCGTATAATACTTCTCGACGTATAGATGCTGCTTCGACGGCTGCAAATATTGCCCGATCGTCAAGATGTCGACGCCGACGCCGCGCAAGTCGTCCATCGTCGCCAACACCTCTTCCACCGTCTCCCCGACGCCGATCATGATCGACGATTTCGTGCGAATGTCCGGCGCATACGCCTTCGACCGCTCCAAGAGCTCGAGCGAACGGCGGTATTTCGCCTTCGATCGAACCCGGTCGCTCAGCCGTTCGACCGTCTCTACATTGTGGTTCAGGATGTCCGGCCTGGCATCCAGCACCGCATGCAGCGATTCGGCGCGCCCCAGGAAATCGGGAATGAGCACCTCGACGCCGCACAGCGGCATTCGCTCTCGCAACGCCCGGATCGTGCCCGCGAAGATCGAAGCCCCGCCGTCCGCAAGGTCGTCCCTCGCCACGCTCGTTACGACGCAATGACGCAGCCCCATCTGTTCGGCCGCCTCCGCCACCCGCTCCGGCTCCGCCAGGTCGAGCTCCGTCGGCAGCCCCGTCTTTACGGCGCAAAACCGGCACGCCCGCGTACAAATATCGCCCAATATCATGAAGGTCGCCGTTCGATTCGCCCAGCACTCGTGAATGTTCGGGCATTTCGCTTCTTCGCATACCGTATGCAGCGTCTTTGAACGCATCATCGACTTGATTTCTTTGAAGTTTTCGAACTTCTCCCCGGAGACGAGGTCGATTTTCAACCATTCGGGTTTTCTCTCGATCGTTCTTGCCATCATCGTCTCCTCCTTTCCGTGTGATCCCATTATAACATGAACCTTTGTTCATTCCACATCCGGGGCGAATTTGTGATATGATGAGTTACAGTTGATCCGCGCGCATGGAGGGGAAAACATGGACAACGGTATGACTTTAGAACAGAAAGACGCTCGACTCGGCGAAATCCTGCGAGACATGGGCCATGTCTTGGTAGCGTTCTCGGGAGGCGTAGACAGCACGTTCGTGCTCAAGCGCGCGTACCAAGAGCTAGGCGACAAGTGCGTCGCCGTGACGGCCGCCTCGGAGACGTTCCCGTCCCGCGAGTTCGACGCCGCCGTCGCGCTTGCGGAGGAGATGGGCGTACAGCTGCTTAAGACCGAAGTGTCGGAGCTCGACAACGCCGACTTCGTCGCGAACAATCCCGACCGGTGCTACCATTGCAAGACCGGTTTATACTCGCATTTGCGCCGCATTTCGGCCGAGCGGGGCTACGCTTACATTGTAGACGGCTCGAACATGGACGATCTAGGCGACTACCGCCCGGGCCTTGAAGCCAAGAAAGAGCAGGGCGTACGGAGCCCGCTGCAGGAAGCCGGCATGACGAAAGACGACATCCGGGAGCTTTCGAAGCGGCTCGGCCTCGCGACCTGGAACAAACCGTCGTTCGCCTGCCTATCCTCGCGCATTCCGTACGGTACGAGAATCGAGAAGCATAAGATCGACCAGCTGGACGAGGCGGAAAATTTTCTTTTGAAAATGGGCCTTTGGCAAGTGCGTGTCCGCCATCACGATCAAATCGCCCGCATCGAAGTCATGCCTCACGAGATGGCGAAGGTGATCGAGCGAAGCGCCGACATTTACGCCAAGTTCGCGGAGCTCGGCTTTAAGTACGTGACGCTCGATCTCGGCGGATACCGCACGGGCAGCATGAACGAGGTGCTTTCCGCGGAAACTCGAAAGAAGGCCGCCGCAAAATGAACGATGCTTTGAAGGATATCTTAGGACGCGTGGCGGACGGCACGCTCGCGCCGGCGGACGCCGAGAAAGCGATCGCCTCGAGCGTCGTCTCCGCCTCCGTCGCGGAGCTCGGCTTCGCGACGCTCGATGTGCATCGAGAG
>NZ_DASQMZ010000141.1:0-26901 GCF_035645235.1 Paenibacillus sp.
CCGCGGCATATGATACAATGTGATGCGAAATCATTCATTCGGTAAAGAGGGAATGCCGGGTTGTCAGTCGCGATATGGGTGGTATTATCGATCGTCATCGTCTATCTCTGCTTCATTCTGCCGACGCAATGGGTCCGCGTCGTCCGTATTCGCGCCCCGCTCGGGCTCGGCAAGCGGATCGTGCAGGTGAGCGATTTGCACGTCGAGAAGCTTCGCGTCTCGCCCGAGCGGCTGCGCCGATTGATCGAGCGGGAGCGGCCGGATTACATTTTCCTGACGGGGGACTTCACGCAGCGTCTGCGGCACGTGCCGAAGGTGGACGCGTACCTGCGGGCGATGCTGGCGGTCGGCGTCCCGGTGTACGCCGTGTTCGGCAATCACGACTACCGGCTCAAGGAGCGTGTGACGGCGCTGTTCGACCTGTTCCGCGCGCGAGGCATTCCGGTGCTTCGCAACGAATCGCTAGCGCTCGACGGCTTTACGCTCGTCGGCATCGACGACTGGGACGCGGGGCACGCGAAGCCGAAGCTCGCCTTCGCCGATGTCGCCGAACGCGCCAAGACGGTCGTGATCGCGCATGACCCGAACGTGACGCTGAAAATTCATCGCCGGTTCGATTACCTCATGTGCGGCCATTTCCACGGCGGGCAATTCCGCTTGCCGTTCGTATTTTATATTCGGAACAAGGGACCGCTCCCGCGTCGGGGCATCGTGAAGGGCGCGCACCGGGCGCGTTGGGGGCCGTTTTACATCTCGCAGGGCATCGGACAGGCGAACCTGAACGCGCGATTTCTGCTGCGCAGCGAGCTGACCGTGCACGAGTTGTAACGGGTCGCCTGTTTTTCGCCGCGAATGATTCGCAGGGAGGTACGACGATCATGGCATGGCTGTGGATGTCGGTCGGGACGGCGGCGGCGGCGCTGCTGGCCGTCTCTTATTATTTCTCGGAGCGGGTGTTGCGCATCCGCACGAATAAGGGCGAGGCGGTGCTCGCGAGCGAGCTCGGGCAAGGGCGGCTGACGCGCGAGGCGGTCGAGGCGCTGCCGAAGGAGGAGCTCGCGATCGCCTCGCCGTTCGGCTATTCGCTGTACGCCTGGTTCCTGCCGTCGGCGGCGGGGGAGACGGCGCGGACGGTCGTCTTTGTCCACGGCGTGACGTCCTCGCTGCACGGCATGCTCAAGTACGCCGAGCCGTTCCGCCGCCGCGGCTTCAACGCGCTGCTGTACGATCACCGGCGTCACGGCCGCAGCGGCGGCGACTTCACGTCGTATGGCTATTACGAGAAGCGCGATTTGGCCGCGGTCGTCGATTACGCGTTCGAGCGCGGCGGACCGTCCGCGGTCGTCGGCGTCTTCGGCGAGTCGATGGGAGCCGCGACGGCGCTGCAGTACGCGGCGGAGGACGACCGCCCCGCGTTCGTCGTGGCGGATTGCCCGTACTCGGACTTTCGAGAGCAGCTCGCGCACCGGCTCAAGGTCGAGTACGGGCTGCCGCCGTTCCCGCTGCTGCCGCTCACCAGCCTGTGGTGCAAGCTGCGCGCGGGCTTTCGGATCGGCGACGCGTCGCCGATGCGCGGCATCGCGGCCGTGCGGGCGCCGATCTTGTTCGTGCACGGCGAGGCGGACGACTACGTGCCGCCCGCGATGAGCGCCGCGCTCCACGCGCGCGCCGCCGCGCCGAAGGCGCTGTACCTCGCGCCCGGCGCGGCGCACGCGCAATCGTGGGCGCAAGACCGCGACGCGTACGAGCGCGAGCTGGACGCGTTCCTGCGCGCGAACGGGCTGCTCGACTAAACCGCGCTTCCGGAAGACGGGGCATTCCGCCGGCGCCGTCCGGTCGATTCGCTTTACACGGGGCGGGCGGTTTCTTACAATGATCGCAGGAACGAGACGAAGGGGCGGCGCACAGATGACGGAACAAATCGGATGGCTGGCGGCGGCGCTCGGGGCGTTGAACGCGGTATTGCTGCTGCTTGTGCTGCAGCGCACGGCGGGCCGGCGGGACGGCGAGGCGGAGCGCCGGCTGGAGGCGCTCGCGCGCGCGGTGGAGCAAGCGGATCGCGGGCTGCGGGACGAATTGGCGCGCACGCGGCAGGAGACGCTGGCCGCCAGCGGACAGCAGCGGCTGGAGCTCGCGGGTGCGCTCGAACGGCAGCAGCATGCGATGATGGCGCGCCTGACCGAGCTGACGCGGCTGAACGAAAGCAAGCTCGAAGCGGTGCGCGAGACGGTGGAGCGCAAGCTGACGGGCCTGCAGGCGGACAACAACGCCAAGCTGGAACAGATGCGCGCGACCGTGGACGAGAAGCTGCACGCGACGCTCGAGCGCCGGCTCGGCGAGTCGTTCAAGCTCGTCGGGGAGCGCCTGGAGCTCGTGCAGCGCGGCCTCGGCGAGATGCAATCGCTCGCCAGCGGCGTAGGCGATCTGAAGAAGGTGCTGACGAACGTGAAGACGCGCGGCACGATGGGCGAAATCCAGCTCGACGCGCTGCTCGAGCAGTCGCTCGCGCCCGATCAATACGAGCGCAATGTCGCCGTGAAGAAGGGAGCCGGCGAGCGGGTGGATTTCGTCGTTCGGCTGCCCGGGGCGGACGGGCGCGGCAGCGTGCTGCTGCCGATCGACGCGAAGTTTCCGCTCGAGGATTACCAGCGGCTGACCGACGCGCAGGAGGCGGGCGACGCGGCGGCGGCGGCCGAGGCGATGAAGCAGCTGGAGGCGCGCGTGAAGGCGGAGGCGAAGTCGATCCGGGACAAATATATCGATCCGCCGGCGACGACCGAATTCGCGGTGTTGTTTTTGCCGCTGGAGGGGCTGTATGCGGAGGTGCTGCGCCGGCCGGGGCTGTGGGACGCGCTGCAGCGGGAATGGCGCGTCGTCGTCACCGGTCCGACGACGCTGTCGGCGCTGCTGAACAGCCTGCAGATGGGCTTTCGGACGCTGGCGATCCAAAAGCGGACAAGCGAGGTATGGCAGGTGCTCGGCGCGGTGAAGACGGAATTCGGCAAGTTCGGCGACCTGCTCGAGAAGACGCACAAGAAGCTGCAGGAGGCTTCCCATACGCTCGACGGCGCGGCGGTGCGCACGCGCGCGATCGAGCGCCGCCTGCGCGGGGTCGAGGAGCTGACGGCGCCCGCCGGCGAAGAGGGTCCCCCGGACGCATTGCCGGAGCCGAAGCCGCCGGAATGGAGCCGCGCGGCCGGCGAGCCGTAAGCGGGCGCCGGCGCTCTGACCCGCAAGGCGGCGCATTCGTCCCCGCATATTCCGGAATCTTCTGGCGTACGATAAGGCGGAACGACGGATGCGAAAGGAGCGACGCGCCATGCCGCGATCGAGACCGTACGACGACACGGTAACGGAACAACAGCGCGAGGTGCAGGAGGCGCTGATGAGCCTCCCGGGCATCGGACCGGCGGACGACGAAGACGACGACCTACCGCTGCAAAGCGACGAGTTGAAATAACGAAACCGAGAACGGCCCGGATGTCGGCGGCAACGCCTGCGTCCGGGCCGTTTTCGGTTTTTCGCACGCTTGCGGAGCGGCTACCGCCACGACGGCTGCAGGCCCTCCGGCGTCTCGCCGCGACGAGACGCGCGCAGCGCTCCGTCCTCGCTGAGCGCCGCGTAGAACACATCGTCGACCGATGCGATCCCCTGCTCGCGCAGCCGCTGCTCGAGCCATTCGCGCGACAGCCCTTGCCGCCGCAGCGGCTCGTCGTTCACGACGCCTTCGACGACGACCGTGAACGAATACGGCTCGCCGCGCCGCAGCACCGTCAGCTTGCCGTTGCCCTCGACGATCGCCATCTGCACGAGCCCGAGGTCGAAGACGCCTTTATCCCGGAGCATCTGCAGCACGTTGTCGACGGTGTACCGAATCGATCCGATATTGCGGGAGAGCAGCTTCCCCTCGTACACCACCACGGTCGCCTCGAAAGACGTCACCATGCGGAAGCGGCGGAAGCGGACGGCGGCCCACGAGAAGAGCCGTTCGAGCACGACGACCATGACGATGGCGGCCGCCGTATGCGCATGGTCGATGCGGGGGTCTACGATGTCCGCGGCGACGATCGAGCCGAGCGTCAGGACGACGAGCAGGTCGAAGACGGGCAGCTCGCCGACGGAGCGCTTGCCCATGAACAGCGCGGCGAGCAGCATCAGCGGGAAGGCCGTAGTCGCGCGCGAGACGACGAGCCATAAATCGGCGAAGGGATGCATGTCGGATAACCTCCAAGAGGGCCGACGGGCGGCGCCATGATCGAATAGCTTGCTGCAATATGGAGGTATTATGGATCGCCCCGGCGGAAAATATTTGTGCGTCGGCGCACGCAAAAAACGCGCTTGACGGACAACGCTTTCCGGTGATATAGTTCAACCGTCGAACCATTCGGCAGTGGAATATTTCTACCATTAAACTACAGGGACAACGGGAAGGAGGTTTCGCCTCCATGGACATGGATCAGCAGCAATTATCAATGATCATCGAGCGGTACGAGGAAGCGTCGTTCGTCGTCACCCGCCGCATCAACGCCGCAATCCGCGAACGCATGTCCGAGGACTTGACGTTGGAGCAGTACGCCGTCATCCGGTATATGCGCAAGCGGGACCGTTGTACGTCGTCGGAGCTGGCGGATACGTTTTGCGTCGGCAAGAGCTCCGTCACGGCCATCATCAATCGGTTGTTCGACAAGCGGCTCATCGAACGGCTGCCCGACGAGAAAGATCGCCGCGTCACGTATTTGCGCCTGACGGCCGAAGGAGAACGGTTGTCCGAAGAGATGGAGGAGCGAATCCGGGAGCTGCTGTCGCGCTATTTGCAGCACTTCGAGAAAGACGAAGCGCTCCGATTCATCGCCACGTACGAGAAGCTTGCTCAGGTGCTCCTTGAGCCGTAGATACTTAACCGAAGGAGAAGGTCCATTCCTATGAAAACGATCGTAAAATGGCGCTGGCTCGTCCTCGCCCTCTGGATCGCCGCCTCGGCGGGCCTCCTGCTGACCGCGCCGAACATGGAGGAGCTCGTGCGTACGAAAGGGCAAATCGCCGTGCCGGACGACGCCTCCTCCGCGGTCGCCTCGCGGCTCCTCGACGAGCTGAATGCGGGCAAAGAAGGCGCCGGGACCGGGGCGTCCGCCGTGCTCGTCTTCCATAACGAAGGGGGCCTTACCGATGCCGACCGCGACGCGATGCGCGGCGCGGTCGAGACGCTGAAGGCCGGCAAGGACGCCTACGGCGTGACCGCCGTCACGACGCACCTCGAGATGCCGGAGCTCGAGAAGCAGATGGTGTCCGAGGACGGCAAGACCGTGCTGGCGCTCGTGTCGGTCGACTTCGGGGAGCGGACGCCGGCCGAAGCCCGCGACGCCCTGTACGAAGCGCTCGAAGGGGTGCCGGTAGAGCATTATTTCACGGGCGGCTGGCTCATCTCCGAAGACGTCATCGAAAGCTCGCAGGAGGGGCTCAAGAAGACGGAGTGGATTACGCTCGTCTTCATTCTGGCCATTCTGCTGATCGTCTTCCGATCGCCCGTCGCGCCGTTCATTCCGCTCATCGCCGTCGGCTTCAGCTACGTCGTCGCGCAGTCGCTTGTCGCGTACCTCGTCGCGTATGCGGATTTTCCGCTTTCGAACTTTACCCAAATTTTTCTCGTCGCGGTGCTGTTCGGCATCGGGACGGACTATTGCATATTGCTTATCAGTCGGTTTAAGGAAGAATTGGCCCATTCGGAAAACGTGACCGACGCCGTCGTCGCCACCTACCGCGCCTCCGGCAAGACGGTGTTGTTTTCCGGCCTCGCGGTGCTCGTCGGCTTTACGTCGATCGGCTTCTCGACGTTCGTGCTGTACCGCTCCGCGGTCGCGGTCGCGGTGGGCGTCGCGGCGCTGCTGCTGTCGCTCGTTACGCTCGTGCCGTTCTTTATGGCGACGCTCGGCAGAACCATATTTTGGCCGGCGCGCGGCTCGCTCGACCATAAGGAGAGCGCCCTCTGGGGCGCCGTCGGGCGGTTCTCCTTGAAGCGTCCGGCATGGGCGCTGCTCGTGATCGCGGCCGTGACGATCCCGTTCCTCGGGGCGTATCAGCAATCGACCTCGTTCGATTCCATGACCGAAATCGGCGATTCGTACGGCTCGGTCAAGGCGTTCGACCTGATCGCCGAAAGCTTCGGTCCCGGGGAGTCGCTGCCGACGACCGTCGTCGTCGAAGCGGATCGTCCGTTCGATTCGCAGGAAGGTCTCGCGGCCGTCGAGCGAGTGACGCGGGAGCTGGCCGCCGTCGAAGGCGTGAAAGTCGTGCGCAGCGCGACGCGGCCGGTCGGCGAGCCGATCGAACAGCTGCAGGTAACGGAGCAGGTCGGTACGCTCGGCGACGGGCTCGGCGAAGCCGGCGACGGCCTCGGGCAAATCGGCGGCGGCCTGGCGGAGGCGAGCGCGGCGCTCGGGGAGAACGCGCCGAAGCTGCAGGAAGCCGTCGACGGCATCGGGCAGCTCGTCGCGGGGACGAACGAGCTGAAGAACGGCATGCTCCAGCTCGGCGACGGGCTCGCCCGCATCGAGCAAGGGCTTCGCGACGGCTCGACGGGGGCCGGCGAGCTGGCGGCAGGGCTGCGCCAAGCGCAGGAGAGCGCCGAGCGGCTGAGCGCTTCCAGCGCGGAGCTCCTCGCCGGGTACCGGCAGATGGGCGGCGGGCTGCAGTCGCTCGCCGTCGCGTACGGAGCCGTGGCGAAGCAGCAGGCGGGCCTCGCCGACGGCTTGACGTCCGTCGGGCAAGGGCTGGAGGGCCTCGCGGCGTCGCACCCGGAGCTGCGGGAGGACGCGGCGTTCCAACAGCTGCAAGGAACGGTGGCGCAGCTGCGGACGGGCGCGGCGGAGCTCGGGGAAGGGCTGACGACGATTAACGCGCAGCTTGCCGGCGTCGCCGCGGGCATGTCTGAGGCCAATGCCGGCTTTGAGCAGGCGGCGGGCGGCCAAGCGGCGCTCGCCGAAGGGCTGTCGTCGCTCGCGGACGGACTCGAGGGGCTCCAGGCGGGCATCTCGCAGGCCGCCGCCGGGCAAGGGCAAATCGTCGACCGGCTGCCGGAGCTTGCGGGCGGCTTCGACGCGCTCGCCTCGGGGCAGCAGGAGCTGCGGGACGGCTTCTCGCAGCTGACGGGGCAGCTCGGCGAGCTGACCGACGGACTCGATCGGAGCGTAGACGGCTTAGCGCAGGTCCAGGACGGCTTGACGTCGGCGACGACGTATTTGTCGGCGCTGTCCGGCGCGCCGGACGCGCAGCTGACGGGTTGGTTTTTGCCGCAGGAGGCGCTGGAGAGCGAATCGTTCGCGGCCGCGCTGGAGGCGTATTTATCGTCCGACCGGACGCTCGCGAAGTTCGACATCGTCTTCGAAGGCAATCCGTACCGTACGGAGACGATGGAGAAGATGGCGCACGTCGAGGAGGCGGTCGCGCGCGGGCTGTCCGGCACGCCGTATGCGACCGCGACATACGCGGTCGGCGGCGTCACGAGCATGAACAACGACTTGCGGGACATCTCCGCTGGCGATTACGCCCGCACCGTCGCGCTGATGCTCGTCGGCATCCTGCTGATTCTCGTAGTGTTGTTCCGCTCGATCGTGATGCCGATTTATCTCGTGCTGTCGCTCCTGCTGACGTACTATACGTCCATGGCGATCGCCGAGGTCATCTTCGTGCGGATGCTGGGGCTCGACGGCATCAGCTGGGCGGTGCCGTTCTTCGCCTTCGTTCTCTTGATGGCGCTCGGCATCGACTACAGCATCTTCCTGATGGACCGCTTCAAGGAGTACCGTCATCTCGAACCGAAGGAAGGCATTTTGCTGGCTATGAAAAAGATGGGCACCGTCATTATGTCGGCGGCGGTCATTCTTGGCGGCACCTTCGCCGCGATGCTGCCGTCGGGGGTCATGTCGCTTCTGCAAATCGCGACGATCGTCCTGTGCGGACTGCTCCTGTACGCGCTCGTCATGCTGCCGCTGTTCATTCCGGTCATGGTCCGCACGTTCGGCGAAGCGAACTGGTGGCCGTTCATGAAGCGGCCGGACGGGGAAGCGCCGGGCACAGGCGCTTACGCCCCGCGCGATCCGACGCTCCCGATGTAAACAGACGTTCGCAGCCGATCCCGGTGCAGCCGGGGTCGGCTGTTTGCGTTTGGGGAACGTTTTCGGAAAATACACAGAAGAACCCCCGGGTCGTCGGGGACCCGGGGGAGCGGCGCGCGTTTTTATTATTGAACGTAAGAGGAGCCGGCGCTCCCCGGTTTGAAGGTGTTTTGCAGCTGGCCGATGACGTTGTCGATGTTTTGCTGCATCTGCACGAGCTGGCGCTGCTGCGCATGAATTTGCGCCTCCAGCTGCTTCTGGGCGCCGGCGAGATCGCTGCTCACCTTCCGCAGCGCGTTGATCGTGTCCATCACCTTCTGCGAGAACGAATCCGCGCCGGCGCTCAAGATCGCTTGCTGCGCCTGCACCGCTTGCTGCTCCTGCCGCACGAAGCGCTGTTGTTGAAATTGTTGGTACGACGAGGAGAGTATCGGTTGTCCTTGTTGGCCTTGACCGTCTTGCATACGACGAGGCCTCCTTTCGAGAGTGTGTGCGTTGGCAGAATTCTGCTTCGGTTCTAGTTTGCGGCAAGGAGGCGCCGGTTATGCAACGGGTTACTTGTTCGCCGACGGGTTCGGAGGAGAAGGCGGCGTCGTCGGCGCGGCGCCGGCCGCGGGCACCTTCGGCGGAACCGGCACGGCGCCCGTCGGCGGCAGCGGGGGCGTATCCCACACGTTCGGCGGCGCCGGCGGCAGCGTCGGCTTGTCGCCGAATGCGGGCGGATTGGCGACGTAGTTGAACGTTCCGCGTCCGTCGAGACTCGGCCCGTTCGCCCACCGTCCGGTCGCGCTCGCCTCGCCGGCGGAATAGTTGAAGAGCGTATAGGATACGGCGCGCTTCTCCAGCTCCTTCGGGAACGTCGTCGGCGCCACGATGTCGCCCTCTTGCGCCTCCAGCTCGGCGATGGCGGCGGCCCACATGTTTTGGTGATACGTATCGCGCGCGATCAGCCAAGACAACATATCCTTCACGCCGCGGTCGTCGGTCATCTCGTACAGACGGCACACCTGCAGCCGCCCCTGCGATTCCGAGGCGAGGTTATGCCGGAAATCGGCGAGCAGATTGCCGCTGGCGATAATATACTTGGCGTTCCATGGATAGCCGGCCGCGTCCGACGGCATCGCGCCGAGGCCGGAGACGATAATGTGCTGGGGATTCATGCCGGAAAGCACCGCGCCGACGACCGGGTTCGCCTTGACGGCTTCCTCCTGCACGTCCGCCGGGGTGCCGTCGAGCAGCCGGGCGATCATTGTGGAGAGCATCTCGACATGCGCCATCTCCTCCGTGCCGACGTCGAGCAGGAGGTCCTTGTACTTCCCTTCCACGCGGCAATTCCAGCCCTGAAATAAATATTGCATCATGACGGTGATTTCGCCGAATTGCCCGCCGAGCACTTCCTGCAGCTTGCGGGCGTACACCGGATCCGGGCGTTCCGGCTTCGCATGGTACTGCAATTCCTTGATATGAAAAAACATGCGCTCGCACCCCATCCTTCCGGAAAAATAAACTCATACTAACGATACGGCTTACAGGATGTACCGTATGCCGGACGGCTTTAAGAAACATTGGAGAGGAGCGAGAGGCGATGGCGTCGAGCGGCATATGGAACGAAATACCGACCCCGCCGCCGTTCGCCGCGTGCGACCGGTGCGAGCTGGCGCGGCAGCGGACGCGCGTCGTCTGGGCGGAAGGCAGCGAGCAGGCGAGCGTCGCGGCGGTGCTGGACAATCCGGGGGCGAGGGAGGATCGGGAAGGGACGCCGTTCGTCTGCGCGACGCGATCGGCGCTGCAGCGGGGGGCGGCCGCGGCGGGCTACGGGGAGAAGGATTTGTTCGTCACCTACTTGCTGAAGTGCCGGCCGATCCGCGCGTACGACAAGGAAGCGGCCCGGGAAGCCTGCAGAAGCTATCTGGAGACGCAGCTGGAAGGGCGGCGGGCGATTCTGCTGCTCGGCCTCGTCGCGGCGCGAACCGTGCTGCGGCGGCCGGACGCCGAAAACAGCGAGCTGCGCGGGCGATGGCACGAATACCGGGGCATTCCGGTGCGCGTGACGTATCATCCGCTCGCGGTCCATCGCCGGCCGAACCTGATGAACGGATTTCTCGAAGATTGGCGGGCGCTAGCCGAAGTGGCGCCGCCACCCGTACAGCGCGGTCAGGGCGAGCAGGATCGCCGAAGCGGCGAATAACGGCACGGGGGACGCCCACGCCGGGAGCAGCGGCTCGTCGCGCAGCTGCAGCACGGCCGAGCAGGCCATGAAGGAGCCGATGGCGATTTGTACCCAAGGGTTCTCGGTAATCCAGCCGTACAACCGGGGCCCGAGCGCGATCAGCGCCGTCATGGCGATCACGTTGCCGACCGCGGTCACCCAGACGCTCGGCGACGCCGCCGAGACGAGCACGGACGTATCGATCGAGGTCAGCGCGTCGAGCCACAGCGTCGCGCCGACGATGGCGCCGACCGTGCGCTTGGGCACCGCCGCCGCGCGGAACGTGAGCGGCACCTCGCCGGCAAGGCGGACCGCGAAGTAGACGATGCAGACGGCCGACGCGAGCCGAAGCCCGGGCAGCCGGAAAAACGTATCCGCGGCGAAGCTGTACAGCGGATGCGCCGCGCAAAGCGTCAGGAAGACGAGCAGACGAGCCGCGTTGGGATGCGGATGCCGCTTCAGCCGGATGGCGCTGAAGATCAGCAGCAAGCTGTCGATGGATGTCATGAAGAATAGGAACGCGACGATCAGCGTCTCTCGCATACGGACCTCCTCGGGACACGCAGGGTAGTCCTTTCATATGTATTCGGACAAGGATACCGCTATGCAAGGGAACGGAACGTCGACCGCGAGGACGCGACAAAAAGAAGCCCCCCGTCGGAACGGGAGGCTTCGAGAACGTCGAGAGAGCTTATTGGAAATAGCTTTGGCCGAACTGGCTCGGCTGCTGGGATTGCGCTTGCGTCGCGATCGAACCCATCGTCTGGCGAACGGAGCTCTCGAGCTGGCGGCACGTCTGCACCGCTTGCTGCAGCTGGTTCATCGCCGTATAGTGCTCGTGAAGCATCTGCTGGATGCGCTGCGCGTTTTGCTGCTCCAGCTGCGCCATCTGCGCGTACAGGTGGTTGTGCTGCTGGATTTGCTGAATCACTTGCTGGCAAAGCTGCTCGACTTGCTGGAATTGCTGGGAAAGCTGGTTCGTCTGCGACTGGTACATCGTTACCCTCCTAGAGTCATTCCTAATTTTTCGGGGAACCGCGCGCGTAGCGCGACCCGAAAGCTAGTATGCTCCGAATTGGAAGATGTATGCAGGAGCGGAGAAACATTTTCCAAACCTTAGCTTGTAAACCGATCCGCCACGGCGCTCGCTCCGAACGAATCCGGCTTGATGCGCGCGACGTAGCCGACGGAGGTGACCCACCCCTTGATTTCGGTGATCAGCGCCTTCGTCTCCCCCTGCTGACCGATATCGATATGGATCTCGAGCGGCCAGGCCGACAGCAGCTGGCTCATGCCCTTCGCGTTGAGCACGTCGACGAGGGAGAGGCTCAGCTCCGTCTCTTTGTAGATGCGGTGCCGGAGGTCGAACATCGGCCGCCCCCGCTGCTTGCGGAAGTAAAACCGCGCGCCCTTGCCGACCCGATGAATGACGACGGCGGTGACGAACGTCGTGGACTGGTGCGTCGTGTGCGAATCGGTGCCGATCACGATTTTGTGCGGCGCCTTCGGATCCTCCTCCAAATACGACTCGATGTGACGGATCATCTGCTCGACGGACAGCATACCGGACGAAGGACTCTGAAAATGCATTGCGCTGCACTCCTTTCCGTAGTTCGGGGGCGTCTTTTCCTCTCAGTATATCCTATTGTCAGAAAATTCGCTCCATGAAAAAACCTCCCAGCCCTTCGCCGAGCCGCGGAAGCGGGGCACGGCAAAGAACGGAGAGGTTTCCCGTTCCTTCGAACATTACATCGACGGCGTCTCGTGGGGGACGGTCGCGTAGGAAGGCGCCTTGATTTCTTCGTAGAACGCCGCAAGCGACGCCTGCACGTACGGGTACAGCCAGAGGAAGCCGATGCCGAGCGTCAGGATGCAGAGCAGCGCCCATCCGATGAAGCTCAGCAGCAGGAGGAACAGCGAGAGCTTATGCCCTTGCATCATCTCTTTGCTTTGACGAATCGCGTCGAGCGCCGAGATGCCGGGATTGTCGTACATGATGAAGAACGCCATGGCGTATCGCAGCGACGCGATGATGCCCGGAACGATGAGCAGCAGCGTCCAGAGCAGGATAAAGATCGTCTGCAATAGGTACAGTACGAGCGTCCCCCCGAAAAGCGGAAACCCGGAAAACATGTCGCTGAGCTCCGCCCGTTCGCCGCGGACGACTTTCAGGAAATACGCGTATACGCCGTACATCAGCGGACCGGCGATCAGAATCGCAACGACGACGCCAAGCACCGGAATGTACGAGATCACGGTGGAAATCAGACTGGCCAGAAAGCAGACTAAGATCCCCATGCCCCAGTTGCCCCGCAGGGCGTCGCGCGCCGACGCGCGCACGTTCGAAATCGAGAACATAGATACGCTCCTTCTCGTTAATCTCATTAAATTTAAATCCTTGACCATTCTACCATCGCGGGCTTCTCAGTGAAAAGGCATTTTTTAGAAATTTACGGGGGATTATTTTTGCGGCGCCGCTTGCCAAGAGGGGGACGTTGCTCTATACTCGATTCTGTCCGACAACCGCATACGGAAACCGGGGGCTGAATGAAGTTCGGCTGAGAGTGGAGCCTTGTGTTCCTGACCGTGAATCTGATCTGGGTAATGCCAGCGTAGAGAACCGCGATTTTTTGACGCGACGACCGTCCTTTGGCATGCATCCATCGATGCGCCCGAGGGCGGTCTTTTTTCTTGGCATTGTGCACGGCGACGGACAAACCAAGACCATGGGGGAGAGAAGAACAGATGAAGAACTTCGTCGGAAAACGATTGATCCTCGCGGCGCTCGCGCTCGCGACGGCGATGCTGGCGGGCTGCGCGGCCGAGAAGCCGGGCGGAGCGGCCGGCGGGGACGAGCCGCGCAAGGTAACGGTCGTGCTCGATTGGACGCCGAATACGAATCATACGGGCTTGTACGTCGCCCAAGCGGAGGGCTACTACGCGGAAGAAGGGCTGGAGGTGGACATCGTGCAGCCGGGCGACGCGGGCGGCGACGCGGTCGTCGCCTCGGGCGAGGTCGAATTCGGCATCAGCGTGCAAGAGAACGTGACGCTGGCCCGCACGCAAGGCTTCCCGCTCGTCTCGATCGCGGCGGTCATTCAGCATAACACCTCCGGCTTCGCCGCGCCGGCCTCCGTCGGGCTGAAGTCGCCGAAGGACTTCGAGGGCAAGACGTACGGCGGGTGGGGCTCGCCGGTCGAGTCCGCGATGCTCGAGTCGCTCATGCAAGAGACGGGAGCGGATTTCTCCAAGGTCGAGATGATGAGCATCGGCAACACGGATTTCTTCACGATGCAGGAGAACGGCATCGACTTCGCGTGGATTTTCTACGGCTGGACCGGCATCGAGTCCGAGCTGCGCGGGGAGCCGATCGATATCGTGTACTTGACCGACTACTCGGAGAAGCTGGATTATTATACGCCGGTCGTCGTCACGAACGAAGCGCGCATCGCCGAGGAGCCGGAGCTCGTCGAGAAGTTCATGCGCGCGACGGCCAAAGGCTATACGTACGCGGCTGCGCATCCGGAAGAGAGCGCGGAGGCGCTGCTGGCCGCCGTGCCGGAGCTCGACCGCGAGCTCGTCGTCGCGAGCCAGAAGTGGCTCAGCGGGAAATATATCGACGACGCGGAGCGCTGGGGCGTGCAGAAGCAAGAGGTGTGGGAAAACTACGCCGCTTGGATGTCGGAGCACGGCTTAATGGAAGGCGAGTTCGACGCCGCGAAGGCGTTCACGAACGAATTTCTGCCGAACTGATTCGGCGTCGAGGGGGAACGGAACGATGGCTAACGCGCTTGTCAGCATTCAAATTTTGCCGAGGACGCCGAACGGGGAGAGCGTCATCCCGTACGTCGATCGCGCGATCGACATCATCAAGGACGCCGGCGTGCCCTATTTGGTCGGGCCGCTCGAGACGACGATGGAGGGGGACCTCGCGGCGCTGCTGGAGGTCGTGAGGCGAATGAACGAAGAGATGGTTCGTCTAGGGGCTCCGAGCGTGGTGTCCCAAGTCAAAATCGCGTACAACCCGACGGACGGCGCCTCGATGGATCGCCTGCTGGCGAAATACCCGCGCTCATGAGGGGCGCCGCGATCCGGGCCGCATGGCCTCCGGCCGCCGCGGCGCTTGCGTTCCTGCTCGTATGGGAGGGCGTCGTGCGGGCGGGCTGGTTCCCGCCGTATTTATTCCCGGGACCGATCGCCGTCGCGGCGGCGTTCCTGGAAAATCCGCCGCTCGTGTTTTCCCATACGGCGTCGACGTTCGGCATCGCCGTCATCGGTTACGCGATCGGCGCCGCCGTCGGGCTGCTCGTCGCGTTCGCCCTGCACCTGTCCGCTTCGCTGCGCAGGGCGCTGGCGCCGCTGCTCATCTTATCGCAGAACGTGCCGACGATCGTGCTCGCGCCGCTGCTCGTCGTCTGGTTCGGCTTCGGCTGGCTGCCGAAGCTCGCGCTGCTCACGCTCGTCTGCTTCTTCCCGATCGCGATCGCGACGCTGGACGGCCTTGCCCGCACCGATCGGGCCATGGTAGGGTATATGCGGATGGCCGGAGCGACCCGCTGGCAAACGTTCTTGAAGCTGGAACTGCCGTGGTCGCTGCCGTCGATGTTTTCCGGCTTGAAGGTGTCCGCCGCTTATAGCGTGCTTGGCGCAGTCATTTCGGAGTGGGTCGGCGCGAAGAAGGGGCTCGGCGTGTACTTGAATTTGATGAAGTCCGGGTATCAGGTAGATAACATGTTCGTGGCGATCGCGTTCATCGCGACGCTGAGCTTATTCATGTTCGGTTCGGTCGTCGCCGTCGAGCGGCGGGTCGTTCGCTGGCATGTCGACCGGTAAGGATAAGGGAGAGAAAACGAATGGGGAACGCGGCGGAGATCGAGACGCCGGCTAACAAGCTCGAGCTGCGGTCGATCGCCAAGACGTATCGGATCGGCGGGCAAACCGCCGACGTGCTGCACGGCATCGACTTAACGGTGCGCGACCGGGAGTTCGTCTCGGTCGTCGGACCGTCCGGCAGCGGGAAGAGCACGCTGTTTTACATGATCGGAGGGCTGACCGAGCCGTCGGCCGGTTCGGTGTGGCTGGACGGCCGCGACGTGACGGGAGAGCGCGGGCTGATCAGCTACATGCCGCAGCATGACGGCTTGTTCCCGTGGCGCAGCATACTCGACAACGTCGTGCTGTCGCAGGAGATCGCCGGCCGCTCGAAGGCGGCCGCCCGCCGGGACGCCCGGGAGTGGCTGCAGCGCGTCGGCTTAGGGGGCTATGAGGAGGCGCTGCCGCATCAGCTGTCCGGCGGGATGCGGCAGCGGGCGTCGTTTCTGCGCGCGCTGCTCAGCCCGCGCGACTTGATGTGCCTCGACGAGCCGTTCGGCGCGCTGGACGCGCTGACGCGGCTCGAGATGCAGCAGTGGCTTCTGCGGATTTGGGAAGACAACCGGCGTTCCGTCCTGTTCGTGACGCACAGCATCGAGGAGGCGTTGCTGCTGTCGGACCGGGTATACGTGCTCGCGGGCCGGCCCGCCACGGTGGCGGACGTCGTCGACGTGCCGTTCGGGCGGCCGCGCGACGAGGCCGTGACGTCGGATTCCGCCTTCCTCTCGCTGAAGAAGCGGATTTACGAGACGCTGCGCGCCGGGAGCGGGCGCGGATGACGAGCGCCGGCATGGTTTGGGATACGCATGTGCATCTGGAGCGGTACGGCGAGCGCGCTCCTTCCCTTGTCGGGGAGAGCGTGTCGGCCGGCGTCGGGCGCCTCGTCGCGGTGTCCATGGATTTGGCGTCGTCCGAGCGGACGGCCGCGCTGGCGGCGTCGTTCCCCGGCGTCGTCCTCCCCGCGTACGGCTTTCATCCGGAGCAGCCGCTGCCGGACGCCGCCGCCTTGGAGGCGCTGTTCGCGTGGATGGAGGCGCGGGCCGAACGCGGCGAACGGTTCGCCGTCGGGGAGGTCGGCCTGCCGTATTACTCGCGGCAAGAAGCGGCGGAGGCCGGCCGGGCCTTCGACGAGGCGCCCTATTTGGCGCTGCTCGACCGCTTCGTCGCCTTCGCCGCGCGGCGCGGCCTGCCGATCGCGCTGCATGCCGTCTACGAGGACGCGGGCAAGGCGTGCGACGCGCTCGAGCGGCACGGCGCGGCGCGGGCGCATTTCCATTGGTTTAAGGGCGACGACGAGACGCTTGCGCGGATCGTCCGCGGCGGATGGTACGTCTCGTTCACCCCGGATTGCTTGTACGATCCGGAGACGCGGCCGCTGCTTGCCCGCGTGCCGCTCGAGCGGATGCTTGCCGAGACGGACGGCCCATGGCCGTTCGAGGGCCCGTACGCCGGCCGGGAGACGCATCCGGCGATGACGGCGGACGTGGCGCGCGCGATCGCCGCCGCGAAGGGGTTGCCGGAGGATACGGTCGTCGAGACGCTCGCGCGGAATGCGCGGCGCTGTTATGAATAAAGGACTGCCGCCGTCGGGATCGACGGCGCAGCCCTTCGTTTCTTTCTGCGTCCTAGACGCTATTCGTATCGATTATAGGAGCGACCGTAGGAGAAGAAGGAGTGGAGACGGCCGCGAAGCCGCTGGAGCAAGCTGTTCGCCTGCGCCTGGGACTTCGCCCAGTCCTCGGCGATTTCCCGTTCGGTCTCCGCGCGGGAAGACTGCCACTTCTCCATGGCCTGCCGGCGGTACTCGGATTCGAAAAACATTGCGCATCCCTCCCGGGCTAAGTTATCTGAAAATTCAGCTATCTAATAAAATGATAGCGCTTACTATATCGTATGTCAATGCGCATCCCTTGGTGCTTGTCCGCATCCTTTTCCATGGTCTCCCTGTAAGTATGGCCCGTCCTCGGAAGGGATATTCGGCGCGAGCGGCGAATACGTTGTGCTAGAAACCGAAACGCGCGCGGCGCGTATGTACCATAACGAAAGCCCGAGGGAGGCGAACCGCTTATGGCGCGGTTGGAGTACAGGTTGGCGGACGCATCGGCGGGACATCCGCTGCTGTATGTTTACAACCACATCGACAAAGACGAAATTTCGATGCGGTTCGCCTGCGATTATTTCGTCAAGGACGGCGTCGTCTACGAGAAGCAGTCCGGCGCGCTGCAGCGCGGCTTGTACGTCATCTATGTTCGTTCGGCTGCGGACGAAAGCGCCGCGGTGCCGGAAGGCGCCGGGGCGGCCGCGCTCGGGGGCGGCATCCGCATCGAGCTGCGGGAGTTTCGCGAAGACGCGTCGACGTATCCGCTGCTGCATACGTTCCGGTATACGGACGACGACGACGCGCTGTTGTTGCTGCAGGCGGACGCGCTCGAGTGGAACGCGCTGGCGTGGAACAAATCGTCTACGGAAGTGGATGAGGATCGAGGCGTGTATGTGTATTATGCGGTGCGGGCGACCGGCGACGGGAGCTAACGGCGCCGCTACAGAGGGAGGGGAAGGAATACATGATAGAAGCGCAAAAGACGCGCCGGATGGCCGGTTTGTTTCTCGCGACGGCGTTGACCGTGTCGGGCTGCTCCTCCGACGGCGCGCTGGCCGCCGACGAATGCTACGACGACGACGAGAACGGGTATTGCGACGATGACGGAGACGGCTCCTACGGCATGCATTATGTCAACGGGCGGAAGGTGTTTTACCGCGCTTCGCTCGCCGACATCGACGTCGACGGCAAGAAGAAGCCGAAATCGGGCATCTCGAAAGGCGTCGCGGCCTCCAAGGGCGGCATCGGCAGCTCGTCGGGCAGCGGCGGGTGAGCCGCATGGACGGCGTAGTGGAGAAGCGGGAAGACGAGACGTACGAAGCGAAGCGGGAGCGGCTGTACGGGCCGTTGCGGTCGGCTGGGGTGTTTTCCTGGGAGACGATCGACGGCGAGGAGTACGCGCTGGCCGATCCGGTCGGACTGTCGCATCGGCTGCGCCGCGCGTTAGCGGAAGCGTCGGAGCGGCTCGGCCGCGTCTATGCGAAGGTGACGGCCGTCGTGCGCGAGGCGGACGACGCGCTGCTGCGGCAGCTCGGGCTGCCGGAGGCGACGTTCGGCGCGGTCCGGCTGCCGATGCCGCTGCAAGCCGCGACGGTCGTCGGGCGGTTCGACTTCGCGGAGACGCCGGGCGGCGTCAAGATGCTTGAATGGAACAGCGATACGCCGACGAGCGTCGTCGAGGCGTTCCGCGTCAACGGGGCCGTCTGCCGAGCGCTGGGCCGGCTCGATCCGAACGAGGGAATGGCGTCGGGCCTCCGCGAGGCGTTCGGCGCGGCCCTGGACGCTTATCGGGAGAGCGGCTACCGGATCGAAGAGGACCGCATCGTCTTCGCCGCGCTCGATTGGCACGAAGAGGACGCGGGGACGACGCGGTACCTGCTCGAAGCCGCCGGCATCGGCGGGCGCTTCGTCCCGTTGTCGTCCCTTCGGGTGTATCGGGATCGGCTTTGCGTGCTGGAGGCCGACGGCGAGACGCATACGCCGGTCGATCTGCTGTATCGGTTGCACGCGCTCGAGAAGCTGGCGGAGGAGCGCGACGAAGACGGATACCCGACCGGCGCGCATGTGTTGGATTTGATTTCGCGGCGCAAGCTCGCGGTGCTCAATCCGCCGTCCGCGTTCATCGCGCAGACGAAGGCGATGCAGGCGCTGATCTGGAGCCTGCACGAGCAGCGCACCTTCTTTACGAAGGAGGAGCATGAGGCGATCGGGGAATTTATGCTGCCGACGTACATGGATAACGTGTTCCACGGTTCGGCGCCTTATGTGCGCAAACCGATCTTCGGACGGGAAGGCGGCGCCGTCGAGCTGTTCGACGCGTCGGGCGTCTCCGAGGCGCGCGACGGCGCGTCGCTGTATTGGAACCAGCCGGCCGTGTACCAGCAGCGGGTCGAATTGCCCCGCGTGCGCGTGCGGACGCTGGGCGGCGACGTCGACGGCAGGCTGCTCTGGGGCGCCTTCCTCGTCGGCGGCCGGCCGTCGGCGGTCGTTTCCCGCATCGGCGGCCCGATAACCGGGAACGAAGCGTATTACGCGCCGGTGGCGCTGCAGGAGTAACTTAATAAGGAGCGTGTAACGGTCATGAGTCAATGGGAGTTCGTTTCGAATTTTTTCTTGTATTTAGTCGTGACGGTGCCGATCATGGCGGTCGGCATCCTCGTGTTCCAGCTGACGACGCCGTACAACGAGTTCGCCCTCATTCGCGAAGGCGCCGACGCGTCCGACCCGACGAAGGCGGCCGCGGCGAAGGCGGCGGCGCACGATCTCGGCGGGAAAATCATCGGGCTTGCCATCGTCCTCGCCTCCGCGGTGTATCATGCGGTGAGCCTATGGGACTTGGCGCTGTGGGGATTGATCGGCGTCGTCTTCCAGGTCGGGGTGTTTTACGTGTTCGAGTGGCTGACGCCGTTCCGCGTCGTAAGCGAAATTCCGAAGGGCAACGTCTCCGTCGGCCTGTTCGCCTCGCGCCTCAGCATCGCTACGGGCCTGCTGCTGGCGGCGTTGATCAGCTATTGACCGTTGGGAAAAAACTTTGAATATAGGGGTTGCATTTGTTCCGAATCCCGGATATAATAAATCTCGTTGACTTCGAGATTCGCTGATGTAGCTCAGCTGGTAGAGCAACGCATTCGTAATGCGTAGGTCGGGGGTTCGAATCCCTTCATCAGCACCATTCCTTTATAAGCGACAGCGCGGTTCCGACTCGTTCGGTACCGCGCTTTTTTATGTTTTTCCCCCGACGAACGTCGCCCGGACGTCCGCCGAACGCGGCGCCCGGCGCGGCGGACTTACGCTTGGGCGTTCAGCCGTTGCAGCAGCCGTTCGAGCGTCATCTCCTCGAACGAGGCGAGCCGGACGTCGTACCGCTCGAAGACGAGCGCTTCCGTCATCGGATTCGGGATGACGACGCAGCGCACGCCGGCGGACGCCGCGGCGCGGGCGCCGTTCGCGGAATCCTCGAACGCGAGCGCCCGCTCCGGCGTTACGCCGAGCCGCTCGACCGCGAGCCGGTACAGCGCGGGATCGGGCTTCACCCGCTCGACGTCGTCGGATGTGCAAAGCGTCTCGAAATAGTCGCGCAGCCCGTGCGTCGCGAGGAAGGGCTCCACCCAGGAGCGCGGACTGCTCGTGGCGAGCCCGATGCGCAGGCCGAGCCGCTTCGCGTCCTCGAGATACGCGACGACGCCTTCCCGCGGCTGCAGGCCGGAGGTTTTCGTCGTGTGGAGCCGATGGGCATTGCTCTTGATCTGCTCGAGCGCTTCGTCCGACCCGGCCTGCTCGCGGAGATACCGGAACATGGCGTCGTCGTACGTGCCGACCCCCTGCGCGAAAATCGCGAGCGGCAAGTCGATCCGGTGCGCGCCGGCGGCTTCCCGATAGCTGTCGTACCATACGGACTCGGTGTCCAGAATCGTTCCGTCGAAGTCGAATATTACGGCTTGAATCAAAGGGGAAGCCTCCTTGGGTTTCGTAGGAAAAAATGATCGCGATCCTCTTTCCCTCGTTCGGTTTGGATGATAAAGTATACACACATTGAATCTTTGCCCGTTGCGGCGGACGAGCGTGAGCGAGGGCGAGGCCGCGCGTATATCGGCATTTTACCATAACGGCGGCGTGAAATTATATGCCGGGGCTCTCCCGGCGGCCGCCGGCCGGGCGGGAAGCGCGCAAGCCGAAGAAGAAGGCAGGTGAGGACCATGACGATGTCGAGATCGGACGAGCGGCGGCGCATTCGGGAGCGCCGAAAGAAGTGGTTAAGGCGCGCGCTATGGTTCGTCGCGACGGTCGCCGTGGCGGGGACGCTCGGGACGTGGCTGTGGGAATGGACCGGCACGCCGGTATTTTTAGAGTAGGAGGAGGCGCGGGGCGATGACGATCTTGCGCAACGACTGGCTCGAGCAAGTCGGCGAACAATTCGAGCTGCCGTATTATAAGCGGCTTCGCGCGTTTCTCAAGTCCGAGTACGGCGCGCATCGGGTCTACCCCGAGCCGGCCGACATCTTTAACGCGCTGCACGCGACGCCGTACGAGGCCGCGAGCGTGGTCATCCTCGGACAAGACCCGTACCACGGCCCCGGGCAGGCGCACGGGCTTAGCTTTTCCGTTAAGCCCGGCGTGCCGCTGCCGCCGTCGCTGTTGAACATTTTCAAGGAGATGCGAGACGATTTGGGAACGCCCATTCCGACGCAGGGCTGCCTGACGCCTTGGGCCGAGCAGGGCGTATTGCTGCTGAACGCGGTGCTGACCGTACGGGAGGGCGAGCCGAATTCCCATAAGGGGCAAGGCTGGGAGACGTTCACGGACGCCGTCGTCGCCCGGCTGAACGCGAGAGAGACGCCGCTGGCGTTCGTCTTGTGGGGCAGCCATGCGCAGGCGAAGGGGGCGGGCATCGACGCCCGCAAGCACCTGGTGCTGCGCTCCCCGCATCCGAGCCCGCTTTCTGCGCACCGAGGCTTCTTCGGCAGCAAGCCGTTCTCGCGCGTCAACGCGTGGCTGACCGCTCAAGGCCGCGCGCCGATCGACTGGACGCTGCCCGGCCGGCCGTAAGCAGGCTACGACCCGCTCGTCTCCGTCGGGGAGAGCGGGTGGGGCTGCTTTTTCACCTTGATGGTCACGACGCCGCCCTTGCCGAACACCTTCGTCTCCGCATGGAACGCCGCCTCGATGATTTTCTTCTTCTCCTCGAACTGGGGCACCGACATGCCCGGCCGCAGCCGGTACCGAAACACATAGAACAAGTCGTCCTCGGTCGCCGTAAGCGTCAGCAGCTGCGGAAACAGCTTATCCTTCTTCGGCTTGACGAACAGATTCGCGACCTCGAACGTCTGCCGCATCCTGCGCGCGTAACGGCTTCGCCAGTGCGATCTCCATGCGCCGTACAACACCGCCGCTACTGCGATCGGCCAAAACCACCGCTCGAGCGCCCCGGCCGCCCCGTCCAACCCGCCGCCCGGAAACAAGGCTTCGAACATGCGCCGTCCCTCCCCCTGCGAAAGCTTCGAGCATCTGCAACGGATGTTTTTCATCCCTATGTACTCTCATTGTATTCGGCCTTGTCCTTGGGATATGCCCTCCTTAAGTAACGAAAAAGCGCCCCCGGGCCGGCATTCGGCTCAGGCGGCGCTTTCGCTGCGTTGCGTCCGTTCGGCGGCGTCCGCGGCCCCTTTGGCGAGCAGGCCGATACCGACGAAAATCGGGAAGGAGTATATGAAACGCCAAGCGAACACCTCGTAAATTTCCACGGCGATCGCCAGCGGCTCCAGGACGAAGGCGTATACCGCTCCAAGGGCGACGCAGCAGACGAAGAACGGCCGCCACCCCCTCGCCCATTGGTAAATGAGCATATATCCCACCGGGATGATGAGATCGGCGGAGATGAGCCGCGGCCCCCAGGGCATCGCCATGCGGGGGTAATCCCACAGCATGTAGCTCCCGCCGATGACGTCGGCCGCCAGCGAGATGCCGAAGACGAGCAGCCCGACCAGCAGGATCGGCTGTAGCCGGCCCCGGTCGACCAGTCGCCAGAATATCCAGTACGAGGCGATCAACGTTCCCAAGAGTAAGAACCATTGGTAAGAGAAGATTACTTCGTTGAAAAAGTAAGCCTCTCGCGCTTCCGTAACCTGCAATTGCAATTGCTGAGATCTTCGGAGCAATTCGTCGTTGGCATCCATCGCCGCACCTCCGCGATTGGTTGGTTCTCCTAACCCCTCCAGCATAGGATGCGCCGTCGGGTGCTTCCTTAGTCGAACTTTGATACAATGGTGGGGACTGCAGGGAGAGAGGTGACGGATATGAAAATGAGAGTTTCCAGCGTACAGTACCATTTGCACACGATCCAGAGCTTCGACGACTTCCGGGCGCAGGTCGAGCATTACGTCAAGACCGCGCAGGAGTTCGGGACGGAGTTTTTGCTGTTTCCGGAATTTTTCACGACGCAGCTGCTGTCGATTCCGAACGCGGACGGCTCCCCGAACGGGATCGAGAAGCTGCCGACGTATACGGAGGCGTATCGGGAGTTGTTTGCGCGGCTCGCCCGCGAGAGCGGCATGCATATCATCGCCGGCACGCATGTGATCGAGCGCGGGGGCTTTTTGTATAATACGGCGCATTTGTTTACGCCGGACGGCTTCGTCGGCGAGCAGCCGAAACTGCATATTACGCCGACCGAGGTGACGGAGTGGAACGTGCGCGGCGGCGACAGCTTCCAGGTGTTCGAGACGCCGAAAGGCACGATCGCGATGCTGACGTGCTACGATATCGAGTTTCCGGAGATCGTCCGGATGGCGAAGGCGCGCGGGGCGGACGTCGTCTTCTGTCCTTCCTGCACGGACGACCGGCACGGCTTCCATCGCGTGCGGTATACGAGCCATGCGCGTACGATCGAGAATCAAATTTACGTCGTTACCGCCAGCACGGTGGGAAGTTTGCCGACGGTCGATTTTATGCGGCTGAATTACGGGCAATCGGCGATTTTGTCGCCGAACGACATTCCGTTCCCGCCGGCGGGCGTGCTCGCCGAGGGCGTCGTGAACGACGATATGATCGTGACGGCGGATTTGGATTTTTCGCTGCTGTACGAAGTGCGCGAGCGCGGCAGCGTCACGACGTGGCGCGACCGGCGCACGGACTTGTACACCGACTGGAAGTGAGGCGAGCGGCATGACGAGCAAGGGCGCGGGCAGGGGCACGGCGAACGCGGGTACGGGCACGGCGAAAGAGGGCACGGGTTCCTACCGTTCGGAGTACGTCGCCTTCGACCGGGAAGGGCGGCCGATGAACGCCGTCATCCGCAATTACGTCCCGGCCGACTTCGACGCGTTGATCGACATTCAGCGGGAATGCTTTCCGCCGCCGTTCCCTTCCGAGCTGTGGTGGACGAAGGAGCAGCTGGCTTCGCATGTGCGCCTCTTCCCGGAAGGGGCGATTTGCGTCGAGGCCGGCGGGACGCTGGTCGGCTCAATGACGGCGCTGATCGTCCGGTACGATCCGGCCGAAGCGGTACATACGTGGGCGGAGACGACCGGGGAAGGCTCGATCTCGACGCACGACCCGTCCGGCGATACGCTGTACATCGTCGACGTGAGCGTCCGTCCGGCGTACCGGTCCTACGGCTTCGGCAAGGCGATGGCGTTCGCGATGTACCATCTGGTGGTGGAGCGTCGCCTTGCGAGGCTGCTGGGCGGCGGACGCATGTCGGGCTATCACCGCTATGCGGATACGATGACGGCCGAGGAATACGCCGCGGCGGTCGTCGCCGGCCGGCTGAAGGATCCGGTCATTACGTTCTTGCTGCGCTGCGGGCGGACGCCGGTGCGCGTGGCGCCGAATTATTTGGACGACGAGGAATCGCGGAATTACGCGCTGCTGATGGAGTGGAAAAATCCGTTCCTGCGGCCGTGACCTGACATAAGGAGTGGAAGAGACCCGATGGAATATGTACGGATCGAGAGCATTCAGGACCCGTTGTTCGCGAAGATGCATGCGTTGATGGGGACCATTTTCCCGCCGGAAGAGGTGTTGGAATTTTCGCTTTGGGAGGAGCCGCTGAAGGATCAGGGCTTACGCGTCTACGTCGCCGTGCACGAGGGCGAGGTCGTCGGCGCGACGGAGTACCGCTACTACCCGGACATGCGCGTCGCCATGACGGACTTTACGATCATCGGGCGCGAGGGGCTCGGCATCGGGCCGTTCCTGGTGAAGCATCGGGCGGCGGATTTGGCGGCTTGGGTGGCGCGCACGTCGGGACCGATGCTCGGCATGTTCGCGGAAATTTATAACCCGTACGCGGTCGAGGATCTCGGCTTCGGCGGCGTGAAGCCGATGAACCCGTACGTGCGGCGCGAGGTGCTGGCGCATCTCGGCTATCGCCGGTTGGACATGGACTATGTCCACCCGTCCTGGCAGGGCGACGGCGAGGCGGTCGGCGGGTTGAACCTTGGCTTTCTGTCCGCGGACGAGTCGATGGAGGCGGTGCCGGGCGCGTTGATCGGCCGTTTCCTGCGGACGTACTACGAGATTTTGAATCCGAAGCCGGCTGCCTGGCTCGAAATGGTCGAGGCGGTCGAGCGCCGCGACGCGGTGCCGCTGCTGCCGCTGTAAGTCGTGTAAGCCGTTGTAAGCTGCTGTAAGCCGTTGCGGCGGTCTGGGGTCGTCGCTGCGAGCGCCCGGAGGGAGACCCGTGCCTGCCGGCGAATTCGCGGAGAGCGCGTTTTCCCTGCGCCCCGTTTCGCAACGGGTAACAAGCGGGGAGTCGGCGGAATGCGGCGCAGTCGGCGGAGAAATTCGGTAACTAGCAGGGAAATCGGCGGAATGCGGCGCAGTCGGCGGAGAACCCCGGTAACTGAGTTGGGCGCGTTGTGGGAGCGGGAACCTTCCTCTAGGTTTTCGCGTATTAGGAGTAGATTGCACTCAACGTACATAGGAGGACGGTAGATATGTCGTTTTTTAATCGGATGATGGCCAGCATCGGGATCGGTGCGGCGCAGGTGGACACGTTGCTCGAGAAGTCGCGCTACGAGCCGGGCGAGACGCTCTCCGGCGTCGTGAAGGTGAAGGGCGGCAATGTGGAGCAACAGGTCGATACGATCTATATTTCGGTCATGACGCAATATGTGAAGGAAGTCGATGACCGAAAAGTGTACCAGAACGCCGAGATTTCGAAGATGCGCGTCTCCGAGCCGTTCCGCATCGCGCCGGGCGAGACGAAGGAAATACCGTTCTCGTTCGCCCTTCCCTTGTCGACGCCGCTCACGGTCGGCCGTACGCCGGTGTGGCTGCAAACCGGGCTCGACATTAAGAGCGCGGTCGATCCGACGGACGCCGATAAGATCGAGGTCGTGCCCAACGCCGCGATGCGCGCGGTTATCGACGCTGTGAACGAGTTGGGCTTCCGTCTGCGCAACGCCGACTGCGAATACGCGCCGCGCTTCGGCTACGGTTCGTTCGTACAGGAGCTCGAGTTCGTGCCAGTATCCGGCGCGTATCGCGGCCGTCTCGACGAACTGGAAGTCATCATGTCGCCGCAGCCGTCCTCCGTCAACCTGTTCCTTCAGGTCGATCGCCGGGCGCGCGGCCTCGCCGGGCTGTTCGCCGAAGCGATGGAGATGGACGAGACGAACGTTCGTTGTTCCATCGACGCCTCCACGATCGCGCGCGGTCCGAGCGCCGTCGCTGCGCAGATCGACGCCGTAATTCGACGCTACGCCTAAAGCTTGCCCTACACCGAGCGCGCCCTTCACCGAATTTCTTTCGGTGGAGGGCGTTTTTTGTTTCTTGCGACGGCCGGGCCCGGAAAGTGGGAAAGGTGTACCCGGAAAGAGGGAACGCTGTACCGCGAAAGAGGGAAGGGTGTTCCCACTTGTACGTTGGGGTCGTCGAGGGCGCCAGGGGCTGCGGGGCCATGGGGTGCGAGTACGGGTGCGACGCGGGGCTACGAAGCCTTGGGGTGCCGGGTACGGCGCGATGCGGAAAGTGGGAAAGGTGTACCCGGAAAGAGAGAACGCTGTACCGCGAAAGAGGGAAGGGTGTTCCCACTTGTACGTTGGGGTCGTCGAGGGCGCCAGGGGCTGCGGGGCCATGGGGTGCGAGTACGGGTGCGACGCGGGGCT
>NZ_DASQMZ010000142.1:0-15729 GCF_035645235.1 Paenibacillus sp.
CCGCTCGACTTGCATGTATTAGGCACGCCGCCAGCGTTCGTCCTGAGCCAGGATCAAACTCTCCAAAAAGGGTAGTTCAACTGTGCTCATTTCAAGCTAGCTAAAAGCATATTTCGCTCATGTTCGGTTTTCAAGGAACAAACGTTGTTGCTCTTTTTGGTTTGTCGCTTTTTAACGGCGACTTTTATATCCTACCACACTCGCCTACCCGATTGCAACCGGAAATTTTTGTTCTTTTTCTCGGGACAACCTGTTTTTGAGGTGCAGGAGATAATTTAACACATCTCCAAAACAAAAGTCAAGGGTTTTGCCGAAGGCAATTCCCTTGACCCGTTTTTCATTTTCGAAATCGGTCTTTTAACTAATGTACTTCATCTCCAGCACGTCGAGATTCGGGTCGCTCGCTACGAACACCTCTTGAATGAGCGAACGCCGAACGAGCTTCTTTAAGATCAAATGCAGCTCGGTCTGCATCGACCGAAGCTCGGGATGCCGTTCCAGCTCCGTTGCGCTCCAAGGCTCGGGCCTGCTCGACAAAATGCGAAGCAGCGGCCGACAGCAGTCCTTCAGCTTGGACATGACGGAGAAGTCGCACGCCAGATGAGCTAACCGTACCCGTTGCTCCAGCGTTTCCGAGTTCATCGACAGCTCTTCGTACAGCTTGAAGATTCCCGGATTGATCGTGCGCACCTGTTTCCATACGGTCAGCTCGGGGACGTGCCCGTTTTCGATGACGGAAATTTTCGCCCAATGGTGCACCGCCGTCAAAATATGGCTGTGGGCGTCCAACAAATCCCCGGCCTCCAGATTATTTCTGCTAAGGAGGAAATGCCGGAGGAAAAGCGAAAATTCGCGGAACAGACGTTGTTCCCGTTTCTCCGGCGAAACCGACAGCAGCGTCTCTCTTTTCTCCTCAAGAAAGCCTTCTTTATCCAATACGATCTCTCCCGTTACAAGCCATTGCTGGACGTCCCGATTGCCGCCGGGCGCAAGAAGCGACTCCAGCGTAGCCCGGTCGTACCATCTTTCTTGTATGTAGGTGTTGTCTTTACTATAATGGTGGGTGAAGCAATGCTCCCGATCGGCGTCGGTAACGACGATGACGAGCGCGTCGAAGCCGTCGATCAGGGCGGAAAACTGCATCGGCTTCTCGATGAACGCTGCGGCGATCACATCCGTCCGATGTGCGTAATGCCGCTCGATGAACGATTGGATCATGACCACATGCCCCCGTCTGCGAGATAGAACATATATTCTACGGCGGCCCCCCGGTTTCCTGCCGGGTCCGAAGCATTTTTTCCGGGGAAGAGGAGAAGATAAAGATGCGTTTCAAATCCAGCAAGGTGAACGAGTTCCGCTTATGGGGGCTCGTGCTGATGCTCGCGGGCATGGGGTTTATGATCGCGGGCACGGCGGCTATCGTGTATGCGTTCCCCGGTTCCAAAATCATTACCGGCATCGGACTCGTCCTCGGCCTGCTCACGATGCTCGGCAGCATGGCGATTTACTTCTGGGCGGGCATGCTGTCCACCAGCGCGGTGCAGCTTCAATGCCCCGAATGCGGGCAAACGACGAAGATGCTCGGCAAGACCGACCGCTGCATGCACTGCCGTACGATCTTGACGCTGGACCCGGCGCAAGCCCGGGATTCCGATATCAAACCTTAAACGCCAAGAGGAGCCGCCCTGCATTCGCAGGCGCGGCTCCTCTTTTGCTAAGGAATCAAGGAATTGGATTAGGGCTTCCCGTATAACGTTTCTTCGATCGTACTCCAAACGCGTTCGCTCGCGAAATTTCGGCTCCAAGCGGCGATGCCGGCCAAGCCGAGCTCCTTCGCCAGCTCGACTCTGGCTTTCATGGACACATCGTCTTCGATCCAAATTTTCTTAACCGCTCCGGCTTCCTCGTATTGGACGTAGTGCTGCCCCGCCGCCTCGTCGAACGTCGGCGCGAGCCCTTTCTCCCGAACGATCGCGGCGGCCGCGTCCATGCCGATCGCTTTGGACGATACCTTCGTCTTGCCGTCCGCCGCCGTCTCCGTCCAAACTCGGGTATAAAACGGAACGCCGAGCACCAGCTTTTCCGCGGGTACGCCGATCTCGTCGATGATGCGCCGCATGCCGTCCTCGACCCACGGCAGCGACGCGACGGAGCCGGCGACCGGGCTCGACGCCCAATGCTCGTCGTACGCCATGACCATCATGTAATCGACGATCTCGCCAAGCGCTTTCCGGTCCAGAAAACGAGACCATGTCTCGCTTCCTCCGGCGAACGTCACGTCGATCGACACGGTCAGCCCGGCCTCGTGCAGCAGCGGCGTCAGCTCGCGCAAGAACTGCGTCAGCTTCGGCCCGTCCTTCACATACACGTTCTCGAAGTCGACGTTGATCCCGTCGAGCTCGTACAGCTGCGCCCAGCTGACGAGCTGCCGCGCCATCGTCATCCGCCGATCGTACGTCGATAACGCTTCCGCGGTCAGGTCCGGGTCGAAGCTGTTGCTGAAGAGCGCCCACACGCGGTAGCCGCGGTCGTGCGCCCAGCGGACGTAGCCGGCGTCCGCCCGATTTTCGAGGGCTCCCTCGCCGTCCAACACATGAAACCACGTCGGCGAGACGATGTTCAGCCCCGGCATCGGCCCGAAGCTCGAAGGGTTCGGATTTTTGGCATATACCTGCTCCCACGCCAGCACGATCGGTTGTCCGATCGGCCGATCCGGAACGTACGGACGGCGCGCCGCCGGAAACGGGACGCTTTCCGTCCCCGCCCAGACCAACTCCCGTTTATCCGCGTACCCAAGATGCCCCGAGGGGGATTGCACCCGGTACCAGCCGTCGGCTTCCCCCCAGACGAAGGCCCGTTCGCCCGGATCGAGCTCGTCGACGATCGGCGCGCGCACCGTCGGCTCGGAACGAAGTGTAACGGCGCGGGACGGCTCGTTCGCTTCGTCCGGAAGCGGCGCTTGTACGATCGCTTGCACGTCGCCCGGCTTTCGCAGCAGGACGAAACCGGTCTCCGGCGCCTCGACGACCTCCAAGCCGTAAAGCTCCGATAGCGGCGCGATCGGCACATACGGAACGCCGTCCACGAGCTCGACGGGAAAACGGAGTTCGAACGGCTTATCGTTCGCCCAAGCGGTCAACTGGTCGGTGGCGAGCCGCACGACGCGGTCGGCCGTCGTCAAGATGACCGACTTCGTCGCCTCCTCGTACTGCATCGTCGGGTCGAGCGCCGCCTGAAGCATCGGCAGGGGCAGCTTCAAGCCTTCCCCCGAGCCGATCGCGCCGCCCTGAAGCGGCGCCCCTTCGTAGAAAACCGGCTTGTCCGAGCCGTATTCTGGCTCGATCCTCGTATCGACAGGACCGTAATTGACGTTGACCCATGCGATCGAGACGCCGACCAATACCGCTAACAGCAGCAGCGACGACATCCATAGTACGGCACGGCCTCGTCCGCGCCGCCGTCTCGGCGGCGGATAGGTCGCAGTTTGCAAAGCGCCTCCTCCTTCCTACGGAAACATAAAAACGCGCCGAGCCCTTACCCGGGAACACGGCGCGTACGTTCAGCATACGGTTGGGAAAACGATCTCAGCGCGGCGACGACTTGCCCGCGCACGCACGACAAACTCCGTACACTTCCATTCGGTGGCCGTGTACATGAAAGCCGGTGTGCGAGGCGGCGGCGACCTCGATCTCCGTGAGCGGCGGAAACTCGAAGTCGGCGATCGTGCCGCAACGATCGCAAATCGCGTGATAATGTTCCGACATATCGGCATCGAATCGGCTGGAATCGTCGCCGTACGTCAACTCGCGGACGAGCCCCGCTTCGATAAACACTTTTAGATTGTTATATACGGTCGCTACGCTCATGCTCGGGAATCGATCCGCCAGCGCCCGATAAATTTCGTCCGCCGTCGGATGGGTCATTGATTCCAATAGGAAAGACAAGATGGCGTGCCGCTGCGGCGTCATCCGCACTCCCGTCGACTTCAGCTTATCCAACGCCGTATCTAGCTCCATGGCCATGGCTCTTCCCCCATCCCGGCTCCTTCTTTATAGTCATTCTAAAAACTATAGTTCATTGTACGTCCATGGCGCGCCGTTTGTCAACGAAACGGCGGCAGCGGGACGGTTACTTTTTTCTTCCTCCGAACGCGAAGACGAGCAAGCCCGCGACGATGAACGCCGCGGCGACGATCAACGAACCGCGCCCTTCCAGGACGGGTTCGACCCAAGACGCGCCGCTCGACAGCCAGAAGACGCCGAACAACAAGCCCGCCCAGACCCAAGGCAGGGTGCCCGAGCCGAGCCGCGGGGCGCCCCCAGGCTCCCCTTCCCCGTAACGGACGGTTCCCCGGTTCACCCGCTCGGCCGTCTGCAGCGCGTCGAACAACGTGTAGAAATATATGACAGGAATTAAAATCGCGAGCAGCACGATCAACGGCACGATCCCTTCTATAGAGACGAGAACGACACCGGTAATGTTGCCGATCAGGAGCAGCATAAAAAACAAGCCGCGCTGCATCGCTCCCGCGTACATATGGCCGATGCCGGGGAGGAGCGCCGACAGCAGGCCGGCCGCCCACTTGCTCTTCTTCGGTCCATCCACGTTCCCGCACGCCCCCTCCGCGATACAGAGCAGAAAACCGAGCGGCGCTAAGCCGTAAGGCTCCGCTGCGCTCGGTTTCCTGTCGTTATCCGTTCAACTTCTCCAGAATCAGCTTGTTGACCAGTCCCGGATTCGCCTTGCCCTTCGTCTCCCGCATGATTTGGCCGACGAGGAAACCGACCGCTTTCTCTTTCCCCGCTTTATAATCCGCGACGGATTGCGGGTTCGCCTCGACGATCCGGTCGACGACGGCCTTAATCTCGCCCTCGTCGCTGATTTGGACGAGGCCTTGCTCCTGGACGATCGTCTGCGGCGATTTTCCGGTTTCCAGCATCGTTTTGAAAACGGTCTTCGCGATCTTGCTCGAAATCGTGCCGTTTTCGAGCAGACCGATCATCTCGCCGAGCCCTTGTCCGGTTATCTTCACGTCCTGCAGCTCCGCGTTATTGGCGTTCAAGTACCCGAGCAAGTCGCCCATAATCCAGTTGGCGACCGCCTTCGCGTCCTTCGTGTACTGCAGGCTCTCCTCGAAGAAGCGCGCAAGCGGCAACGAGGACGTGATGACGTCCGCATCGTAGGACGACAGACCGTATTCCGCGGCGTACCTCGCCTTCTTCGCGTCCGGCAGCTCCGGAATCGTCGCCCGGATCCGCTCCTTCCACGCGTCGTCGATGTACAGCTTCACGAGATCCGGATCCGGGAAGTAACGGTAATCGTGAGCCTCTTCTTTCCCGCGCATCGACACCGTCTTGCCTTGCGCCTCGTCCCACCGCCTCGTCTCCTGAACGACCTCTCCGCCCGCGTCCAAGATGTCCGCTTGGCGAATTTCCTCGTATTCCAGTCCGCGCTGCACGCCGCGGAACGAGTTCATGTTTTTCAGCTCCGCGCGGGTGCCGAATTTCTCTTGTCCCCAAGGGCGGATCGAGATGTTGGCGTCGCAGCGCAGCGAGCCCTCTTCCATCTTTACGTCCGAAACCTCGCAATATTGCATGATCGCCTTCAACTTCTCGAGATACGCGCGCGCTTCTTCCGGGCTGCGGATGTCCGGCTCCGAGACGATCTCGACGAGCGGCGTGCCGACCCGGTTGAAATCGACGAGCGAGCCGACGCCTGCAGGCAGATGGGTCAGCTTGCCTGCGTCTTCCTCGAGATGAAGCCGCGTCACCCCGATTCGCTTCGTCTTGCCGTTCACTTCGATGTCGATCCAGCCGTTCTGCCCGATCGGCCGGTCGTACTGGGAAATCTGGTACGCCTTCGGGGAATCGGGGTAGAAGTAATTTTTGCGATCGAACTTACTCTCCGTCGCGATCTCGCAATTCAGCGCCATCGCGGCCTTGATCGCGTATTCGACCGCCCGCTTGTTCAGCACCGGCAGCACCCCCGGGTGCCCTAGGCAGATCGGGCATGTATTCGTGTTCGGCGGCGCGCCGAAGGCGGTCGAGCAGCCGCAAAAAATTTTCGAATTCGTATGCAGCTCGACATGCACCTCGAGGCCGATAACCGTCTCGTATTTCCGCTCCGTGGTTTGAGTCATGGTTGCTCCTCCTCTCTTGCCGCGATTATAGGTTCGGTCTTTGCTTGTGGTATTCCGTCGCTTGCTCGAACGCATGCGCCGCGCGAAGCACGGTCGATTCGTCGAACGCCTTGCCGATGAGCTGCAGGCCGATCGGCAGCCCGTCCCGGCTGAAGCCGCACGGCACGGAAATCGCCGGCACGCCCGCCAGATTGACGGGGATCGAGAAGATGTCGTTCAAGTACATCGTCAGCGGATCGTGTACTTGCGTGCCCAGCCGGAACGCCGGCGTCGGCGCCGTCGGCCCGAGCACGAGGTCGAACCGCTCGAAGACGGCGTCGAAGTCGCGTTTAATCAGTGTCCGCACCTTCTGCGCCTTCAAATAATAAGCGTCGTAATAGCCGGAGCTGAGCGCGTACGTGCCGAGCATGATCCGCCGCTTCACCTCGTCGCCGAAGCCTTCGCTGCGGGACTTCACGAACACGTCGAGGAGCGATTCCGCGGACGAGGCGCGCACGCCGTACCGGACGCCGTCGAAGCGCGCCAGGTTCGAGGACGCCTCGGAGGAGGCGAGCAAATAATACGTCGCGACCGCATATTCGTTATGCGGCATCGACACCTCTTCCCAGACGGCGCCCTGCGCCTCCAGCACCTTCAATGCCGCAAGCACGGCTTCCTTCACGTCCGCGTCGATGCCTTCGCCGAAATATTCCTTCGGCACCGCGATGCGCAGCCCCTTCGCGTCGCCGGTCAACGCGCTGACGTAGTCCGGCACGTCGACGTTCGCCGACGTCGAATCGAGCGGGTCGTGCCCCGCGATCGACTGCAGCACGTACGCGGCGTCCTCGACGGTGCGCGTCACCGGACCGATCTGGTCGAGCGAGGACGCGAAGGCGACGAGGCCGAACCGCGAGACGAGCCCGTATGTCGGCTTGAGCCCGACGACGCCGCAGTACGCGGCGGGCTGGCGAATCGAGCCGCCGGTATCGGAGCCGAGCGCGAAGAACACCTCGCCCGCGGCGACCGCCGCGGCGGAGCCGCCGCTCGAGCCGCCGGGAACGTGCTCCAGATTCCATGGATTGCGCGTCGGCCGGTAGGCGGAATTTTCGTTCGAGCCGCCCATCGCGAACTCGTCCATATTCAGCTTGCCGATCGTGACCGACTGCGCGTCGCGCAGCTTCTGCACGACGGTCGCGTCGTGAATCGGCGTAAAGTTATCCAAGAACTTGCTGGCGCACGTCGTCCGAAGCCCCTTCGTGACGATATTGTCCTTGATTCCGACCGGCAAGCCGAACAGAAGCCCTTTGGCGCCGCCGTCGCCGATCGACCGATCGAGCGCGGCCGCCCGGCTCCGCGCGCCTTCCTCGTCCAGCGTCAAGAACGCCCCGATTCGGTCCTCGACCTCGCGGACCCGGGCGAAGCTTTCGCCGACGATATCGCTGACGGACAGTTCTTTCTTATGTAACCGATTCTGAAGGTCCTGTAATTTCGAATCCAATAAAGACAACGGGAACAATCCTTTCCTTCCTATGATAGGCGCCCGGGAGGCGCGATGTCGATCTTCGTCTATTCCAGCACGGCCGGAACGCGGTATTGACCATCCTCTTCGTCGGGCGCGTTCTTGAGCGTCTCCTCGAGCGGCCACGACGGCCTCGCGACGTCCTCGCGCAGCACGTTCTTCACCGGCAGCACGTGGCTCGTCGGCTCGACGCCGTCCGTATCGAGCTCGTTCAGCTTCTCCGCATATTTCAAAATCGCGTTGAGCTGCTCCGTAAATTTCTCTTTCTCCTCGTCGGTCAAAGCCAAACGGGCCAGCTTCGCGACGTGCTCCACATCCTTCAACGTTACGCTCACCGAGGAGCCACCTCCGAAATCGTCATAGTACAAGTTCTCTCATTATATATTATAAATTTCGCGGCATGCAAAAAGAGAAAGTGGAGCGCGGCCGTCCGACAAAAAAAACCCTGAACCGACGTCGGTTCAGGGTTTTCCCTCTCGGGCAACGCACCTGCTAGATCCAGGCCCGCAAATTGACTTGCTTCACGAAGTCGGCCGAGTTCGGCGCCTCCTTCGGTTTCTCCTGGCTCTCTTCCTCTTCGCCGTTCAGCAGCCGCTTGAACAGCGCCTCGTTGCGGGTCGCCAGCGCGTAATCGATGAGCGCCTCGCGCTCGATGCGCTCCGCCTCCCGATGCAACAGCGTCTCTTCCAACTCTACGTCGTCTTTCGGCACGAACACATGCTTGTTCATCGTCGGGACGCGCACGACGTAATCGAACGCGTTGTCGGGGTTGCGGTCGTACGCGATGATGAAGCCGTGCTCGCCGATCGGCAAGCCTTGCTCGAACTTGTCGCCCGTTAGAATGACCTTCTGACCGAGCCGAAGCATCGCCATTCCCCCCATCCGGAAAATGATTGCCCTCCTGCGTATTGCCTCTATCCTACTAAAATTCGAAGTAGGTGTCTACTTCGCGGAGATCGGTTATGATATAACTATATCACGGCGAAGCGCATCGATGCCAACCTTGCTCGTCCGTCGAAGGAGCGAATCTCTCTTGCATAGTTTTTATCGAAAATATTGGCGCACCGCGTTCGACATCGCTCTCATCGCGCTAACGGTTTACTTGCTCATGTACGCGTTCAGTTTCGTCTATCGGATCGCCGCGCCGATTCTGCTCGCGTTCGTCATATTTTACCTTATGGAGCCGATGGCCCGTTTCATGCATCGCCGGGGCATGAAGAAATCGATCGCCGCCGCGATCGCCATCATCGTGCTCATGCTGATCATTCTGCTCGTCTTCGTCGGGCTCGGCGCGATCGTCGCCACGCAGGCGATCGGCCTCGTGCACTCGATCGAGCGCAACTCCGCGATGCTGCAGGAGCACATCGTGCAAAGCGTTCGATACGTGCAAGAGCAATACAACGCTCTGCCTGAGGGCGCCGTCGATCAAATCCGCAGCGCGCTCGGCGGCCTCAGCAACTGGGCGACGACGTTCGCCGGCACGGTCCTCAATGCGTTCGTCGGCTTGGTCGCGTCGTTCTCTACGTTCCTGTTCAATCTGACGATCGCCGTTGTGCTCGCCTACTTCCTTAGCATCGAAATCCCGTTCTGGCGGCGCGCCGCGGAGACGAAGACGCCGAAGACGTTCAAGAAAGCGTTCGTCTTCCTGCGGGACAACGTCTTGCTCGGCCTCATGGCCTATATTAAGGCCCAGCTGAAGCTGATCGGATTTACGTTCGCGATCGTCTTCGTCGGCCTGCTCGTGCTGCAGGTGGACAACGCCTTCTCGATCGCGCTGCTTGCCGGGCTGTTCGACGTGCTGCCGCTGCTCGGCGTGTCCGCCGTCTTCCTGCCGTGGATCGCGTATTGCTTTATTACCGGCGATCTCGTCCTCGGCGTCGGGCTTTCCGTCGTGCTTGCGATCGTCCTGACGTTCCGGCAAATCATGGAGCCGAAAATTACGGGCGATTCGCTCGGCGTGTCGGCGTTCACGGTCCTCTCCGCGATGATCGTCTCGCTGTCGCTGTTCGGCGTGGCGGGCGTCATTTTGTCGCCCATATTAATTATTTTGCTGAAGGCGCTGTACGAGCAAGGCTATTTACAAAAGTGGATCCGTATGCCTCCGGAGGAGTACGAGCATACGGAAGCGAAAACGTAACGCACGCAAAGCAGCAAAGGGCGCCCGCATCGTCTCTCGACGAGCGGGCGCCCTTCTGTTACTCGCGGCGGTAAGCGGGGACGCGCTGCTCATTGCCGTGCGCCGCATCCCCATCTCGGAGCCGCGCGAACAACGTCGGTCCGCGGCGCGCGTCGACGCCAACGGGCGGCGACTCGAGTCGTGGCGTCGCGCATCCTCGGCGCAGACGGCGACTTCTCACGGGTTTCCTCCAGCACGTGGACGTAGCCCGCTCGAACCGGTCGGTCGCCATGATTACGCCTCCTTGGACAAAATCAAGACGCCGTGCGCCGGCACGTCGACCTCGCCTTGCCGCGTCTCCCCGCTCAGCGCGTCCCTCCAGACGCCTTCGAGCGAAGCCGCGGCGGCCTGCTTGTTATGGTTGAGCAAAAACAAGAAGCGCTTGCCGTCTTTCTCGCGCACCGCCGCTTCCAGCCCTTCCGGCGCGTCCCGCAGCGCCGGCGCGATACCGGCCTTGTCGCACAGGTGCTTGAGCAGCCCTTGCAGGAACGCCCGGTCCGGCGACGTCGCCACGTACCAAGCCTCGCCGGCGCCGAACTTGTTGACGGTGACGGCCGGCATGCCGGCGTAGAAGTCTTCCCCGTATGTCGCGACCGCTTCCGCGCCCTCGAGATGGATCAAATCGCACAGCATCGAGCCTTCGTATTCGCCGGACAGCGGACCGACCGAGCCGTTCATGACGATCTTGTTCGTCTGTCCCGGCAGCAATGCGTCGATCTCCTCCGCCCAAATTCCGAGCACCTGGCGCAATTCCCCCGGATAACCCCCGAGCGTCACGAGATCGTTTTCGTTCACGATGCCGCTGAAGAACGTGGTGACGAACGTGCCGCCGCGCTTCACGAACGCCTCGATCTTCGCCGCGAAGCCGGGCTTCACCATATACATCACCGGCGCGATGACGAGGTCGTATCGTTCCAGGCTCTCTTCTACGCTAATCATATCGGTTTGCACGTTCATGCGGAAAAGCGCATCGTAATATTTGTGCACTTCGTCCACGTACTTGAGCAGAATCGAAGGGCCGCTCGACAGCTCGACCGCCCACCGGTTTTCCCAATCGTAGACGATCGCGGCCTTCGACGGCGTCCGCGCGTCCAGCATCGCGTCGCCCAGGTGCGCGAGTTCCCGGCCGAGCGCCGCGCACTCGCGGAACACGCGCGTATGCTCGTGGCCGACGTGCTCGATGACGGCGCCGTGGTATTTCTCGCACGCGCCGATCGAGCGGCGCAGCTGGAAGAACATGACCGTGTCCGCTCCGTGCGCCACCGCTTGATAGCTCCAGAGCCGCATGATGCCCGGTCGCTTCAGCGCGTTGTACGGCTGCCAGTTTTGCTGGCTCGGCGTCTGCTCCATCAGCATGAACGGCTGTCCGCTCTTCAACCCCCTCATCAGGTCGTGCGCCATGGCGGTGAAGCTGACCGGCGTATCCATCGCCGGGTAGTTGTCCCAGGAGACGACGTCCATGTGCTTCGCCCACTTGAAGTAATCGAGCTCCGGGTAGAAGCCCATTAGATTCGTCGTGACGGGGACGTCGGGGGTCGCCTTTTTCAATTCATCGTATTCGAGCTTGTAGCATTCCAACAGGCTGTCCGATTGGAAACGCCGGTAATCGAGCGAGATGCCCTGGAACGTCGAACGGTTGTCCCCCCGCTCCTCGCTCAGCTCGCTCGGCGGTACGATTTCGTCCCAGTCGTAGAACGTATGGCCCCAAAAACGGGTATTCCATGCGCGATTCACGGCGTCGAGACTGCGGTACCGCTCTCTCAGCCACACCCGAAACGCCGCGGCGCAATTGTCGCAATAGCAATAGCCGCTGTATTCGTTCGAGACATGCCAGATGAGCAACCCCGGGTGATCCTTGTAGCGCTCCGCGAGTTTCGCCGCGAGGCGCGCGCTGTACTTGCGGTACGTCGGGGAGTTCGGGCACGAATTGTGCCGGCCGCCGAACTTGCGCTTGCGCCCTTGTTTGTCCACGCGCAGCACGTCCGGATAGCGCTTGGCCATCCAAGCCGGGTGCGCGCCCGTGCTCGTCGCGAGGCAAGCGTAGACACCGTTCTTATATAACCGGTCGAGCGTCGCGTCGAGCGCCTCGAAATCGTACGTCGTCTCGTCAGGCTGGATGAGCGCCCAGGAAAATACGTTCACCGTCGCGACGTCGATGCCCGCGAGCTTGAACATCCGGTCGTCCTCCGCCCACGTCGCCGCATCCCACTGCTCGGGGTTGTAGTCGCCTCCGTACCAAATTTTCGAAAGCTTCTCGTTAATCATTCGGGTTTCCGCCTCTCTTCTCGCGCAGGCGCAGCGGCGAAATCGCCGCTGCGCTCATATGGCTTTATAGTGTAATCGTCACTGCGTTCTCGCCCGCTGCCGGCGCAGCCGTCTTGCCGCCGATCCGTACGCTCCAAGGCTTGTTCGAGCCCTGCGTCTCGACGCGGACCGTATTGCCGCTTCTTGTCGCCCGCGCCGTCATCGCCGGGTTGCCCTTAAGGTCATACACGACCGCCGTCGCCACGCCGCCGTCCGTCAGTTCGAACGCGTGGAACGTCACGCCGTCCGTGTATTCGTAATCCGGGCGTTGGTCGTTCGCGCCGACGATCGCGCTCGAAGCGGGCTTCAGCAACCTGATCCACTTCAACGGCGTGTTCAAGCGCTCGTTCGGCTGCACGCCGTCGGCGTACCGCCGCCGCGCCGGCGGGGACTGAGCGGGCGGCGCCGCTTTGGGCGGATTCGCCCGCTGTAGCGAAAGCTTTTTCGTTACTACGTCGCAACCGTCGGTTATCCGCGGTCCCGCCGGATTCGCCGCAGCCCGCGCTGCCGGTGCACTCCTCGAACTCCGGCGATTCCGGCCGGTTTCCGGCGCACTTACCGGAGTTCTCCGGTAACTCCGGCGTTTTCGGCCGGTTTCCAGCGCACTTACCGGAGTTCTCCGGTAACTCAGGCGTTTCGGCCGGTTTCCGGCGCACTTACCGGAGCTCTCCGGTAACTGCGGCGATTCCGGCCGGTTTCCGGCGCACTTACCGGAGTTCTCCGCTAACTCCGGCGATGCCGGGCGATGACCCGCGCTACAGCCGCAGCACGATTTTGCCGATGTTCGCGTTCGACTCCATGCGGCGGTGCGCGGCGGCGACGTCCTCGAACGCGTACACGCGGTCGACGACCGCGCGCAGGCGGCCGTCCTCGAAGCGCGGCCAAGCGAAGGCGGCGAAGTCGCGCGTCAGCGCGAGCTTGTCCGCCAAAGGACGCGAGCGCAGCGTCGTGCCGATGAGGTGCAGCCGCTTCGCGAGCAGCGCGCCGAGCGAAAAGCCGTCCTTCACGGCGGCGCCGCCGAGCGTGCCGATGACGAGCAGGCGGCCGTCGATGGCGAGCGTGGCGAGGTGATCGGCGAAGTACGGCGCGCCGACGAAGTCGAGCGCCAGGTCGACGCCTCGGCCGTCCGTCTGCGCGAGCAGCCAGTCGCGGAACGAGCCGTCGCGGTAGTTCCAGCCGGCCGCCGCGCCGAGCGCCGACGCCGCGGCCAGCTTCTCCGGCGAGCCGGCGGTCGCGTACGCGATCGCGCCCGCCTCGCGCACGAGCTGGATCGCGGCGGTGCCGACGCCGCTCGCCGCCGCGTGCACGAGCACGCGGTGCCCTGGCCGCAGCCCGCCCAGCGTCCACAAGTTTAAGAAAGCCGTCAAGAACGCCTCGGGGATCGCCGCGGCTTCCTCGAAAGTCATCGCTTCCGGCAACCGCAGCGCCATGCCGGCCGGAATCGCGACATACTCCGCGTAGCCGCCGCCCGGCAGCAACGCGCACACGCGATCGCCGACCTGCCAGCCCTCGACGCCGTCGCCGACCTCCGCCACCTCGCCCGCCATTTCCAGGCCGAGCACGTCCGTCACGCCCGGCGGCGGCGGGTATTTCCCCATGCGCTGCAGCAAATCCGCCCGGTTCAGCGCGGTCGCCCGCACGCGGACGAGCAGCTCCCCCGCGGCGCAGAGCGGCGCGGGACGCTCGACGATGCGCAGCGCCTCCGGGCCGCCGAACGGCTCCGCCACGATCGCTCTCATAATACAACCTCCTCGTTATCGCCTAGGGATACACGGATCGAAAGACGCATTGCGCAACGCCGCGCCAACGCCAAAAAAAGACGCGGCCGTCCGCCGAGCCGCGCCGCGGCCCGCGTCAGCCGCGGAACATCCGAATCACGTATAAAATCAGCGAGCCTACGACGCTGATCACGATGCAAGTGACGATCGGGAAGTAAAACCGAAACCCTTCCTTCTCCACCGCGATGTCGCCGGGCAGCCGGCCGAGGAATTGCAAATACTTCCCGCCGAATTGCCAGACGACGCCGACCGCGATCAAGACGAGGCCCGCGACGATGAACAGCTTCGCCGTCGGATTCACGCCGCTCGTACACCTCCGCGTTTACACGTAGGGATTATGCGCCTTCTCGTAGCCGATCGTCGTGCGCGGGCCGTGGCCCGGGTACACGACCGTCTCGTCCGGAAGGCGAAACAGCTTATCGTGGATCGAATTGTACAGCTCCTTCGAGCTGCCGCCTCGAAGATCCGTCCGGCCGACGCCCGTCTTAAACAGCACGTCGCCCCCGAACAGGTGCCCTCCCCATAAGAGGCTGACGCTCCCGGGCGAATGGCCCGGCGTATGCAGCACGCGGAACGTCTCGCCGAGCAGCTGAAGCTTCATGCCTTCGTCGAGCGCGTACTCCGCCGGCTCGGTCGACACCGGCGGGCCGGTGTCCGGCCAGTTCAGCGAGCCGTTCAGCTTCGGATCGCCCAGCCAATCCGCCTCCGCGTCATGCAAGTACACCGGACACCCCTTCGCCTTGCGAACGGCGTCCACGCCGCCGATATGGTCGAAGTGCGCGTGCGTCAGCACGATCGCTTCGATCTCGAGCGGCTCGATGCGCCGGAGCAGCGCCTCCGGGCGCTGCCCGGGATCGATGACGACGCCGCGGCCGGCCTCCTCGTCGACGAGCAAATAACAGTTCGTGGATAACGGCCCCAGCGCCAGCGTCTCGATGCGTATCGTCATCGCAGGCCGCCCGCCTAGAAGCTCTCGATAAGCGAGCGGAGTTCCTTCACGATGAGCTGCTGGTACTCCGTGCCTTCGCCGTACCGCGCGCCGATTTCCTTGCGCGTCTCCGCAAGCTTCTCCTGGTAGTCCGGCGCGTCCCGGTCCGGGTTTTCCGCTTTGAACTTCACCATCGGCTCTTGAATATACTTCGGCCGCGGCCCCCACGTGCCGAGCACGAAGCCGCCCGTATCGACGAAGATGACGACCGGAATCGAACGGCCGCCGAGCGTCAAAAACTGGTCCATCGTCTCCATATGCTCTTCCTGAATGAGCACCTCGACCGGCACCCCGCTATGTTCCAGCGCCTTAAACACGACCGGCACGTTGCGGACGACGTCCCCGCACCAATCCGCCGCTAAAATCAAACACCGCAAGTCGTCGCGGTTGTTGAGGCTTTCGAAGTATTCGCGGTCGTCCTCGTTCGCCCACGCGAACTTCTCGCCCCAGGCGAGGAACGCCTCCCGATTTTTCGTCATCGCGTCGATGAAGCCCTGCGGAGTCAGCCCTTGCCCGATCTTATGCGCCAACGATTTCGCCATCTTTTCGCGTCACTCCTTCTGAATGTCCGTTCCTTGCGTCGCAACGTCCTTATTGTACCAAAGCCGCGCCGTCCGGTTCCACTTCGCGCGCGCGATCGGCCGGAGCGGGGGGCGCGGCTCGCCTTAGGCCGGTCGGAGCGGAGCGCAACCTGCGTGGCCGAAGCCGGGCAAAGCGAAACCGCCGCGGCGCCGACTCGGCTTACCCCTTCTTCTTGCCGCGCCGCCACATGACGAACACGTACGCCGCCAGCGCGACGACCGCGATGATCATCGCCGGTTTGATATATTCGCCCGCCACCTCGTC
>NZ_DASQMZ010000143.1:0-12214 GCF_035645235.1 Paenibacillus sp.
CAGCGGCCCGGGGAACCCAAATAGTCGGAGTTTCTCCAACTATCCGGCCGTCGGCGGCCCAGGGACCTCATTTAGTCGGAGTTTCTCCGACTATACGACCGCCGGCGGCCCGGGGAACCCAAATAGTCGGAGTTTCTCCGACTATCCGGTCGCAGGCGGCCCGGGGAACCCAAATAGTCGGAGTTTCTCCGACAATCCGGCCGCTCTCGCGCGCCGGCAGCCCGCCCGGGCCGCTGGGCGGACTACCCTTCCGCGACCGGGGTTGTCGCCTCGCGGAGCAGCCGGTCAAGCTCCTCGTCGGCGCTCCGGCGCTCCTCCGGCGAATAATCGAGCTGCCGCGCCATGAGGCGCAGCACGCCTTCGCGGTACGCCCGCACCCGCGCGATGTCGAAGTACAGGTCGCCAGTGCGGCGCACCCAATAATCCGCCGGCCGCAGCGCCTGCTCCCGCTCCATCGCGTACATCGCCGTCGCGTACACGTCGAGCGGCAGCCCGTCACGCTCGGCGGACGCGCGGCCGACGTCGGAGGCGGCGTAGCGCAGCACGTCCGGCGCGTTCGAGCCGTACCGGCGCGCGATCCGCAAGGCCGCCTCCCGCGGCAAGCCGAGCGCCTCGCCCTCGGCGGCGCGCGCCGCGGCGTACGCCGGCCAGCCGGCCGAGCCGCCGACGTCGCCGCCGGAGATCGGCAGCGTCCGCGTGACGCAAGGCCCGAACGCGCCGGCGCCGAGACGCGCGAGCCGCGCCGCGACGCGATCGACGATGCCTTCCGCCATTTTCCGATACCCCGTCAGCTTGCCCCCCGCGATCGTAATGAGCCCCGACGGCGATTCAAAAATTTCGTCCCGCCGCGACACCTCCGACGGCGACTTCCCCTCCTGGTACACGAGCGGCCGCAGCCCCGCCCAGCTCGATTCGACGTCGTCCGCCGACAAGCCGAGCGACGGGAACATAAAGTTCGCAGCGGCGAGCAAATACGTGCGGTCCGCCTCGCTCATCGCCGGATGCGCCGGGTCGCCCGCGTAGTCGGTGTCCGTCGTGCCGAGGTACGTCTTCCCGTCGCGCGGAATCGCGAACGCCATCCGCCCGTCCGGCGTATCGAAATACACCGCCTGCCGCAGCGGGAAACGCGCGCCGTCGAACACGAGGTGCACGCCCTTCGTCAGCCGCACCGTCTTGCCGCGCTTCGAGCCGTCCCGCTCGCGCAGCGCGTCGACCCACGGCCCGGTCGCGTTCACGACGACGCGGGCGCGCGCCTCGAAAGACGCTCCCGTCCGAACGTCGACGATGCGCGCGCCGCGCAGCGTCCCGTCGTCCGCGTACAGCAGCCCCTCCGCCTTCGCGTAATTGAGGCACACCGCCCCCGCGTCGGCCGCCTTCTTCAACACCTCGACGGTGAGCCGCGCGTCGTCGGTTCGGTACTCGACGTAATACCCGCCGCCGAGCAAGTCGTCGGACCGCAGCAGCGGCTCCCGCGCGAGCGCCTCCGCCGCGCGCAGCATCGACCGGCGCTCGGTCCGTTTCACGTCCGCGAGATAATCGTACAGCCGCAGCCCGAGCGACGTCGCGAACGGACCAAGCGCGCCGCCCCGGTACATCGGCAGCAGCATCCATTCCGGCGTCGTCACGTGCGGCCCGTTCTCGTACACGACGGCCCGCTCGCGGCCGACCTCGGCGACCATGCGCACTTCCAGCTGCTTCAAATACCGCAGCCCGCCGTGCACCAGCTTCGTCGACCGGCTCGACGTGCCCGCCGCGAAGTCCTGCATCTCGACGAGCGCCGTCTTCATGCCGCGCGTCGCCGCGTCGAGCGCGATGCCCGCTCCAGTAATGCCCCCGCCGATCACCAACACGTCGAACGTCCGACTTTCCAGCGCCTCGAACAGCGCCTTTCTCTCGATCATGGCAACCCCGCCCCTTTTTTTCCGAAAATGAAATGAAAATAGAAAACGCCCGCAACCGACCCCGCCGCGCTTGTCGCGCGACGGTTCGATCCAGGCGTCTCCGTATCTCCCACCGTAACTATGAACTTGTTTAGAAGTGTATCATGAAAGCGCGCCGGCCGTCTATCCCTTGAACGCGATCGTCGCCTGCACCGCCCGCCGCCAACCGGCGTATAAGCTATTCATACGCGCCGGGTCGGCCGAAGGTGCATATTTCGCGCCGAGGCGCCAGTTCGCGGCGATCTCCTCGCGGCTCGCCCAATAGCCGACGGCGAGGCCGGCCAGGTAGGCGGCGCCGAGCGCCGTCGTCTCGTTGACGATCGGCCGCTCGACGGCCGCGCCGAGCAGGTCGCTTTGGAACTGCATCAGGAACGCGTTCGCCGACGCGCCGCCGTCGACGCGAAGAGCGCGGAGCGGAAGGGCGGAATCCTTCGCCATGGCGTCTAGCACGTCCTTGCTTTGGTACGCCAGCGATTCGAGCGTCGCCCGGACGAAATGCTCCTTCGTCGTCCCCCGCGTCACGCCGAACACCGCGCCGCGCGCGTCGCTGTCCCAATAGGGCGTCCCGAGCCCGACGAACGCCGGCACGACGTAGACGCCCTCCGTCGACTCCACCCGGCTGGCGTACGTCTCGCTGTCCGCGCTCGACTTCAGTATGCGCAGCCCGTCGCGCAGCCATTGGATCGCCGAGCCGGCGACGAAGACGCTGCCCTCGAGCGCGTATTCGACGCGGCCGCCGATGCCCCAGGCGATCGTCGTCAACAGCCCGTGCGCGGACGCCGCCGCTTCCTCCCCGGTGTTCATCAGCATAAAGCAACCGGTACCGTACGTGTTCTTCGCCATGCCCCGCTCGAAGCATGCTTGCCCGAACAGCGCCGCCTGCTGGTCGCCCGCCGCTCCCGCGATCGGCACTCGCTCCCCGAAGAAATGGTGCGGCACCGTGAAGCCGTACACCTCGGACGAGTCGCGCACCTCCGGCAGCATGGCGGCGGGCACGCGGAGCAGCTCCAGCAAGTCGTCGTCCCATTTCAGCTCATGGATGTTGTACAGCATCGTGCGGGAGGCGTTCGAAACGTCCGTCACATGCGCCGCGCCGCCGGTGAATTTCCAAATCAGCCACGTATCGATCGTGCCGAACAGCAGATCCCCGCGCGCCGCGCGCTCCTGCGCCCCGTCGACATGATCGAGCAGCCACCGAATTTTCGTCCCGGAGAAATACGGATCGATCAGCAATCCCGTCCGCTCGCGAATGAGGTCGCCGTGCCCCTGCCGCCGCAGCTCGTCGCACAGCTCCGCCGTCTGCCGCGACTGCCAGACGACCGCCCGATGGATCGGCCGCCCGGTGGCGCGATCCCACACGACCGCCGTCTCGCGCTGATTCGTAATGCCGATCGCCGCGACTTGCGTCGGCGCGAGCCCGGCCTTCGACAACGCCGACGCGACGACGCCGAGCGCGCTGATCCAAATTTCCTCCGCGTCGTGCTCGACCCAGCCGGGCTGCGGATAATATTGCTGAATCTCCTGCTGCGCCGTCTCGACGATCCGACCTTCCCGATCGACAATAATCGCCCGCGTGCTCGTCGTCCCCTGATCGATCGCCAGGATGTACTGCTCCATGTCCGCGTCCCTCCCTTAGTCTCGTTCGCCGCGCGTCCCGGCCGCGAACGTCTTCCACAGCGCGGCATTCGACGTCGTGACCGCCTCCGCGCCCGCCTCGATCGCCCGCTCCACGTCCGCCGCCGACCGGATGAGGCCGCCGGCGATCACCGGGATGCCGGTGCGCGCGCGCACCTCCTCGATCATGAACGGCAGCACGCCGGGCATGACCTCGATATAGTCCGGCGCCGACCGTTCGAGGAGCTTGTAACCCTTTTCCACCGCATTGGTGTCTAACAAGAACAGCCGCTGAATCGCGATCAGGCCGTTCTGCTTCGTCTTCGCCACGACGCTCGCCCGCGTCGACACGAGTCCGGCCGGCTTCACCTGCTGGCACAAAAATTCCGCCGCCGCCTCGTCGTTCTTCAGCCCTTCGATCAGATCGACGTGCAGCAGCGCCTTCTTGCCCTGCGACCGCATGAGCTCGACGATCGGCTTCACCTGCCCGACATGCGTGTCGAGCAGCACCAAATATTCGTACGGGAACGCGAGCGCCCGCTCGAGCTCCTTCATGCTGCGGATCGCCGGCAATATGTTCTGCCCCTCGAACGCCATTCGCTTCGCCCCTTCCCATGCAAAAAATCACACCGAATTGCAAGCGCGCCGCTTGAGCAATGGGATGTGATTCTCCTGGTCTCTGTCACGTATCAACTTGGTTTTCATTATAGGCTCTTACAGAAAACGCTGTCAACGGAAAAAACGCCGCCCCCGCGTCTTTCCGCCGACGCCCGCGGCCCCCTCCCGTTCCTCCCACGCTCGCGGCGGTTCGTTTGTGCAGCGCCTGACGCTCTTGTACAATGGCTGAATGAAGGGAATTTCGCGCGGGCATCGTAATGCGGGGGGGTGTGGACCTTGCAGGAACATACGGATATCGCAAAGCCGGAGCTGGCGCCGGTGCCGATTTGGCGTTGCAAGAGCCCCGATTGCAAAGCATGGATGCGCGACGAGCTTATCGCTCCGGAGAAGCCGAAGCGCGGCGCGAAGGCGAAGGGCGCCGCGCGGGGCGCGCCGAAGTCCGCTGCGGCGCCCGTTGCGACCGGCGGCGCGCCGGCCCCGTCCGCCGCGCCGAGCTGCCCGCTCTGCCAAGGGGCGATGATCCGCGGCATGAAGCACTTGCCGAAGCTGGTCAAGAAGGCGAAGTCGCCGAAGAAGCCGCCCGAGGAGCAAGCCTGGCTCCATTAGCCGCTTAGGCCGGCGCGTACGACGGAAGCCCCTCGGGAGGGTCGCTCCTCCTTGGGGGCTTCTGCGCATGCCGTTTATCAATCGTCAAGGGGGTCGCCTCGATGATCGTTCGATTGACATACCGCTCCGGGCCGTATCGGGTCAAGGGGTACGTCGGGCTCCCGCCCGGCTGCGGCGCCCCGCCCGAGGCGCTGCAGTCGCTCGCGGCCGCGCGCGGCGGCCTGCCGGCAGCCGAGCTGCCGGTCGACGTCGTCGCCGAAGCGGTGCGCGTCTCGTACCGGCCGCACACCATGCTTCGGCCCGCTTCGTCCGAAGCAGCGTCCGCCGTCCCCCCGCGAGCGACGAGCCCCCGTCCGGACGGCGCTCCCTACCCCTACCCCGCCCTCGTCCTGTGCCGCGGCGGCGTCGGCGGCTTCGGGCGCGTGCGGCCGCATTGGGTCGACGACTTTGCCGCCCGCGGCTTCGTCGTGTTCGCCCCGTGCTACCGCGGCAACGAAGGCGGCGAAGGCCGCGACGAATTCGGCGGCGCCGACCGCGAGGACGTAGCCGAGGCGATCGCGCTGCTCCGCACGTTCCCGTTCGTCGACCGGGACCGCGTCTCGGTCGCCGGCTTTTCGCGCGGCTCGATCAACGCCGCGCGCGCCGCCGTCGACGCGCCGGACGCCGTGCGCCGCCTCGTCCTATGGAGCGGCGTCGCGGACCTCGCGCGCACCTATGAGGAGCGCGTCGACCTGCGGCGGACGCTGAAGCGCATCCTCGGCGGCACGCCCGCGAAGCGCCCCGAGGCGTACCGCGAACGTTCGCCGCTGGCGCTCGCGCCCCGGCTGCGGTGTCCGACGCTCGTCGTGCACGGCGCCAAGGACCCGCAGGTCGACGTCGGCCACGGCCTAGCCATGTACGAGGCGCTCCGCGCGCTCGGCGCCCCGGTCGATCTGCACCTCTACGAGGGGTTTGCCCACCTCTTTCCGTATGCGGCCCACCAGGCGGCGGTCGACCGCATGGCGGCATGGCTGCTGGAATAGAAGACTCTGCGCCGCCCCGCGCCGCCTTACCCGAACTGTGCCTGATGGAGGCGCGCATACGCGCCGCCCTGCGCCAGCAGCTCCTCGTGCCGCCCTTGCTCGGCGATGCCGTCCTCGGTGACGACGACGATCCGATCCGCGTGCTTGATCGTCGCGAGGCGATGCGCGATGACGAGCGTCGTGCGCCCCTCGGACAGCTCCGCGAGCGACTGCTGAATCGCCGCCTCCGTCTCCGTGTCGAGCGCGGACGTCGCCTCGTCGAGAATGAGGATCGGCGGATTTTTCAGGAACATCCGCGCGATCGCAAGGCGCTGCTTCTGCCCGCCGGACAGCTTTACGCCGCGTTCGCCGACGACCGTATCCAGCCCCTGCGGCTGCGAGCGGATAAACTCCTCCAATCTCGCCCGGCGCGCCGCCTCGAGCAGCTCCTCGTCGGAGGCGCCCAGCTTGCCGTAGGCGATGTTTTCCCTCAGCGTGCCCGAGAACAAAAACACGTCCTGCTGCACGACGCCGATGTTCCGGCGCAGCGATTCGAGGGTCATTTTCCGAATGTCTATGCCGTCTATGGTAATGCGTCCCTCGTCGGTGTCGTAGAAGCGCGGCAGCAGGCTGCACAGCGTCGTCTTTCCGGCGCCCGACGGGCCGACGAAGGCGATCGTCTCCCCGGCTCGGATCGTAAGATCGATCCCGTTCAGCACGTTCCGCTGCCCCTCGTACCCGAACGACACGCCCTCATAGCGGATGTCGCCCCGCAACGTTGCGACGGCCGCCGCGTCCGGCGCGTCTGCCACGTCCGGCGCCGTCTCCATGATCTCGACGAAACGCTTGAAGCCGGCGATCCCTTTCGGATAGCTTTCGATAATGGCGTTGATTTTCTCGATCGGGCGGAAGAACACGTTCGTCAGCAGCAGGAAGCCTACGAATTCGCCCGCGGTCAGCTCTCCTTGCAGGACGAAGTACGCCCCGCTGATCAGCACGAAGACGGAGACGAATCGCATCAGCATATAGCTGATCGACAGGTTGACGCCCATGATTTTGTACTGGAGAATTTTTGCGTCGCGAAAACGCAGGTTGTTCACGTCGAACAGCTTCTTCTCGTGCCGCTCGTTCGCGAACGCCTGCACGACGCGGATGCCGCCGATGCTGTCTTCGACACGCGCGTTGAAGTCGGCGATGTCCCGGTACATCCGGTCGACCGCCTTCGTCATCCGCTTGTTCGCCATCAGCACGAGCCAGATGATGACGGGGATGACGACGAACGTAATGAGCGCCAGCTTCCAGTTGAGGTACAGCATGACGCCGAACGCGCCCATCAGCGTCATGATCGCGATGAATAAATCCTCCGGCCCGTGATGCGCGACTTCGCCGATCTCGAACAGATCGGTCGTCAGCCGCGAGATCATATGCCCCGTCTTGTTGTTGTCGAAAAAGCGAAACGACAGCTTCTGCATATGGGCGTACAGCGCCTTGCGCATATCCGTTTCGATATTAATGCCGAGCTTATGTCCCCAATAGATCACTATGAAGTTCAGAAACATCGTGACGAGATACAGCGCCAACAGACCGATGCACGCCCACAGGATGATCTGCCAATCGCCGCTCGGCAGCAGCGTGTCGACCACCTCGTTCACCGCGAGCGGAAACGCGAGCTCGAGCACCGCCGCAACGACGGCGCAGCCGAAATCGACGTAGAATAATGTTTTGTAAGGCTTATAGTATGAGAAAAACCTTCGCAGCAGCATGCCGTTGCCTTCCCTCCCGCGATTGTAAGATCCTAACCCGGCCTCGGGCGGCCATCGTTACCAATTTTGATAACATGGTACCACAAGGCGCGCGGAGGATGCCAAAAACCTCCTGTGCGCCGCCGTACGCACGCCCCGCCGCCCCCGACCGCCGTCGAAAGATCAAATTTTGCTTTTATACCCGCCAAAAGATCAAATTTTGCTCTTATTTCCGCCTTATGCTCAAAATTTGCGCTTGTAGCCGGACGCTTGCGAAACTCCGACCGTCGTCACCGACCGCCGAATGCATCGCAAACACGCACCGCTCCTGCCGACCGCCACGAAAGATCAAATTTTGCTCTTATTTCCGCCTTATGCTCAAAATTTGCGCTTGTAGCCGGACGCTTGCGAACCGCCGACCGTCGTCACCGACCGCGAACGCATCGCACGCACGCCCCGCTCCCGCCGAACGCCGCCGAAAGATCAAATATTGCTCTTATTTCCGCCATATACTCAAAATTTGCGCTTGTGGCCGGACGCTTGCGAACCGTCGACCGCAGTCACCGACCGCCGAACGCATCGCACACCCACCCCTGCCGCCTCCGACCGCCGCACCACGACACAACCTTCCGTCGCACCTTTCGCACCCAACCGCCGGCCCGCCGATGCGTCCGCAGCTGCGCTTAGTTCCTTTGGCGAACTTAGGCGCCTCCTTAGTTCCTTTGACGATCTCCGCGCCCGGCCCAGCGGTCCGACCCAGCGGTCCGCCCCTGGGGTCAGCCCAGTGGTCCGCCCCAGCTGCCCGCCCCGGCGGTCCGCACGGGGAGTCCCCTTCAGCGCAACGAAGCCGCATTCGAGTCGCGACACGACTCGAATGCGGCTTCGCAAACGGCTTATTGCACTTCCGAAACGGCCTCGCGGACGGGCTCTTTCTTGCCCTTGACGTCCATCAACACCGGCAGCACGAGCGGGGAGCGCCCCATCGTCGTATCGAAGTACGAAGAGAGCGTCTTGCTAATCGACTCCTCCCACCCTCTGCGGTGGAACTTCTCTTTCTTCTGCAGCTTTGCGATCGAACGCTTGAGCACGCGCGTCGCTTGCGCGATAATGTCGCCGGCCTCGCGGACGTAGATGAAACCGCGCGTCACGAGATCCGGGCCGGCGAGCATCTTGTTCTGCGACGAATCGACGACGACGTTGACGATAATGACGCCGCTGTCCGCGAGTTGGCGCCGCTCCTCGGTCACGGAGCTTTCCCACTCGCTGATCGTGCCGCCCTTGACGAGCACGGCGCCCGCATGGACAGGCTTGCCGAGGCGCGCCATGCGGCGGGAGACGTTGAGCGTCTGCCCGTTGTCCATGACGAACACGTTCGCCGGGTCGATCCCGACCTCGACGGCGAGACGCCCGTGCTGAACGAGCATCCGATGCTCGCCGTGGATCGGCATGAAATACGTCGGACGCAGGAACGAATGCATCAGCTTCAAATCCTCGCGGCAGCCGTGGCCGGACGCGTGGATGTCCATAATCGAGCCCGAGACGACCTCGGCGCCCGCGCGCAGCAATCGGTCGATGCTGCGGTTGACGTTTTGCGTGTTGCCGGGAATCGGCGACGCCGAAAACATGACCGTATCGTCCGGATAGATGGCGACCTTCTGATGCGAGCCGTTCGCGATGCGCGTCAGCGCCGCGTTCGGCTCCCCCTGGCTGCCGGTGCAAATAATGCAGATGCTGTGGTCCGGATGCCGGTCGATCTGATTGACGTCGATCATCGTATCCTTCGCCGCCCGAATATAGCCGAGCTCCTGTCCGATCCGGAACGCGCGCTCCATGCTGCGCCCGATGATCGCGACGTGCCGGCCGGTTTCTTCGGCGGCCTCGATCACTTGCTGCAGCCGGTGTACGTTCGAAGCGAACGTCGCGAACAAAATGCGGCCTTTGCAGCCCCGGAACGCCTCTTTGATCGCGTTGCCGACCGTCTTCTCGGAAGGGGTATAACCCGGCTTCTCGGAATTCGTGCTGTCCGCGAGCAGCGCCAGCACCCCTTCCTTGCCGATCTGCGCGAGGCGGCCCCAATCGGTCGGCTTGTCGGAAGGCGTCATGTCGAATTTAAAGTCGCCCGTATGCACGATGTTGCCTTGCGGCGTCTTGATGACGATGCCCAATGAGTCCGGGATGCTATGATGCGTGCGGAAAAATTCGACGGACATGGAGCCGAACTTGATAACGGAGTTTTCGTCGACGAGGTTGAGCTCGGTCTGCTTCGCCAAATGATGCTCCTCGAGCTTCGCGCGTACGAAGCCGATCGTCAGCGAGGCGCCGTAGATCGGAACTTTCAGCTGCTGCAGCACGAAGGGTAAGCCTCCGATGTGATCCTCGTGCCCGTGGGTCAGGAGGATCGCCTTGACCATGTCCTTGTTTTCGACCAAATACCGAATGTTCGGGATGATGTAGTCGACGCCGGGCATATCCGGGCCCGGGAACTTCACGCCTGCGTCTACGACGAGGATTTCGCGTCCGTATTGGATCGCGTACATGTTCTTGCCGATTTCGTCGAGGCCGCCGAGCGCGAAGATTTGCACGTACGGCGTACGGCGCTTCTTCGACTTGGAGCCGGACGATTCCGGCTTGTGTTCTTCGATAGTGTTCATGCTTTGCTTCCTTTATGATCTATTTTTTGTTGCATTGACCGCTGATTCGCAGATGGCGCGATAAAGACGCTTGCGCGTCGTCCGGGTGGTACAAACGTTTCCATTATACTTCTTTCCGGCGCGCCTTTGTAGTGCAAGAGCGAAAATAGTTGGAAACGCCTATTCTTTTCCGCCCTTCGTATGTATAATTAGGCTTTGTGAACAACGGCCCCGGTCGACCTGAGAGTGGTCGGCCAATTGATTACACATACAGAAAGAGAGGAACCTACTGTTGAATGGAACACAACTGAAGCAGGACTGGTTTTCGAACGTGCGCATGGACGTGCTCGCGGGGATGACGGTCGCGCTCGCGCTCATTCCGGAGGCGATCGCGTTCTCCATCATCGCGGGCGTCGACCCGATGGTGGGCTTGTACGCGTCGTTCTCGATCGCCGTCATTATCGCGTTCGCGGGGGGCCGTCCGGGCATGATTTCCGCGGCGACGGGCGCCATGGCGCTGCTTATGGTTACGCTCGTGAAGGAGCATGGGCTGGAGTACTTGTTGGCCGCTACCGTCCTGACCGGTGTGATTCAAATCATACTCGGCATTTTGAAGCTAGGCAAATTTTTGACGTTCATTCCGCATTCCGTCGTCATCGGATTCGTCAATGCGCTCGCGATACTGATCTTTCTGGCGCAGCTGGTACATTTTCAAGGGCAGTCTTGGGTGATGTATGCGCTCGTGGCCGCGACGCTGGCTATCATTTATATCTTGCCTCGGTTCACGAAGGCCGTGCCGTCCGCGCTCGTCGCGATAATCGTTATGACTATTATAACCATTTTCGGCGGCATTCATGTAAGCACGGTCGGCGACATGGGCGCGCTGCCCACCGCGTTCCCGTTGTTCCATCTGCCGATGGTGCCGTTCACCTTGGAGACGCTGCTGATCGTACTGCCGTACGCGCTGCCGCTCGCGCTCGTCGGCATTCTCGAGTCGCTCATGACGGCGACGATCGTCGACGAAGCGACGGATACGAAGAGCGATAAAAACCGCGAAATTCGCGGACAAGGCATCGCCAATACGATTACCGGCTTCTTCGGCGGCATGGCGGGCTGCGCCATGATCGGCCAATCCGTCATTAACGTAAAATCCGGCGGCCGCGGCCGGCTGTCCTCGCTCGTCGCGGGCGTGTTCCTGCTGTTCCTCATCCTCGTGCTCGGCGACGTCGTCGCTCGCATTCCGATGGCGGCGCTCGTCGGCGTCATGATCATGGTGTCGATCAGTACGTTCGATTGGAAATCCATTATAGAGATGAAAAGGATCCCCGTCCCCGACACGGCCGTCATGCTGACGACCGTCGCGGTGACCGTCTATACGCACAACCTCGCGCTCGGCGTGGGCGTCGGCGTCGTCCTGAGCGCGCTGATCTTCGGCTGGCGCATCGCATCGAAGGTCGACGTCCGGAGCGAGCTCGCCCCGAACGGCGCGAAGCGCTACGCGCTGCAAGGCCAGCTGTTCTTCGGGACGACGACCGCGTTCGTCGACGCGTTCGAGCCGAAGAACGATCCGGACCGCATCATCTTGGACTTCCATCAGATGCATGTGTGGGATCATTCGGCGGTGACGGCGATCGCGAAGGTCGTCTTGAAATACAGGCAAGCCGGAAAGCAAGCGCATATCGAAGGGTTGAACGAAGAAAGCCGCCTGCTCGTCGACAAGGTCGGGCTGGCCGCCCCTTCGGGCCACTAAGCTGCTCAACGCCGCATCGGGAGTTACGACTCCGATGCGGCGTTGCCGCGTTCTGAGGCGCTTCTTCGGTAGGCGCGCCAATCCGCTTGCGGGATCGGCCGGCACGCCGCGGCGCGCGCCCGCGGGAACGCGTAAACGAGCGCCCGGTACGTCCCACGCTCGCCCGACGTTTCCACTTCGAGGCGCTCGTAAAGGTTGCGAGAATCGCCGGGACCGAAGTAATCCTCCAGCTCGTCTAACGCCGCAAGCGTCGGCGCGTCCACCTCGTACACCTCGCCCGCGACCGGACGATCCGAAGCCTCGTCGAGCGCGA
>NZ_DASQMZ010000144.1:0-4369 GCF_035645235.1 Paenibacillus sp.
CCGCTCGACTTGCATGTATTAGGCACGCCGCCAGCGTTCGTCCTGAGCCAGGATCAAACTCTCCAAAAAGGGTAGTTCAACTGCGCTCATTACAAGCTAGCTAAAAGCATATTTCGCTCATGTTCGGTTTTCAAGGAACAAGCTTGACTTTCCATCCTGCCGTGAAGCGACAGGAATTACATCCTACCACATTCGATCGTTCGATTACAAGCGACAATGTTTCCCATCGTGCGCCGGCCCCGTGTCGATCGTTCGTGCCGTTTTCGCGGCGACAAGAATATACTATACCCACTTTCGACACGAAATGCAAATGGTAGTTTTCCCCAGGCCTTTAACCTCGACGATTGGGCGGACTGAGTAAAGGAAAACAGGTTGCAAAGGCGCACGCCCCGCACGCACAAGCATCATTGCAGAAGTCGTCGCCAACCGCCTATGAACGAAAAAAGACCGCCTGCGCGAAAGCGCGGACGGTCTCATCCGAAGCAAGACGGTTATATCATTTCAAAGGGTAAAATATGAAGTCCAACGGCAGGTAGGACCCTGCAGCCGGCGTAAATTCGATATCGACGTACTCCTCCGTCCCGGTCGTGCGATACAGGAGGAACACGCCGTCCAGCGCCGTCAAGACGCCGGAGGCGGGAGCGAGCACCATCTCGCCGTTGATTTTCAACGGCCCTTTGTACGCTCCCCCGCGGGCGAGCAGCACGATCGCGGACTTGCCGGGGTTTTTCACCCGGATGTTGTACATCATGCCGTAATTCCCGTCCAACGAGACGAATTCGTTCCGGAACGGGTCGAACCCGCGGACGAACGGATCGTCGACGTTGTCGCCGACCGTAAACCGCTTGGCGACCTTGGTGCCGTCGGCATCCGCTTCCATCCGAATTTCCGAGAAAGGGAACGAACCGCGAATATGGCCCGCGAAGGGCAGCTCCGGATAGCTCAGCGCCGCGTCCATCGGATCGCCCGGCCGCATCGCGGCGAACGTGATCGCGACGTCCCCGCTCGTCTCGATATCGTAGATAAGATTAATGCCCTGCCCCTTCGTCAGCTTCGGCAAGTACGCGTACGCCTTCGATTCGCCCGGTTTTACCGTAAGTTCCGGTTTATTGGCGTCGCCGACGAGAAAGTCCACCGACGCCTGGTAACCGAACAGATGGACGAAGACGGAAGGATACACCTCGCCTTGGCGCGTCGTCTTGATCGTCACGGGATCGTCGCCTTGATTCGTCGCGATGATCGCGAACTGCACGTCCTCGTCCATCTCGTTAATGTGATTCGCATACAAGCGGGCCTTCCCGTCGACGGTATCGCGGTACAGCGCGCCGTATTGGGTGATCGTCTCCGGACTGTCGCTCACCAACAATTTTCGTCCGGGCACCTGCGTCGAGGCCATCCCGAGCTTCTGCGCGCTGCGGATATGCTGGTTCAGCTGCGCCGCGTCCAGCTTGATGAACGACTGCAGCTTGGCATGCTGCATCTGAAACTGTACCGGCGAATACATCGTTTCGTTCGTGATCGTAATGGTTTTCGAGTACCAATCGCTGACGTTGCCTTTGCTATCCGTCACCTGAAGCGACACCGTCTTCACGCCCGGTTCGAAGAACGCGTCCTGTTTGCCCTTCCACGCGGCGAATTCGATGCCGTCTCCTTCGACGTCGTAGCTTAGGTCGATATATTGTATTTTCTCGCCCATCTTATAGCTGGTTTTGCCGAACGTAAACTTCGCGACGGGCTTCCCCTCCCGAGCGGCGGGCAGCTCTGCGCTCCATGGCGCATACACGACTTCGACGCGGCTGAGCTGCGCATCGTAGGAATACGTCGCTCCGATCCGATCCATGATCCAGGTGAGCTGCGCCATCAGCTTGCCGTCTTGGCTAATTTCGAACGTCGGCTGGAACGCCCCCGGCATCCCGTCGATCAGCGTCGTACGGGTCGTCAAATCGATGAGGACGTCGGTTTTCCCTGCCTGGAGGGCAATCGTATTCGTCGCCATGTCGAACTGCACCGGGAACCCGAACGTATCCCCTAGGAACTTAACGGGAACGTACATTTTGCCGTTATACACCGTTGCCGGGGACGTCAGTTCGAAGGGGGCCCCGTTCACGAACGCCTGTTTTTGATCTACGTATAACCACACTTTCATGGCCGCGGAAGGCACCGCCGAAGCCGTCCCTCCAAACAGACCGAACACGAGCGTAACGATAAGTGCGAATAATGCCGAGCGTTTCCCCATAAGTATTCTCTCCCTCTTTGTCTCTAGCTGATCAATAGACGCGATCCGTTTCGAAAAGTTTCACCTGCGTGCTGTAAATTTTGTAATGACTTCCCACCTACGTAAAAAAACCCCGGCGTCGCCCGCTCGGGGTTCTTCGTCATGCCTTAGAGTTGTCCGCCGGCCTGCTCGATGACGCTCATCGCTTGGCGATGTACGCCCTCGTCCACCACGGCCGTCAGCAGTACGTCCCGTCCGGTCGGCCCGCCTTGCCCGCCGTCGCTCATGCCGCTCGCGTCCGTGCCCGCCGACAGCAGAATGCCCGGGCTGTCACCGGTGACGTCCGCGCCGAGCGAGAGCGACGCAAGAGAGCCGAAATCGCCCGTCGCCGGATTTCCCGACGCATTGGTGCCGTCCCCCGGATACCGCGAAATGCGGTCGATGCTGACGTCGATCGCGCGCAGGGCGTACAGCTTCTGCGCGGCGCCTTCCGCTTCCTCCGGCGACTTGAAATAGGCAAGAATGTTCTTCTCCATCATCCTTCTTCCCTTCTATACCCTTCTATTCCACTTGCCCGCCACGCCGCTTGACGATCTCGACGGCCTTCTCGTACATATGGTCCTCGACGACCGCCGTCACGACCGGCTCCCCCTCGTCGCCGGACCGTTCCGGGTCGCCCGGGAGCAAGTCCCGATTCAGGACCAAGGCACCAAGCAACACATTGTTCATTTGGCCGTTGTACGCGCTGCCGACGAGGGTGCCCTGCTGCAGCGGCAGCGCCGGGATGACCGCCGCCATTTCCGCCGGGAAATGCCCGACGTCTTCCGCCGTTCGATCCGACGTCACTTCGATGGCGCCCAGCGCTTGCAGATCGGTAACCGCCGCGACGGCGTCGTCTTCGGTACGAAAATACGCTTGAATATGCTTCGCCATACCCGCTATCGCTCCTTATTGCTGCTGCCGGCGGTCGGCGGCCTCCATGCGCTCCAAGGCCTCCATGTCGTCCTCGTCGGCGAGCTCGCGCGAAAATTCGACGTCCTCGTTCATGCCGATCGGCAGCTTCTTCTGCGCTTGTTGCTGATTCGCGTCCTTCATCGTGTTCGTTCACCCCGCAAAACGTAAGATACGGCTAGCATGCCCATCGTCTCCGTTTTCGATCAATGCGCCCCGATTTAGCTTTCGTTGCGAAACATCTCCGGCACGTCCACCGCCTCGGCAGGCGTCTCGGCGTCCGTTCTGCCGTTAAATACGCGCTCCATCGCCAAATTCGCTTCGGTCGCCTCCCGGTCGTCGCTCGCCATCGCGGCGGCCGTCCGCTCGCTGGCGCCCGGTCGTTCCCTTCCGTCGATCGATGCCATGCCAACCCTCCATTCCTCGCGAAAATGCTATCGTCACCGGGTAGCATCCCCCTTCGGGGGACCGGTTATGTGCACAAAAAAGAGAGGAAGCCATAGCTCCCTCTCTAATCGCCCATGAACGCTTTGCGCATCCGATCGAAAAATCCGTTGTTCTCGTGCGTACGTTCGCCGGACAGCCCCGCGAAATCCCGAAGCAGCGTCTTCTGCTCCTCCGACAAATTCGTCGGCGTCACGACGACGACTTTGACATGCTGATCGCCTTGCCCGTGGCCGCGAAGGCGCGGCACGCCCTTGCCCTTCAGGCGGAAATACGTGTCCGTCTGCGTGCCGGGCGGAATTTTCAGCTTCACCCGTTCGGTCAGCGTCGGCACTTCGATCTCGTCGCCGAGCGCGGCCTGCGCGAACGTCAGCGGCACCTCGCAGTAAATATCTTCGCCTTCGCGTTCGAAAAATTCGTGCGGCTTCACGCGAATCGAAATATACAAGTCGCCCGGAGGGCCGCCGCGCGTCCCCGCTTCGCCTTCGCCGGAGACGCGCAGCTGCGCGCCGTCGTCCACGCCCGCCGGGATGCGTACATGAATTTTGCGCTGCTTCTTAACCTTCCCCGCGCCCCAGCAGTTGTTGCAGCGATCTTTAATGATCTTGCCCGTGCCGTTGCAATTGCCGCAGGCGCGCCGGTTGACGATGCGGCCGAACGGCGTATTTTGCACGACTTCCTGTTGGCCGCTGCCGCGGCAGACGGCGCACGTCTCCGGCTTCGTGCCCGGCTTGGCGCCGGACCCGTCGCACACGTCGC
>NZ_DASQMZ010000145.1:0-88429 GCF_035645235.1 Paenibacillus sp.
GATCGTACAGCGCACGCGCACCGGCGGCGGCGAAATCGTCGGCTTGCTCGGCAACGGCAGCGCCTACTACGCGCCGGCGGCGTCGCTCGTGCAGATGACGGAAGCGATTCTAAAGGACAAGAAGCGCATTCTTCCGACGATCGCGCTGCTTCAGGGCGAGTATGGCTATACCGACCTATTCATGGGCGTACTGACCGTGCTCGGCGGCGACGGGATCGAGAAAATCATCGAGATCGAGCTGACGCCGGAGGAGAAGGTCGCCCTCGATAAGTCGGCGGAATCGGTGCGCAATGTGATGAAGATCGTTCAAGGCTGACGGACGCATAGCAGGGACGGAAGAGGCTGCATGACCGCGGGAAACCGCGGGGGTGCAGCCTTTTCCAATGGGGAAAATCACGAAAGGAAATGAATAACTTCAACGGAAATAACCATGATAATTGATAGCAGAAAGCTTGGATCGCGCGAGCGGTGATACTACGAAGAAAGAAGTGACCCGACATGCCTACGCGCTTAGGCGTGAAACCGCAAGCGGCCCCGGCGAACGATGCTCGGGCGAAGCTGACGTCGGCCGAAGTCGCGAACCTATGGACGCAGTATATGAACGACAGCCTAGCCGTACGATTTACCGAGCATTCCTTGTCCAGAGCCCAGGATCCGTCGGTACGATCCATCCTCGAGTTCGCACAGGGGTTGTCTCTAGCGCATCTAGAGAAGATTCGGGCGTTCCTAAGCGCGGACGGATATGAGATTCCGATCGGGTTTACCGAAGCCGACCTAATCAACCCCGAGGCCCCGGCCTTATTTTCGGACGATTTTCTGTTAGCGTATTTCCATGTGATGAGTTTATTGGGGTTGACGAGCTACGCCGGCGCGCTGAGTACCTCGTCCCGCTCGGACCAAAGAGCGTATTTCACCGCGTGCAACGAGGAGACGATGGAGCTGTTCAACCGGGTTCTCGATGCAATGGTGCAGAAAGGCTTGTACGTCAAGCCGCCGATTTTGAACGCGTCGCAGCCCGTCCGATTCGTGGAGCGCCAAGGGTATTTGGCGGGGTGGTTCGGCAAGGAACGGCCGCTCAACGCGATCGAAATCAGCAGCGTGTTTTTCAATATGGTCAAGATTCAAGTAAAAATCGTGCTGGAGTCGGCGTTCAGCCAGGTGACGGGCTCGAAGGAAATTCGAGACTATCTCCAACGGGGCGTCGCCTTATGCAAGGAACAATTCCAATCGCTAGGAGCACGGTTAACGGAAAACGACCTCCCGCTCCCTCGGAAATGGGAGTCCGAAGTGACGGATTCGACGCCGCCGCCTTTCTCCGATAAGTTGATGCTGTTCCATGTCTCTACGTTGATTTCGGCCTCGGCGGCGTTCTATGGGGCCGCGTTGTCGGTCTCCCAGCGGCGGGATTTGGCCATGCAATACTTGAAGCTCATCGGGGAGATCGGCCTGTTCGCGGAGGACGGCATCAACATCTTGATCAAGCACGGGTGGTTGGAAGAGCCTCCCCACGCGATCGATCGGGACGCGCTGCTCGAGCAAAACAAGACGTAGCGCGGGGGTTCGTCGGGCCCGCGTTGGAAAACGTTTCCCGGATAAGCTATACTTTGAGGGAGAAACATTCCAGCGAAAACGGACGGAGGTACATCGGAATGACGGATATCGTGTTGTTTTTACATGTGCTAGGCGCGCTTACTGTAGGCTTTTACTTACTGCTCCCATTCGTGGTGAGCAAGCTTAAGGGCTTAAACCCGCAGGCGCAAGTCGGCTTCGCCCGCAGCATCTTCGGGTTGAATCGCGTCGGCCAGTGGCTGTTGATCGTGCAGTTTTTAACGGGAGGCTACCTCATTAGCAAGTACGAGCTGTCTGTCGCTTGGATGATCGTCGTCATCGTGCTGTTCGTCGCGCTCGGCGCGGTGTCCGGCATGATCGCCGGTCCGCTGAAACGGATTATCGCGCACGGCGGCGAAGGCAAGGCGGCGGCCGCGAAGGACGCGAGCAAGCTGTCGGCGTTCAGCGGCGCCGCTTCCCTGCTCGTGCTCGTCCTGCTCTTCCTCATGTACTACCCGGGCGTCTTGTAAGCGGCGGATATGGAGAGCCATTTCTTCTCCTATTTGTACCGGCTGCGTTACATCGAACGATGGAGCTTGATGCGCAATACGCATAAAGAATCCGTCGCCGTCCATTCGTATTTCGTGGCGGCGCTCGCGCATCTCCTCTGCACGATCGCGAACGAAGTGTACGGCAAAGCCGTCCCGACGGACAAGGTCGTCTCGATCGCGCTGTTCCACGACGCGACGGAGGTGTTCGTCGGGGACGTGGCGGCGCCGGTGAAGCACAGCAGCCCGGCCGTTCGGAACGGCTTTCGGGAGATCGAACGCGCGGCGGAGGAGAACATCGTGCGCATGATCCCCGAGGAGCTTCGGGCGGTATACGCGCCGCTCATCCAATCGCACGACGACGAGCTGTATCGGTGGGTCAAGGCGGCGGATTTGCTCGATGCATACCTGAAGTCGATGTCCGAGCTGACCGCGGGCAACCGCGAGTTCGCGGTCGCGAAGACGCAGCTCGAGGCGTCGCTGCGAAAGCTGGACATGCCCGAGGTGACGTATTTCCTCGAGCGGCTGGCGCCGTCGTTCGAGAAGACGCTCGACGAGATCGTCGCCGCGGAATAGCCGCGGCGTCAAGCGGAGCCGCTCCGCGCCGTTTTCCGGCGCGGGGCGGTTCTTTTCCTATTGCGCGGTATGATATGATAGAACATATAAATATATGATCGTCAGGAACGAGAGGAGAGCCATACCGACCATGGAACGATTCGAGCAAAGCATGTACGATCTCATCGTCGAGACGTCGACGAATTTGCCGGCGGACGTCCGCCGCGCCATCAAGGCGGGCGCGAAGCGCGAGAGCGAAGGAACGCGGGCGGCGCTGTCGATGAGCACGATTACGCGCAACATTACGATGGCGGAGACGAACGTCTCCCCCATCTGCCAAGATACCGGCATGCCGACGTTCGTCGTGCATACGCCCGTCGGCGCCAATCAGCTCGAGATGAAGCGGGCGATCCGCTCGGCGATCGCGCGCACGACGAAGGACGGCAAACTGCGGACGAATTCCGTCGACTCGCTCACGGGCGACAACACGGGCGACAATCTCGGCCCGGGGACGCCGGTCATTCATTTCGAGCAGTGGGAGCGCGACGACGTCGAGGTGAAGCTGATTCTCAAGGGCGGCGGCTGCGAAAATAAAAACATCCAATACAGCCTGCCGGCGGAGCTGCCGGGTCTCGGCAAGGCCGGACGCGATCTCGACGGCATCCGCAAGTGCATCCTGCATGCGGTTTACCAAGCGCAAGGGCAAGGCTGCAGCGCCGGCTTCATCGGCGTCGGCATCGGCGGCGACCGGACGACGGGCTATGAGCTCGCGAAGCAGCAGCTGTTCCGCAAAGTCGACGACGTGAACGAGCACGAGGATTTGCGCAAGCTCGAGGACTATATCTTGGAAAACGCAAACAAGCTCGGCATCGGCACGATGGGCTTCGGCGGCGAGGTGACGCTGCTCGGCTGCAAGATCGGCGTCAACAATCGGCTGCCGGCGAGCTTCTTCGTCTCCGTAGCGTACAACTGCTGGGCGTTCCGTCGCCAAGGCGTCATTCTGGACGCCGCGACGGGCGGCATCAAGGAGTGGGTATACGAGCGGGGCACGGCCGAGTCGATGGACGAAACGAAGGAGGCGGCTTCGGCGGCCGAGACGTCGACGGACGCAATCGCCGCCGCCTCGGAGCGGGAAGGCCGCCGCGAGGTCGTACTGACGACGCCGATTACGGAAGAGCAAGTTCGTTCGCTGCGCGTCGGCGACGTCGTCATCCTGAACGGCCGCATGTACACGGGGCGGGACGCGATCCATAAGCATCTTATGGATCATGACGCGCCGGTCGACCTGAACGGCGCCGCGTTGTACCATTGCGGACCGGTCATGCTGAAGGACGAGCAAGGCTGGCACGTGAAGGCGGCCGGTCCGACGACGTCCATTCGCGAGGAGCCGTATCAGGGCGATATTATTAAGAAGTTCGGCATTCGGGCGGTCATCGGCAAGGGCGGCATGGGGCCGAAGACGCTCAAGGCGCTGCAGGAGCACGGTGGCGTATATTTGAACGCGATCGGCGGCGCGGCGCAATATTACGCCGAGACGATCAAAGGCGTGGACGGCGTCGACTTTATGGAATTCGGCATCCCGGAAGCGATGTGGCATCTGAACGTCGAAGGCTTCGCCGCGATCGTGACGATGGATTCCCACGGAAACAGCCTGCACGCGGATGTCGATAAGAGCTCGTTCGAGAAGCTGGAATCGTTCAAGGAGCCGGTCTTCCGCTAATGCTGAAGTTTCGGAACCGATTAACGCTTATTTTTATTTTCTTCATCGGACTCTCTAACGGAGTGGCCGGCATCTTCACGATTACGGTGATGCGCGACTCGCAAATTCAAGCCCTCGAGGAAGGATTGGCGGAGCAGCTCGAGATGTATGCGGCGACCGTCGACTGGAATTACGTGGCTTCGCGCTCCGTGGACGGGGAGATGTTCCGCACGGAGGCGGCCCGCATCGCCCGCAAGACGGGCGCGCGGGTCACCTTCTTCGACGAGGACGGCGCCATGCTCGGAGATTCCGGGACGGGGGCTTCGGCCGTCGACGCGGACGGACCGCCCCCGGAGATCGCGAAGGCGAGGTCGGGCAAGCCCGGCATGGACATTCGGCGCGATCCCGCGGTCGGCGTGCAGACGATGTACGTTGCGATTCCCGCATCGTTCGGCGGCGCGGGCGTCGGCTTCGTCCGGTTCGGCGAAAGCTTGTCGCCGCTCGATGCAGAGACGCGGCGCATCGCGTCGTATTTCGGCTTCGGCATGCTCGTCATCTTGCTCGTCACGGCGCTGATCGCCCACCGGATGTCGCAAAGCCTCACCGGGCCGATCGAGAAGATGACGAGGGTCGCCAATCAGATCACGAATATGAATTATCGCGCGCGCGTGACGATCCCGAGCCGCGACGAGATCGGGCAGCTCGGACATGCGATCAATAAGATGTCCGAGAGCTTGCAATTCCAGATGCATCAAATTCAGGAGGACGAAAGCCGCCTGAAGAGCGTGCTCGAGAACATGACGAGCGGCGTCGTCATGATCGACCGCGACGGAAAGATCGTGCTGCTCAATCGATCGGCGGAGGAGCAGCTCGGCTTCACCGCCGCGGAGCTGCTGGGCCAGACGTACACGCACGCGAAAACGCATCAGGAGCTGACCCGCATGGTCGCCGAATGCTTCCAGCGGCGGGAGCCGCTGCGGGGCGAGGTCGTCTTCCACTATCCGGAGGAGCGCACGTTCGATATTCACCTCGTGCCGATGACGGTCGCGAACGACGAATACGCCGGCATTCTAATTGTGCTGCACGACATTACCGCCATCCGGCGGCTCGAGCGCATGCGCAGCGAATTCGTCGCGAACGTGTCGCACGAGCTGAAGACGCCGATCGCGGCGGTGAAGGGCTTCGCCGAGACGCTGCTCGGCGGGGCGGCGAGCGACCCGGAGACGTCGAAGGCGTTCCTGCAAATCATCTACGACGAGAGCGAGCGGCTGAACCGGCTGATCGGCGACATCCTCGACCTGTCGAAGATCGAGTCGAAGCGGGTGCCGCTGCAATATTCTCCCGTGGAGATGAAGTCGTTCGTCGAACGCATCTTTCATATGATGGCGACCGAGGCGGGCAAGAAGCGGATCGAGCTCGAGGCGGTCGTGGATTCGGATGTGTACATCGAGGCGGACGAGGATCGGCTGCAGCAAATCTTCATCAACCTGCTCGCGAACGGCATTACGTATTCCCACGACGAGGGGCGGGTACGGGTTCTCGTGGAGCCGCTGCCCGCCGATCCCGAGCGCCCCGACGAATACGATCGCGTGCGGATCACGGTGCAGGATTACGGCGTCGGCATTCCGAAGAAAGATTTGCCGCGCATCTTCGAGCGGTTTTACCGCGTAGACAAGGCGAGGACGCGCCTCTCCGGGGGCACGGGGCTCGGGCTCAGCATCGTGAAGCATCTGGTCGAGCTGCATAAGGGCTCGATTCGAGTGGAGAGCACGCTCGGCATGGGCACGAAATTTATCGTCGAGCTGCCCGTGCTGCAGTAGGGCGCTGGTTTCATTTTCGGTACATTGTGGTACTATGGTTCGTATGAACGCATTCGGGGAAACGGGGGATTCCATGCCGCACAATATATTGGTGATCGAGGACGAACCGACCTTATCCCGTCTTTTAACTTATAACCTTACCCAAGAGGGCTATGCCGTCGATACGGCGGACAACGGCGGCGACGGCTTGCTCGCCGCGTCCGGCCGCAAATACGATCTCATCGTGCTCGACATTATGCTGCCGGGCCTGAACGGCTTCGAGGTGCTGACGAAGCTGCGGCAGCAAGGCGACCGGACGCCGATTATTATTTTGACGGCGCGCAACGCGGAGAACGACGTGGTGCAAGGGCTCAAGCTCGGGGCGGACGATTATATGACGAAGCCGTTCGGCGTCGCCGAGCTGCTCGCTCGCGTCAGCGCGGTGCTGCGTCGGTCCGGCTCCGGCGACGGCGGCGCGCCTTCCGAGGAGGCCGCGCAAGAGAAGGTGATCGCCGTGGGCGGCCTCACGATTTATCCGGAGAAGTACGAGGTGTCGATCGGCGGGGAGACGATCGAGCTTCGGCCGAAGGAATTCGAGGTGCTGCTGTATTTGGTACAGCGTCCGGGCATGGTCGTCACGCGGGACGACTTGATGAACGTCGTGTGGGGCTTCGATTACGTCGGCGGGCAGCGCACCGTGGACGTGCACGTCTCGTCGCTCCGCAAGAAGCTTGAGATGAATCAGCAAAGCGTTCAGATCGACTCGATCCGCGGCGTCGGCTATAAGCTGGTCATCGGGAAAAAGTAATGATGCGTAAGGCACGAACGCCGCCCGCTCGTCGCGGGCGTTATTTTTTTCGCATATTTCATCCTCTTCCAACAAATTTCGCGCGCGCGAATTCGTATGGTTCCTCCCGGCGCGGTGCGGTACAGTAGGGGGGAAGCAGTCGATCCGCGCAGGAGGAGGCGAAACAATGATTCGTAAGCTGCCTTTCGAAACATTGCTCCAAGTGTACCGAGATTCGGTACGATACGACCTGGATCCGGAATTCATCGACATCCTCGAGCAAGAACTGCAAAGAAGAGAAGCCGCGGAGCGTTCCGGCTCGGACGAAAGCAGCCTCGCAGGCGCGAACGCGGGATCCAACGGATAAAGTAGAGGAGCATGTTCATCATGTTTCGACGCAAACATCGCTCCACTGGTAAGATCAGCTTTATGATCTTATGCAGTGGACTTGTTGTTTTTACGGTACTTATGACAACCGTTCTGCAATTGGCCGCCGGGTACCGCGCGGAGCAGCGTCTCTTATACGATACGACGCTGGAGCTGAATCAGGCGACCGCGAAGCAAATGGCCGTCACGATGAACTCGTTGATTCGGTCGATGAAATCCTCGCTCCGGTACGGCGGCGAGGCGGTCGGGAAGACGTGGGAGGACGCGGAGGGCGCGCAGGCGCGCCTCGATTTGCTGCGGGAAGGCGGAGGCATGCTGTTCAACTCCATGCTGCTCGTAAGCGCCGACGGCGTCGTCCGGACGACGTCGCCGTCCGATCTCGGCCTCCAAGGCAAGACGCTTTCCTCGGCCGCGGGACAGGAAGCGCTGCGCTCGCGGGCGACTTACGTCTCCGAGCCTTACGTCGGCGCCACGGGGCGGCTGATCGTTCTGCTGTCGGAGCCGATCTTCGCGGCGGACGGCGCGTACCTGGGGATGCTGGCGGGCACCGTTTACTTGGAGCAGTCGAACGTATTGTCCGATGCGTTCGGCACCGGTACGATTCTCGCCTCCGGCTCCTACACGTATATCGTGGACGGGAACGGCAACTTGGTGTACCATCCCGATTCGGATCGCCTCGGCGAGTCGGTCGTCCGCAACCCCGTCGTGCAGGAGCTGATGCGCGGGCGGGAAGGCCGTATGCAGGTCACGAACACAAGGGGCCGTGCGTTCTTAGCCGGCTACTATCCCGTCGAAGAGAACGGATGGGGCATCGTATCGCAGACGCCGCTCACGACCGTCGAGCGGGCGCTCGCCCGGCAAACCTGGAGTCGGCTCGCCTATGCCGTACCGCTGTGCCTCCTGATGCTCGTCGCGGCGGTATACCTTGCGAGGCGCTTGGCCGAGCCGTTCGTCGTGCTGTCGGGCGTGGCGCGCAAGCTGTCGGACGGCGAGCGGGTGTCGGAGTCGCTCCTCGGGGGACATTGGAACCGGGAGGCGGACGCGCTCGGCAAGTCGATGCTCATCGCGATGCGCGCGATGCAGCAGCACCGCGACCGGCTGACGACCGCAGCGATGACGGACCCGCTCACCGGCCTGCCGAACCGCCGCGCGATGAACGAAGCCGTGGAGCGGCGGATCGCGGCGGGAGAGCCGTTCGCGCTGCTTGTGATGGACATCGATCGCTTTAAGGCGATCAACGATACATACGGGCATGCGGTCGGAGACGAGGTGCTGCGCTTCTTGGCCGAGACGGCGAAGGCGGCGCTGCGGCCGAGCGACCGATGCTATCGGTTCGGCGGCGAGGAGTTCGTCGTGCTGCTGCCGGAGCTCGACGCGGCGACGGCGTATCCGGCCGCCGAGCGGCTTCGCGGGGCGCTCGAGCGGACGCCGAGCCCGGCGGGGCGGCCCGTGACGGTCTCGATCGGGCTCGCCGGGTTTCCGGCGGACGGCGTAACGCCGGAGCAGGTGTTCGAGGCGGCCGACGAGGCGATGTATCGGGCGAAGCAGGAAGGGCGCAATCGGACGTTGATCGCGAAGAGGGACCGGGCATAGCGCCGCGGTCCCTCTTTGGCGTACGTTCGGCGGCGTCGGGAGTCCGGGGCGCGGGACGCGTCTTATGCCCGCGCGAAGCCTTCCTCTCGTAAATAGGCCTCCGTCTCTTCGTACGTTTCGAACGCCGCCTCGAGATTCGAACCCGAGAATACGTACCAGAGCTCGTCCTCGAAGGTCACCAGCAGCGTCTGGCCGTCCGGATGCGTCCAACGGGCCGGCGCGGAGGCGTCGGGGCGGGCGCCGCCGGCCGATGCGCCGCCAGTGGATGCGCCGCCAGTGGATGCGCCGCCGGCCGATGCGCCGTCTGCGGTCGGCCGCGCGGTCCGGTCGTCCGACGGTTCGCCGCGCAGCGAGTCGATCGACGCTTCGATCCACCGGCGAAGCTCGGCCTCCGACGCCTCGCGGATGTTGACGAAGCCCTTCGGGTCCGTCTCGGCCCCCGGGATCAGCCCGGCGTATACGTACCCGTTGCCGTTCGGATGCAAATGGTAGCCGACGGTTTTTTTCTCGTGCCGGCTTTGCTCGTAATGAAAGTTGACGCGGCCGAGCGAGACGTCTTTGCGCGTCAGCTCCGGGTACGACGCGAAGACGGCGAGCTTGCGTTCGAAGTCCAGCATGAATGCGAAGCCTCCTTGAATTAGACACGCGCGAAAGAAGATCGGCGTGCGTTTATAGCATACCCTCGCAGGAAGCGTCTTCGCAACCGACGCGCACGATCTAAAAAAATGTCCGGTCTCCCCAAAAAAACGACATTCTATCCCTCCTCCCGCCTCGGTAAGATGGAGCCATGCAAGCGAGTATCCAATCGAACGAGGGGGAATTGAAAGTGAAAAACAAATTGAGGTTATCGGCGCTGCTTGTCGCGTTGGCCGTCATCGGCTCGGCGTGCTCGGCGTCAACGAGCGGCGGCGATTCGGGCGGCAAGGCTTCGACGGGCAGCGGCGGGAACGGCGGAGGCGGCGGCGGCACGACGGAGGTGCTGTTCTGGTCGCCGTTCTCCGGCGCGGACGGCGCGTTCATGCAGGAGATGGTAGAGAAATACAACGCCTCGCAGGACGCCGTGAAGGTCGACTTCGTCATCCAGCCGAGCGGGGAGTATTACAAGCAGCTCGACGTGGCGCTTAGCACCGACAGCGACCGTCCGGATCTCATGATTATGCACGTCGACCAAATTCCGACGTACGTAAGCAAAGGGCAGCTGGCGCCGATGGAGCCGCTCGCCGACGCCGCAGGCATCGTGAAGGGCGACTACGTCGAAGCGCCGGTCGAATACTCGACGATCGACGGCAAGTGGTACGGCATTCCGCTCGACATCCACCCGCTCGTCATGTACTACAACAAAGACTTGTTCGAGAAGGCCGGCATCGCCGGGCCGCCGACGAACATGGAAGAGTTCGAAGCGGCCGTCACGAAGCTGACGGACGCAAGCGCAGGCGTGTACGGGTATGTGCTGCCGACGCTCTGGCCGCAGCAGTTCATCTTCCCGACGCTCGTCTGGCAAAACGGCGGCGAAATGTGGAACGGCTCCGACGTCGCGTACAACTCGCCGGAAGCGGTCGAGATGGTCAAATGGATGCGCAGCCTCGTCGATCGCGGCATCTCTCCGGGCAACGTGCAGCAGGACGGCGAAAACACGCTGTTCCTCCAAGGGAAGAACGCGATTCAGTTCAACGGTCCTTGGATGAAGGGACAGTTCGACGAAGCCGGCATCAACTACGGCCTCGCGCCGATGCCGCAGCTCGGCAAGGCGAAGCAAGCCGTCTTCGCCGGATCGCACAACTTCGTCATCCCGGCGAGCCTGAAGGACGAAGCGACGATCGACGCCGTCGGCGACTTCCTGAAGTACGTCGCTTCGAATTCGATCGAGTGGGCGAAATCGGGCCAGGCGCTCGCGTCGAAGCCGATGCTCGAGAGCGATGAGTTCAAGGCGCTGCCGAACAGCATCATCGCGGAAAGCTTCGCGCATGTCCAATTCGCGCCGAACGTCCTGAACTGGCCGACGATTTCCGAGCCGATCTGGGGCGAGCTGAGCAGCGCGCTGCTCGGCGAGAAGGATCCGCAGCAAGCGCTGGACGACGCGGCCGCGAAATCGCGGCAGGCGATCGGCAAGTAACGGCCGAACGATACTCATACGGAAAGACGGGAGAGCGAACGAAGTCTCCCGTCTTTTTCCCCATCATTTTCGAAATAGGAAAAGGAGGCGGCGGTCTTGCTGAGGGCGTCCTGGCGGTCCCGGTTCACTTCGCTGTTGTTCGTTCTGCCGTATTTGGCATGTTTTCTCGTCTTTCTGCTGTTCCCGATTTTATACGGCATCTATATCAGCCTGCACGAATTCGAGCTGCTCTCTACCGAGCATCCGTTCGTCGGCTTCAAACATTACGCAAGCATCTTCACGCCCGATACGTACTTGAACAGTTTGTTCTTCAACGGCCTATGGGCGACGCTTCAATTCGTCGTCTACTCCGTGCCGCTATTGATCTTCCTCGGCCTCGCGCTGGCGCTGCTCGTGAACGCGCTGCCCCGCCGCATTCAGGGATTGTTCCGCACGTTTTACTTCCTGCCGTACGCGCTGTCCGCGTCGGTCATGGCCGTCATCTGGCTTATGATGTTCGATACGAACGCCGGCTTCATCAACAGCTTCTTAAGCAAGCTCAGCCTCGACCCGGCGCCTTGGCTGACAGGCCGGCCTTGGGCGTGGATCGCGCTCGTGCTGGCGACGCTGTGGTGGACGATCGGCTTTAATATGGTCATCTTCGTCAACGCGCTGAACGAGGTGCCGGCGGACCACTACGAGGCCGCTTCCATCGACGGCGCGGGCGCGTGGCGGCAGTTCGTCAGCATTACGCTGCCTTCGATCCGGCCCGTTATGCTCTTCGTCTTGATTACGTCGACGATCGCGTCGTTCAATATTTACGCGCAGCCGTTCCTGCTGACGCGCGGAGGCCCGGGCGACAGCACGAAGGTGCTCCTCATTAATATTCTCGATCAGGCGTTCATCCGCAAGGAAATCGGCTCCGCCTCGGCGATGGCCGTCTTGATGGCGCTGCTGATTATGGCGATATCCGTCGTGCAGTACCGGCTGACCTACGGAAGGAAGGGGTAGATCGATATGAACAAGGCAAGAACCGCGCTGCTCGTCCTAGTCGCTTGCGCGACGGCCGTCGTCTTCCTGCTGCCGCTCGTCTGGATGCTTTCGACGGGCTTCAAGAACGACTTCGAAGCGCTCGCCGGCCAAATGAACTTCATCCCGAAGAAGCCGACGCTCGACAACTTCGTCGACGGGCTCACCGGGGAGCTGATGAACGTGCCGATCACGCGCTGGATTTTCAATTCGCTGTTCGCGGGGGTCGTGGGCACCGTACTCGTGCTGTGGATCGACTCCATGGCGGCGTACGCGCTGGCAAGACTGCCGGACGTGCCGCTGCGAGGCGTCTTGTTTCCGATGTTCGTCGCTTCGCTCATGATTCCCGGCGTCCTGTCGTTCCTGCCGATGTATCTCGAATTCAACGCCTTCGGGCTCATCAACACCTATTACGCCTTGATTCTGCCGTATACGGCGTATGCGTTCGGCGTCTTCTTGCTGTTCCAGTTCTTCGTTTCTTTCCCGAGAGAAATCGAAGAAGCGGCGCGCATCGACGGCGCGAACAAGTGGCAAGTGTACGCCAGCGTGCTGCTGCCGTCCTCCGTTCCGATCATGGTGACGCTCGGCATCTTTACGTTTATGGGCATCTACAACGATTTCGTCTGGCCGCTGTACGCGACGACGTCGCCGGACATGCGCACGATTACGGCGGGGATCGCCATGATGGCCCATGGGAGTTATACTCAAGCATATGGCAAGCTGATGGCGATGACGACGATCGCGGCGCTGCCGGTGCTGCTCGTGTTCATTTTCGGACAACGCTCTTTCGTTCGGGCGATCACGCAATCCGGCATCAAATAGCGGCCGCGCGAGGAGGATCGGGATGGGTCGATGGAGAAATAAGAAAGCGCTTGCTCTGTTTGCGGCGAGCATCATGGTACTGATCGGGGGAGGAATCGCATTGCTGCAAGGGATGAGCGACCGGTCGCCGGACGCGTCGGCGAACGGGACCTATGCCGGACATGGCGGCACCTTCAAGAACGCGCTGGCGGACATCGACACGCCGGACCCCAGCGTCGTATATAAAGACGGCTATTATTACATGACGTTCACGCACAACGGAACCGACGTGATGGTGATGAAGTCGCGCACGCTCGATTTCCGCGGGGCGGAGCGCAAGATCGTCTGGTACCCGCCGGTCGACACGATGTATTCGGCCAACCTGTGGGCCCCGGAAATTCAATTCATCCGCGGAAAATGGTACATCTACTTCGCCGCGGACAACGGCCTGAACGACAACCACCGCATGTATGCGCTGGAGGCGGACACGGACGACCCGATGGGCTCGTGGACGTTCCGCGGGCAAGTGACGGACGAGACGAACAAGTGGGCGATCGACGGCCTCGCGCTCGAGCTGGACGACAAGCTGTATTTTATTTGGTCGGGCTGGGAGGGCGACGTCAACATCGCGCAAAACACGTATATCGCGCCGATGAGCGACCCGCTGACGGTTAGCGGGCCGCGGGTGCTGCTGTCGAAGCCGGATCTCGATTGGGAGCGCATGGGCGGGCCGCCGTACATTAACGAAGGGCAAGCGATTTTGAAAAGGAACGGCCGCACCTTCTTGTTTTATTCGGGCGCGGGCAGTTGGACGCCGTTTTACAGCATCGGCATGCTCGTCTTGGAGCCTGGCGCGGACCCGCTCGTGCCGGAAAACTGGAAGAAAGCGGAGCAGCCGCTGCTGACGATGAACGACGAAGGAGGCGTCTACGGCCCCGGCCACAACTCGTTCACGACGTCGCCGGACGGGACGGAGGATTGGATCGTCTATCACGCCACGAGCGGCATCTCCGACGGCTGGAACAACCGGAAGGCGCGCGCGCAGCGGGTCATCTGGTCCGAGGACGGCATGCCTTCGTTCGGACCGGCGCTGCCGCTCGAGACGGCGATCGCGGCGCCGTCCGGCTCCGGCGTATTCCGCGCCGAGCACGCTTCGTCGGCGGGGGGCGCGCTGACGTTCGACCTGCTGCCGTCGAGCGTCGATACGACCGTCCCTGTGCTCGTGCACTATACGAACGAGAGCGGCGCTTCGGTCGCCGCGGCGTTGTCCGCGAACGGCGCGCCCGCGGGCGACGTCGAGCTCCCGCCGACGGCGGTCGGCGAGACGGGCTACGCGTATGCGAGCGCGCCGCTGCGAGAAGGCGCCAATGCGCTGTCGATCGCCTCCGGCGGCGAAGGCTGGCGCGTGCTCGCGATCGAGCTGCCGCGCTTTGAGGCGGAGAACGCGCAGGCGGAGGGCGAGGCGGCCGCCGAGTCGAAACCGTTCGCGTCCGGCTGGGGCGTCGCCGAGCTGCCTGCCGCCGAAGGGGCGGCCGTCCGCTTCGCGAACGTGCGCGTACCGGCCGCCGGGACGTACGTCGCGACGGTGTACGCCGCGAACGGGGGCGAGGCGGCGAGCGTCGCCTTACGCGCGAACGGCGGCGCGGCGGCGACGATCGACGTGCCGGCGGGCGAGCGGACCCGGTTCGAGCCGTTCGTCGCGGAGGTAAAGCTGAAGGCAGGCGCGAACGAGCTCGTCGTCGACGGCGCGACGGGCGCGCTCTTGATCGACGCGATCGACTTGACGTTACGACGATAAGAGGGGGCCGCACCGGTGGACCGACACGGTCTTTACACCCGCATGAAGCTCGCCCTGCTTCCGGTGGCGCTCGCGCTGTCGTCCGGCTGCGCCGGCGGCGGCGAGGCGCCCGCGCCGGAGACGGCCGAGGGACCGGCTCCGGCCTACCGGCTGGAATACTGGACGCCGTTCAGCGGCGGCGACAACCGATTTATGACGGAGATGGTCGACCGCTTCAACGCGGAGCATCCCGACATTCAAGTGAAACAGACGAATTCCCGGCTGGACGATTATTACCAACGGCTGCGCACGGCTATCCTCGCGGGCAACGCGCCCGACGTGGCGATCATTCATACGACGAGCCTGCCGCAATTCGTGCAGAACGGCTATATCGAGGATGTTACCGAGCCGGCGAAGCGCGCCGGCCTCGAGCTCGGCGGCTTTAACCCGAACATTCTGGATGCGGCGACGTACGACGGGCGCATGTACGCCGTGCCGCTCGACACGCACGCGCTCGTCCTGTATTACAACAAGAAACATCTCGCGGCGGCCGGCTTGCTGGACGAGGAAGGGAGGCCGACCATCGCGGGAGGCCCGGAGGGCTTCGAGTCGTTCCTCGCGCGCATCAAGGAAGCGGTGCCGTCCGGCGTGGCGCCGATGGCGCAGCCGAGCACGCGCATCGACTCCGTCTGGCTCTGGTGGAGCTTATACAACCAAATGGAGGGCGGCGGCGTCTTCTACAACGCCGACGCGACGGCGGCGGCGCTCGATAACCCGAAGGCGCTGGAAGCGCTTGAATTCGTGAACGGCTTGTACGAGAAGGAGTTCATTCCGCCGGACATCAACGACGCGTTCAAGCTGTTCTACGACGGGAAGGCGGCCGTTCTGATTACGGGCATGTGGGGCACCGGCGCCTTCGAGCACGCGCCGGGGCTCGACTTCGGCGTCGTACCGATGCCCGTGCTGTACGACCGCCCGGCGGTATGGGGAGATTCGCATACGCTGGCGATCCCGACCCGGCACGACATGGCGGACGGGAAGCGGGACGCGATTCTAACGTTCGCCCGCTGGATGGTCGAGCATGGGGAGCTGTGGGCCGCGGCCGGCCACGTTCCGAGCCTCACGAAGGTCGTCGAGGGCGAGGCGCTCCGCGCGCTGAAGTATCGCGGCGATTACGCGGCGACGGCCGACTACGTCGCGTACTGGCCGCGCCATGTCAAGCAGTGGTCGATGATCGAAGTGCTCATCCGGGAGTTCGAGCGGATGATTTACAAGCGCCAGACGCCAGCGGAGGCGCTGCGCCGCGCCGACGAGACGATCGATACCGAATTGCGGCCGTAAGGAGAACGCCCTCATGACTTGGATCCGCACCTTGCTTCGGCGGTTTACCGACCAGGAGCTCGCCAAAAAATTGATCGTCGTCAACTGCGTCCTCATCGTCGTCCCGTTCGGCGCCTTGGCGTGGTTCGCCTATGCCGGCTTCGAGCGGACGATGGAACGCAACGTAGGCGCCTACCAGCTGCAAACGCTGAAGCAGGTGACGCTGAACATCGATACGTACATGAACGAGCTGAACCGACTGTCGCTGATGCCGTACCAGTACGAAGAGATTCTCGACTTTCTCGGCTCCGAGCGCGAGGAGGGCCAGCCGCTTACGCTCGAGGAGATCGAGCAGCTGAACGGCTTCGTCTCGAAGGTATTCATCAACGGCCGGGTCGACATTATGGGCGTCTCGCTCTACGGAGAGCGGGGCGCGTCTTACGTCGTGCTGCCGGAAAGCCAGTACATTACGTCCTACAAGCTGGACGACGACGCCGAATGGCTGAAGCGCGCCAAAGGACAGTTCGGGCAGCCGACGTTCATCACGACGCACGAGATCGTCTCGACGAGCGGCACCGTCTACCGCGTGTTCTCGATCGCGCGGGAGCTGCGCAGCTTCGATACGGGCGAGACGCTCGGCTACATCGTTATCGACATCGATCCGACCGCGGTCCGCAACATCTTGACGCAGGTCAAGCTCGGCGAGCAAGAATCGCTGTACATCGCCGACAAGAACGGGCGGCTCGTCATCGGCTCGACGCTCGGCGTCGGCGATCCGGCGTCGATCGGCTTGCTGGCGGGCGAAGGGGTGCGTCATCTCAACGTCCCGGGCGTCGGCAGCCTGCTCGTCTCCCACGTCACCTCGGGCGTGACCGGTTGGACGACGGTCAGCGCCGTGCCCGTGCGGGAGCTGATGGAGGACAGCGTCGTGCTGCGCAATTCGATCGCGCTCCTCGGCGTCGCGTTCGTCGGGCTCGCGATGGCGCTCTCCGCGCTGTTCGCGTTCGGCGTGACGAAGCCGCTGCGCAAGCTGAGCCGGCTGATGCGCAAGGTCGAGCAGGGCGACCTGCAGGTGTCTTTCCCGGTCGCGAGCGGCGACGAAGTCGGCCGGCTCGGCCACGCGTTCAACACGATGGTTTCGAAGTTAAGCGAGCTCGGTTATTTGCTTTACGAGACGGAGCTGCGCGAGAAGGACGCGCAGATCGCGGCGCTGCAAAGCAAGATCAACCCGCATTTTCTATACAACACGCTCGGTTCGATCAGCATGTACGCGGAGCTGGAGGGGAACAAGGAGATCGTCCTGATGTCGAACAACCTTAGCCGCCTGCTCCGCTACTCGCTCGGCAGCCGCAAGGAGACGGTGACGCTTCGCGACGAGCTCGAGCACGTGAACGGGTACATGGCGATTCAGAAGCTGCGGTACGACGAGCGGATCGATTACGTCTGCGACATCGAGCCGTCCGCGCTGGATTGCCGCATGATTCCGCTGCTGCTGCAGCCGATCGTCGAGAACGCCTTAAACCACGGCATCGACAAGGGCGTCGGCATCGGACGCATCCGCCTCGGCGGCTGCGCCGAGGACGGAACGCTGCGCCTTACGGTCGAGGACGACGGCGTGGGCCTCACGAGCGAGCGGCTCGAATCGCTGCAGGAGCGGCTCCGCTCGGCGAGGGACATCGGCGGCGCCACCGGCAACGGGTTGTTGAACGTGCATCGGCGCATTCGGCTGCATTTCGGAGCGCCTTACGGCCTTACGCTGGAGAGCATGCCGTACCAAGGCGTGAAGGTGATCATGACGCTGCCGGCGATCCGTCCAGCGGAGCCGTCGGAGACGAAGGAGGGAGACGATGCCGAACATCGTCATCGTGGATGACGAAGCGATTTTCCGGCGAGGGCTTCGTTCGATGATCGCTTCGCTCGATCCGGAATGGAATGTGGTCGGGGACGCCCGGGACGGCTACGAAGCGCTCGATCTGCTTCAGGAGCGGCGGCCCGACGTGATGCTGACGGATATCCGGATGCCGCGCATGGACGGCTTGCAGCTGCAGAAGATCGCCAGGGAGCGGTTCCCGGAGCTGGTCAGCGCCGTCGTCAGCGGCTACGAAGATTTCGCCTACGTGAAGCAGTCGATGCAGCACGGGGCGAAGGATTATTTAATGAAGCCGATCGAGCGGGAGGAGCTGGCGAAGTTGCTCCAGCGGCTGAAGGCGGAGGTGCGGGAGCGCGCGGAACGCCGAGGCGCGGCGGCGGAGCCGAGGGAGGATCACCGCCGGACGCGAGAGCAGCTCGGGGAGCATCTGGCCGCCGTTCTGCTGCGGGGGACCGTCGCCGAGGAGGACGTCCGGCGCCTGGAGACGATCGGCATCCGGTTCGACAAACCTTGCTTTATGTGCATGACCGTGAAGCTCGATAAACGGTCGGTCGGGCCGGATCGGTACCGGCAGCAGGATCCGTCGCTGTTTCAGCTGTATATCCAGCAGTTCGTGCAGGAAATCGTCGACCGCCGAACGAAGGGCTTCTGCTTCGTGCTGAACGACTCGGAGGTCGTCGCGCTCCTGAACTCGGACGGCGGGGAAGACGCGATGCGAAAGCATCTCGAGATGGCCGAGTCGATTCGGCTGCAAATCAAATCGCTCTCCAACTTGACGGTGACGATCGGGCTCGGCCGGCTCGCGCCCGGCGCGGCGTCGCTCGCGAAGTCGTACCGGGAGGCGGAGATCGCGCTGCTGCACCGGCTCATCGTCGGCGGCGACAAGGTGCTCGCGTACGAGCGCACGATGGAAGCCGGCATGCCGGCGGCCGCGGAGCCGCGGGAATGGTCGTGGGAGGCGCTGGAGCGGGCGATCGCCGGCGGCAGGGCGGACGAAGCCGACGCCCGCGCGAAGGAAGCGGCCGCCGAGCTGTGTCGCATGGCGGCGACGCCGCAGACGGTGCACCGCCACATCTGCAAGCTCGTCATCCGCTATTACGAGCTGTCCTCCGAGTGGGGCGTGGCGAAGGCCTGGCTCGGGGAGAAGGACGTGCGCGAGCTGCTGTTCGACGTCTGCTCGATTTCGGCCAGCGACGAGCTGACCGAGCTGTGCGGCTCGCTCTTCGGGCGTCTCGCCGCCTGCGTCGCGGCGTCCGGCGCCGATCGGCCGACGGATCCGATCGCGAAAGCGATCCGCTATATGGAGACGAACTACGAGAAGCCGATTACGCTCGGCCGCATGGCGGAGATGCTGTTCCTGAATCCCGCTTACTTCAGCGCGTTGTTTAAGCAGCGGACCGGCGCCACGTTCGTGGAGCGGCTGACGTCGATCCGCGTCGAGGCGGCGAAGCGGCGGCTCGCCGCGACGAACGAGCTCGTAACGGAGGTGGCCGAGCGGACGGGCTTCCGCAACGTGCGCCACTTCAACCGCGTGTTCAAAACCGAAACGGGCGTATCGCCGACGGAATACCGCGAGCGCGCACGGGCGGAAGACGCAGGCCGTTCCCGTAACGGCTGATTTCGGGCGGTTATGTCCGGAAAACATCCGTTACGGGTGGCGGTGGGGGAAAGCGCAAATTTTGAGCATCACGGCGAGTTAATCGCAAAATTTGATCATAACAGCGAGTTAAGCGCAAAATTTGAGCATTTCGCGGCATGCGGCAGACGGCGGTCGGCTCGGGGCGTGTGCGATCGGGCGAGCGGCGGCGGGTAACGTGGGTAAAGCGCAAATTTTGAGCATAACGGCGAGTTAAGCGCAAAATTTGAGCATTTCGCGGCATGCGGCGGACGGCGGTCGGCTCGCGGAGTGTGTGGCAACGGGCGAACGGCGGCGGGTAACGTGAGAAGAGAGCAAATTTTGAGCATAACAGCGAGTTAAGCGCAAAATTTGAGCATTTCCGGGCGTGCGGCGGACGGCGGTCGGCTCGGGGCGTGTGCGATCGAGGCGAGAGGCGGCGGGTAACGTGGGAAAAGCGCAAATTTTGAGCATCACGGCGAGTTAAGTGCAAATTTTGAGCATCACGGCGAGTTAAGCGCAAAATTTGAGCATTTCGCGGCATGGGGTGGACGGCGGTCGGCTCGGGGCGTGTGCGATCGGGGCGAGCGGCGGCGGGTAACGTTAGGGGAATGCGCAAATTTTGAGCATACCGCCGAGTTAAGCAAAAACCGTTATAACGAACGCGTTCTTCCGCGACAAAGAAAGAAGAAGGCCATGAGTTCCGGCGTCGCCGGAACCCATGGCCTTCTTGTGCGCAAGCCGCCGTTAATGTGCGACCGTATTATAGGTCATAATCCATATCGAGCCGCCGACGACGGTCACTAAGATCAGTACGCCCAGCAGCAGCGACATGATGTTCCAACGCGCGTTCTCGCCTTCGCGCAGGTGCATAAAGAACAGCAGCTGAATCGCGAATTGCAGGACGGCCGCCGCCAGAATGACGATCATCGTCGCCGTTCGTCCGAGGTCCGCGCCGAGCACGGCGACGAGCGGCACGACCGTCAGCACGATCGATAGGACGAAGCCGATAATATAGGATTTCAGGGAGCCGTGGTTGCCGTAGGCCGCCCCATGATTGTCGTGCGCCGCCATGTTACATCACCCCCATCAAATATACGACGGTAAAGAGGAAAATCCACACCGCGTCAAGGAAGTGCCAGTACAAGCTTAGTACGTTGACCTTGCGCTCCGTGACCGGCGTGATGCCGCGGCGTCGAAGCTGCAGCATGAGCCCGATCATCCAGACGAGGCCGACGGTGACGTGCAAGCCGTGCGCGCCGACGAGCGTGAAGAACGCCGACAGGAATGCGCTCGTCTGCAGCGTCGCGCCTTCATGCACCATGTGCGTGAACTCGTAAATCTCTAAGCCGACGAACGCGGCGCCGAGCGCCGCCGTGACGGCGAGCCAGCCGATCAGGCCGCGCAGCCGCCCCTGCTGCATCGACAGCACCGCGAGGCCGCTCGTAAAGCTGCTCGTCAGCAGGATGAACGTGCTGACGATGACGATCGGCATGCTGAACAGCTCCGCGCCCGTCGGACCGCCGGCCGTATTGTTCCGCAGCACGACGTACGTCGCGAAGAGGGTCGCGAACAAAATGACGTCGGTGATCAGGAACAGCCAGAAGCCGAACGTCTTCATGCCTTCCAGGTCGTGATGCCCATGGTCCGCGTGCGCATCGTGCGCGCCGGGAGCCCCATGCGTATGCGTTGCCGCCATTATGCCTTGCCTCCTCTCAGCGCCGCCTCCGTGCGGCGCACCTCATCTGCTGGAATATAGTAATCCGTATCGTACGAGAACGAACGCGCCATCATGCAGGCCGCTACGCCGAGAAGACCCGGGATGACGAAGTGCAGCCAGTCGAAGACGAAGCCGAAGCCCGCGACGAACCAGCAGAACGACATAATGAACGGAATCGAAGAGTTTTTCGGCATGTGGATCGGTGCGATCTCCGGAGCCGGCGCCTCGGGAACGCCCGCCGCGCGGCGCTGCTTCGTCGCCCACCAATCGTCCGTCTCCGAGACGGTCGGCACGGTCGCGAAATTATACAGCGGCGCCGGCGACGGGATGGACCACTCGAGCGTCCGGCCGTCCCACGGGTCGCCGGTGACGTCCCTTTTCATAAACTTCACGCTGTGAGCGATCTGCCACACCTGGAACAAGAAGCCGATGCCCATCAGGAAGCCGCCGACCGTCGAGATCAAATTCAGCGGTCCCCAGCCCATGTCGAAATCGTACGTGTACATCCGGCGCGTCATGCCGTCCAGCCCAAGGAAGTACTGCGGCATAAAGCATACGTAGAACCCGATGTTCCACGTCCAGAACGCCCACTTGCCGAGTCCCTCGTGCAGCGTGAAGCCGAACATCTTCGGCCACCAGTACGCGAGTCCGGCGAAGTAGCCGAACGCGACGCCGCCGATGAGCACCTGATGGAAATGCGCGATCAGGAAGTAGCTGTTGTGGAACTGGAAGTCCGCCGGAGCGACGGAGAGCAGCACGCCCGTCATGCCGCCGACGACGAAGCAAGGAATGAACGCGAGCGTCCAAAGCATCGGCGTCGTGAATTGAATGCGGCCGCGGTACATCGTGAACAGCCAGTTAAAGATTTTCACGCCGGTCGGGATGGCGATAATCATCGTCGTGACGGCGAAGAACGCGTTGACGTTCGCGCCGGAGCCCATCGTGAAGAAGTGATGCGCCCACGTGAAGAACGAGGTGACGCTGATCGAAATCATCGCGACGACCATCGACGTGTAGCCGAACAGCTTCTTCTTCGCGAACGTGGCGACGACCTCGGAGAAGATGCCGAACGCCGGCAGGACGACGATATATACCTCGGGGTGGCCCCACATCCAGATGAGGTTAATGTACATCATCGGATTGCCGCCCGCATCTAACGTGAAGAAGTGAGCGCCGAAGTAACGATCCATAAACAACAAGAACAACGTAATCGTGAGAATCGGGAAAGCGAAAATAATCGTGATGCAGCTCGACAGCACCGACCACGTAAACATCGGCATTTTCATTAAGGTCATGCCGGGGGCGCGCATTTTCAAAATGGTAACGATAAAGTTAATGCCGGTCGCGAGCGACCCGATGCCGGAAATCTGGATGCCCCAAATATAGAAGTTCTGCCCTACGCCCGGACTGCCGGCGAGGCCCGACAATGGCGGATACGCGAGCCAGCCCGCGTCCGGCGAGCCGCCGATGACGAACGACATGTTGAACAGCATCGCGCCCCAGAAGAACAGCCAGAAGCTTAAGGAGTTCAAGAACGGGAAGGCGACGTCGCGCGCGCCGATCTGCAGCGGCACGACGATGTTGAACAGGCCGAACATGAGCGGCATCGCCATAAACAAGATCATGATGACGCCGTGCGTCGTGAATATCGCGTTATAGTGATCCGCGTGCAGAAACTCCATGCCGGGGAACGCGAGCTGCGTCCGCATGAGCAGGGCGTCGACGCCGCCGCGGAATAACATCAGGAGGGAACACACAATATACATAATGCCGATTCTCTTGTGATCGACGGTCGTCAGCCATTCGCGCCACAGCCAGCCCCACTTGCGAAAGTAGGACAGGACGAACACGATGGCGACCATCGTCAGGCCGATGCTGACCTGCGCGCCCAGGATGAGCGGGTCGCCGGTCACGAAAAACTCGGATGCGAATTGCCGGATGGTATCCATAGGGAACTCCTCTCTAGTACGTTCGATTAGTGGGAACCATGCGCTGCGTCATGGGCGTCATGGGCGTCATGGGCGTCGTGCGTCGAGCCCGCGTCCTTCGCGGCCGCGGCGCCGTGGCCGGCGTGCGGGTTATGCCCGTCGACGACGTATTTCGTGACGATGTCGTGGAACAGCCCTTCCGGGATGCCCGAGAACGACTGTACATGCGTCGTGCCCGGCGCGGCGAGCGCCTCGTAGCCCTCCGTCGTGAGCGGCTCGGACGTCGCTTTCACCTCGGCGACCCAAGCGTCGAACTCGGCTTGCGGCACGGCGGTCGCGTAAAACGTCATATCGGCGAAGTGCTCGCCGCTGAAGTTCGCGCCGGAGCCGTAATAAACGCCGGGATCGTCCGCCTGCAAATACAGCGTCATCGCCATGCCCGACATCGTATAAATTTGTCCGCCGAGCTGCGGAATCCAAAACGAATTCATCGGCGCGTCCGACGTCAGCTCGAACCGGATCGGCCGGTCCTCGGGAATATACAAGTAGTTGACCGTAGCGATACCTTGCTCGGGATATTGGAACAGCCATTTCCAATCGAGCGAGGTGACCTGCACGACGAGCTCCTCCTGCTCCGACGCGATCGGCTTGGAAGGCTCCAGCTCGTGCGTATAACGAACGGTAATAACGGCGAGAATCGCGATGATCACGATCGGGATCGCCCACCAGACGGTCTCGAGCTTCGCGCTGTGCGACCACTCCGGCTCGTAAGGCGCCGTGTTGTCCGCGCGATCGCGGTAACGGTATACGATATAGGCGGTCAAGGCCAGCACCGGCACGAGGATGATCACGCACAGCAGCGTCGAAATATAAATGAGATCTTTTTGCGCCGCGCCGATCGGCCCTTTCGGATCCAACACCATCGGGTCGCCGCAGCCGGATAAGAACGCCGCGGCCAGCAGCAGAACGGTCGGCAGCGCCAGCGCGTATTTGAAAAATCGCGTTCGCATCGTTTTCCACCTCTTCTGTGAGTCTTTCGAATTGCAGCTCGTTAGCTTGTGATGAAATTCACGAACCTCTTGTATTCCTAGCTTATCAAAATCGCGGCCGGAACGGACCCCACTTTGCAAATCTGTCAAACGTTCGCCCCAATTCGGTAAAATTGTATTCACGCTTTAGACGAAAACGTCCCCGAACGCGCAAAAAAAGCCCCCAAGCCGATAGCTTGGAGGCGGATGTACCGCGTCTGGACTAGATTTTTGCGTCGTGGTCCGGCGACTGCGGCGCGCGCGCATGGACGAGATGGATCGCCGTGCGGATGACATAAATGTGAACGCTGCCGACCATAAAGCCGATGCCGATCATAAACGAGGTGTTGCTTTCGCTGAAGTGGTGCAGGTTCGCCAGGCTCAGCGCGAGGCCGACGAGCAGCGTCGCCCAAGCGGCGGCCGTCATCCAGCGGACCAGCCGCTGCACGCTGCGTTCGGAAGGAGCCGCGCGATGGTCGAAGGTCTTGATGTTCATTCGTCCCACATCCTTGTAAGTGCTTTCGTTATCTATTATTGTATCACATTTTCGGCCGACGCGTTCAAACAATTTTCACCGATTCGCCAAACTTTCGTCACCGGGTAGTCACGGCTGGGGGATTCGCTTACAATAGGGAAATATTGAAATTCCGTCTTGGAAAATGAGGGTGTCCCCATGCTGTTCGTACAGCGCTTACGCTGGTTTTTTCGAAAACGATGGCCGTTCTACGTCATTACGATGGCGCTGATCGCGGGCAACAGCTACATGAACTCCGTCGCGCCGCGCCTCGTCGGCGACACGATCGACAGTATCATGAGCGGCGGGCTGACCCGGCAAAGCCTCGACGCGACGGTCGGCCTGCTGCTCGCGATCGCGGTCGCGATGTATCTCGCCACCTATGTTTGGATCAACTCGCTGTTCGGCAGCGCGTCGCTGCTGAATAAGGAGCTGCGCGAGCGGCTGCTGGCGCATTGGACGCGCATGAAGCCGTCGTTCTTCCAAAGAAACCGTTCCGGGGAGCTGATGGCGCTCGCGACGAACGACGTCGAGGCGGTCAGCAACACGGCCGGCTTCGGCGTCGTCACGATCACGAACACGATTACCGGCATCGTCGTGGTCGTCGTCTCCATGATTCTTTATGTAGACGTGCGGCTTATGTTCGCCGCGCTGCTCCCGATGCCGCTGCTGACCGTCGCGATCAACGTGCTCGGCCGCCGGATGCGGACGCAATTCGGCGTGGCGCAGCAGCGGTTCGGCGTGATGAACGATCATGTGCTGGAATCGATCTCAGGGCTGCGCGTGCTGCGCTCGTACGTGCAGGAGGAGAAGGACATCGAGGCGTTCGATCGGGTGACGAAAGACGTCATGGAGGCCAACATCGGCGTCGCGCGGACGAATGCATTGTTTCTGCCGGTCATCTCGGCGGTGACGGGGATCAGCTTCGCCATCGCGATCGGGTACGGTTCGATGCTGGTCACCCGCGGCGCCATCACGCTCGGAGATCTGGTGACGTTCAACATTTACCTCGGGCTGCTCGTATGGCCGCTTATCGCGTTCGGCGACTTTATTAATATTTTGCAGCGGGGCAACGCGTCGGTGAACCGGATCGAAGACAGCTTCGCGCAGCAGCCCGACGTGACGGAGCCTGCGGAGCCCGCGCCGGTCGCCGCCGCGGGCGATATCGCCTTCGACGGCTTGACGTTCCGCTACCCCGGCTCCGAGCTGGACCGGCTGAAGGACATCCGGCTGTCGGCGCGGCGGGGGGAGACGATCGGCGTCGTCGGCAAGACCGGCAGCGGCAAGAGCACGCTGCTAAAGCAGCTGCTGCGCCAATATCCGATCGAGCCGGGGCGGCTGACCGTGTCCGGCGTCGGTATTGAGCGCATCCCGCTCGCGCGGCTGCTCGGCTGGATCGGCTACGTGCCGCAGGAGCACATGCTGCTCTCCCGCTCGATCCGGGACAACATCGCGCTGGGCCGGCCCGAGGCGACGGAGGACGACATTGTCGAAGCGGCGCGCAAGGCGTTCCTCGCGGAGGATCTCGCCCGCATGCCCGCGGGGCTCGACACGATCGTCGGCGAGAACGGCGTCATGCTGTCGGGCGGGCAGAAGCAGCGCATCGGCATCGCGCGGGCGCTGCTCGTCGACCCGGACGTGCTCGTGCTCGACGACGCGTTATCGGCGGTCGATGCGCGCACGGAAGCGGCCATTCTCGACGAGGTGCGGCGTTCGCGGGTCGGCAAGACGACGTTCATCGCGACGCATCGGCTGTCCGCGGTAAAGCATGCGCATCGCATCGTCGTGCTCGACGACGGGCGGATCGTCGAGGAGGGCGACCATGATGCGTTGATGCGCCGGGGCGGCTGGTACCGCCGCCAATACGAGCGGCAGCAGCTGGAGCGCAGCTTGCTGGAGGAGGGGCCATGATCGAACTCGAACAAGACCAGGATCGCGTGCAGGACCGGGCCGTCGCCCGCAGGCTGTTCGCCTACTTGCTGCTTTTCCGCCGCCAGGTCGCGCTAGCGCTCGGCGTCCTCGTTCTGGCGATGGGGGCGCAGCTTTCCGTGCCGATCGTCACGAAGACGATCATCGACGAGCATCTGCTGGCGATTCAGCGCGAATGGATCGAGCTGCCCCCGGACGCCGTGCCGGCGGGCGCGCGCTTCGTGCCGTTCCGGGACATGGCGTACGTGCGGAGCGACTGGCTGCCTGCGGAGGCGCCGGCGGCCGGGGCGGCGGCGCGATTCGTCTCGGGCGACGGGGGATTCGCCCTCGACAGCCCCGCGTACGGCGCGGTGCGCGTCACCGGAAGCGAAGCGGCCGCGTTTTACCGGTACGATGTCGGGCCAATCTACGGCCTCGTCCTATTGATCGTAGGGCTGACGGTCGCAGGCAGCGCGCTGACGTACATACAGAGTTATCTCCTGCAATCGTCCGCGCAGCGCATCGTGCAGCGCATGCGCATGGATTTGTTCCGGCATCTGAACCGGCTGCCCGTCTCGTTCTTCGATAAGACGCCGATCGGGCAGCTCGTCTCGCGCGTATCCAACGACACCGAGAACATTAAGGAGCTGTATATCAGCTTTACCGCCACGTTCGTCGTCAGCGGCCTGAACATTCTCGGCGTCTTCGCGGCGCTCCTCTTTCTGGAATGGCGGCTCGCGCTGCTGTGCGCGCTGATCTTGCCTCTATTCGCGGGGCTGCTGTATTTGCATCTGACGTTCTCCAAGCCGTTCGTCCAGACGATCCGGTCGCGGCTCGCGGAGATGAACGCGATGTTGAACGAGATGATTCACGTTATGCCGATCGTACAGGCGTTCCGGCGGGAGGAGGCGATGCGCGCGGACTTCCGGCGGCTGAACGAGGACCGGTATCGGGCGCAGGTCAAGCAATTCCGCATCTTCGCGTTCTCCGGCCGGAACGTCGTCTACTTCATCGGACGGCTGCTGACGGCGCTCATCGTCTGGTATTTCGGCGGCCAATCGCTCGCCTCCGCGGCGATTTCGTTCGGCGTGCTCTACGCGTTCGTCGATTACCTCGGGCGCATCTACGAGCCGATCGTAGGCATCTTCGATCAGATGACGAACGCGCAGCGGGCTTTCGTGTCGGCAGAGCGGGTGTTCGCGCTGATGGACCGCAAGGGGGAGGGCGCAAGGGAGGCGGGGAAGGAGGCGGCGGTGCCGAGGCCGGAAGGGCATGTCGCTTTCGAAAACGTCACCTTCGCCTACGTCCCCGGCGAGAACGTGCTGAAGGACGTCGCCTTCGAGGCGAAGCGGGGGGAAACCGTCGCGATCGTCGGCCATACCGGCTCGGGCAAAAGCTCGATCATGAATCTATTGTTAGGCTTCTACGAACCGACCGGCGGCACGATCCGCATCGACGGCGTCGACATTCGCTCCCTGCCGAAGCAGGCGCTGCGAAAGCATATGGGCATCGTACTGCAGGATCCGTTCCTCTTTACCGGCGATCTGCGGTTCAACGTCGCGCTGTACAACGAAGCGATCGACGAGGCGGACGTCGCCCGGGCGCTGCGGGCGGTCGGCGCCGAGCCGTTCGTCTCGCGCCTGCCGCACGGCCTCCGCGAGCCGGTCGTCGAACGCGGCGCGACGATGTCCGCAGGCGAACGGCAGCTCGTTTCCTTCGCGCGGGCGCTCGCGTTCGACCCGGCCATTCTCATTTTGGACGAGGCGACGGCGAGCGTAGACGGCGAGACGGAGCAAGTGATCCAGCGCGCGCTGGACGTGCTCCGTCACGGGCGGACGACGTTCGTCATCGCGCATCGACTGTCCACCATTCGGGACGCCGACCGCATTCTCGTCCTGCACCGCGGCGTCATCGAAGAACGCGGCACGCACGAGGAGTTGATGGCGCTGCAAGGCCGTTACTACCGCATGTACCTGCTGCAAAACGCGGACGCGCCCGAAGGCGCTCCTGCCCGGGGCGGCTAATCGGCGCGGCGATCAAGACAACAAAATCCGCTTCCCGTACTCGAGATGCGCTTCCATCCGCTGCGCCGCTTCGTCGCCGCGCCCCGCGGCGGCGAGCTCGAAGATGCGCAGGTGATCCTCGTACGAGGCGCGGATCCGCTGCGCATCCTTGCGAAGCACGCGCAGCGCCAACCGGTACAGCCGGTCCTGCAGCCGGTCCGCGGCCCTCAGCATTTCGCCGTTGTCGTACAGCTCGACGAGCTTTCGGTGAAAAGCGGCATCGGCTGCCGTGAAGCGCTCGGCGTCGTTCGCCTGAACGCATCGCTCCTGCTCCTGCAGGTTGGCGCGGAACCAGGCGCGGTCCGCTTCGCGCCACGTTCCCCCCGCGAGCCGTTTCGCGACATATCCTTCGATCGCGATTCGGAAATCGAACACCTCCGCGACCTGCGCCGCCGAGATGTCCGAGACGATCAGCCCCTTATTCGGCGTATATTTCGCCAGCCCCTCGGCGTCGAGCCGCTCGAGCGCCGCCCGGATCGGCGTGCGGCTCATCCCCAGCCGTTCGACGAGCGTCCGCTCGGTCAGGAAATCGCCGGGCCGGAGCTCGCCGTCGAGAATCGCGCGTCGCATCGCGTCGTACGCCTTCTCCTTCAACGTTACGGCCGGCATGGCATCCCCCTCATCCCGATCGAAATTCCGGCAGCGTCCGCAAATAAGCGAGACTTTGCCGCAGCCACTCGCGTTCCAGGGCGATCGTCGCTTCGACGCTGCCTTGGTACGGAGGCCACAGCTCGAGGATCGCGTTCGCGTGCCGTCCGCGTTCGCGCGCCGCGCGGAGCAGCGACGGAACGTTCAGCTTGCCCGCGCCCGCCGGCGTGCCAAGCACGACGAAGCCCATCTGATGGTCGATCCGGGTAATGTCGAAATCCTTAATATGCAAATTAAGCAGGTGCGGCATCAAGTCGGCGACGACCGTGTCCGGGCTGTCGAGCGCGCCGAACGAATTGACCGTGTCCAGACAGCACCCGAGGAACGGGGAGCCGACTTCTTCGAATAAGCGGACGAGCTGTTTCGTCGTATGCAGCCCGTGATTTTCGAGCGCGAGGGCGACGCCCGCGCGCTCGTACGCGGGCAGCGCCTCGAGCAGCTGCGCCTTCGCGGCGTCGAGGTCCGGCGTCGTCGCGAGCGTCCGGACGAACGGGGAGCCGACGGCTCGAGCGACGTCGAGATACGCAAGAAGCAACGAAGGCTCCGTGCCGCGCGTGCCGACCTCGAGCGCGACGCCGCTCTCGTCGGCCTCGGCTTTCAGCCGGGCCAGCTCGGCGGGCGTCCAAGCGTGCAGCGGGACGTTGTCGGCGATTTGCACGAGCGAGAGCCCGGCTTCCCGCGCGATGCGGAGGAGCGCGAAGGCGTCGAGCGGCGCGGCCGGCCGTTCGTAGCCAGGGACGCCGATCGACCAGGCGAGCGTATAGCTGCCGATTCCGAGTTTCATGCGGAAGGGTCCTCCTTCGGGATGGGATGTTATGTATGACCGATTATCGATCTCCCGGCGCGAGGCTGTCAACACATTGTATACAACTTGTATATAATTGACGAATTGCATGGGCGCCCGGCAGGACATGTCCTTCGGGATGTCGAAGGAGAGAGGAAACCGGCGCGTCTCGTTGGGCGGCGCGGGGAAAAACATTTTCCAAATATGAGGAGTGTGGGCCGATGCCGCGATACACGCCGCCGGCGAACGGGTTTCCGGAGTGGAACAACAATCCTGAGGTGTTTCAGGTGAATCGCCTGAAGGCGCATGCGACCTTCATGCCGTACGATACGATCGAGCAAGCGCTCGCGGGGGACCGGTACGCGTCCCCGTATTTTATGTCGCTGAACGGAACGTGGAAATTCAGTTATGCCGAGCGGCCGGAGGAGCGGGAGAAGCATTTCTATCGGACGGATTACGACTGTTCCGGATGGGCGGAGCTGCCGGTGCCTTCGCATTGGCAGCTTCACGGCTACGATACGCCGCAGTATACGAACATTCGGTATCCGTGGGAAGGGAAAGAGGTCGTGAACCCGCCCTTCGCGCCGGAGGAACGCAATCCGGTCGGCTCTTACGCGCGCACGTTCGAGACGCCTGCAAGCTGGCGCGGCCGGCAGGTGCGCATTAGCTTTCAAGGCGTCGAATCGGCGTTTTACGTGTGGGTCAACGGCGAGTTCGTCGGCTACAGCGAGGATTCGTTCACGCCGGCCGAATTCGATCTTACGCCGTACCTCGTCGAGGGAAAGAACAAGCTGGCGGTCGAGGTGTATCGTTGGAGCGACGCCAGCTGGCTGGAGGATCAAGATTTTTGGCGGCTGAGCGGAATTTTTCGCGAGGTGTATTTGTTCGCGCCGTCGGCCGTGCACGTCGCCGACTTCTTCGCGGTCGCCGCGCTCGACGAACGGTACGAGCACGGCGAGCTGCGCGTCTCTGCGACGGTCGCGCGCGCGGACGGGGCGCCGGACGGCGCGGCGACGCTCGAGGCGGCGCTTTACGGGGCGGACGGCGCGCCGGTGCCCGCGGCGGCGGCGGCCGTCGCGCTGGCGTTCGGCGCGAACGGCGAAGCCGAGGCGTCGTTCGCTCGCGCCATAGAGCGGCCGCTCCCGTGGAGCGCCGAGCAGCCGAATTTGTACACGCTCGTTCTGGCGCTGCGCGACGCGGAAGGCGGCTTGCTCGAAGCGGTCAGCTGCCGGGTCGGGTTCCGCACGTTCGAAATCCGCGACGGCTTGATGCGGATCAACGGCCGGCGCATCGTCTTCAAGGGCGTCAACCGGCACGAGTTCCACTGCGATCGAGGACGGGCGATCACGTACGAGGATATGCTCGCGGACGTGAAGCTGATGAAGGCGAATAACATGAACGCGGTGCGCACGTCGCACTATCCGAACCATCCGCTGTGGTACGATTTATGCGACGAATACGGTCTGTACGTGATCGACGAGACGAACCTCGAGACGCACGGCTCCTGGTTTTACGGGCAGAAGGAGGAGGAAGGCGCGCTGCCGGGCAGCAAGCCGGAATGGCGGGACGCCGTGCTCGACCGGGCGAATTCGATGCTGCAGCGGGACAAAAACCATCCCTCCGTCGTGATGTGGTCGCTCGGCAACGAATCGTTCGGCGGCGACAACTTCCTCGCGATGCGGGATTTGCTCAAAGCGGCCGATCCGACCCGGCCGGTCCATTACGAGGGCGTAACCCTGTACCGCGCCTCGGAGGCGGCTTCCGACGTCGAAAGCCAGATGTATTCGAAGCTGCCCCAGCTTTACGCATACGCCGAGGCGCCGGAGCCGAAAAAGCCGTTCCTGCTGTGCGAATATTCGCATGCGATGGGAAATTCGCTCGGCAACCTGCACAAATACGTAGAGTTGTTTTATAAATACCCCGTATTGCAAGGCGGGTTTATTTGGGATTGGCTCGACCAAGCGCTGCGCAAGGCGACGCCGGACGGGACGTCGACGTACCTCGCGTACGGCGGCGACTTCGGCGACAACCCGAACGACGGCAACTTCTGCGGCAACGGACTCGTCTTCGCGGACCGCTCCGCCTCGCCGAAGCTGCCCGAAGCGAAAGCATGCTACCAGAACGTCTTGTTCGAAACCGTCGACGCGGCGGCGGGCGTCTTCCGCCTGACGAACCGGTTCTTGTTTACGAATTTGAACGCCTTCGACTGCGTCTGGACGCTGCTGCAGGACGGCGAGCCGGTCGCGGTCGAGCGGACGACGGTAACGCTGGCGCCGGGCGAAAGCGCGGAGGCGCGCGCGCCGTTCGCGCCGGACGCGCTGTCGTCGGGGGATCGGGAGTACGTCGTCGAGGCGAGCTTCGTCCTGCGCCAGGACGAGCGCTGGGCGCCTGCCGGGCATGAGATCGCGTTCGGCCAAATCGCGCTCGAGCGCGCCGCTTCGGCGGTTTCGCCGGCGTCTTCCGCCGCTCCCGGCGCGACGCTTCGGGTCGTCGAGAACGCGGTCACGGTTCAGGTGTTCGGCGACGATTTTACCGTATCGTTCGAAAAGCGCTTCGGCCATCTTTCGCGGTATCGACGCCAAGGGCGGGATCTCGTCAGCGCGCCGCCGGCGCCGAACTTCTGGCGCGCGTACACGGACAACGATCGCGGCGCGAACCATCACGTTCGCTGCGCCCCGTGGCGGCTTGCCGGCGCCGCCCGAAGAATGACGGCGATGCGCGTCGAGGCGGGCGCCGAGCGCGTCTTCGTCGAGACGACGTTCGAGCTCGGCCTGCCGGAGGCGTACGGTTCTTCGCGGACGACATGCGTCGTCGCGTACGCGGTATACCCGAACGGCGAGGTAGAAGTGACGCAGACGCTGACGCCGGGCGGCGGCTTGCCGGAAATTCCGGAGATCGGCATGTTGTTCCTGCTGGACGGACGCCTCGATTCCGTTCGGTGGTACGGGAACGGGCCGCAGGAGACGTACTGGGATCGGATGAACGGGGGAAAACTGGGCATCTACGAGGGGAAGGTCCAAGAGCAGTTGGCGCCGTATTTGCGGCCGCAGGAGAGCGGCAACAAGACGGAGGTGCGGTGGGCTTGCGTGACGGACGAGGCGGGCTTCGGCCTTCGATTCTCGGGATCGCCCACGATGGAGTGGAGCGCGCTGCCGTTCACGCCGCTCGAGCTGGAGAGCTGCAGCTATCCGTACCAGCTGAAGGCGTTCGGCGGCAAGACGGTCGTGCGGGCCAATCTTCGCCAGATGGGCGTCGGCGGCGACGACAGCTGGGGCGCGAAGGCGCATGCGGAATATACGCTGCCGGCAGACCGGGCCTATACGCATACGTTCCGGTTTCGCGGGATCGGCCCCACATAAGCGAGGGTCCCGCGGGGAATCATAGCTGCATATCAAGACCTTGGAAGCGAGGGAACAGCTATGATCGAACCGCGTACCGTACCTCTGGCCTCTTCCGAGCTCGGATCGCTGTGGATGACGTATCAAGAGAAGACGATGACCTATCAGATGCTGAAGCACTTCCTCCGGCATGAAGCGGACGAGGAATCGCGAGCGCTGCTCACCCGGGCTTACACGGACGCAGGGGGTTTTATCGAAGCCATCCGGGGGATCCTCGAGCGGGAAGGCGCAGTCGTACCGGTCGGCTTCGGCGACACGGACGTCAAGCCGGACGCGCCGGCGCTGTTCAACGGCATGTTCGCCGTCTCCTTCCTTCGGATGTTGGCCAAAATTACGGGGGGGATCGGCGCGCTCCACCTGGGGATGTCGTATCGGGAAGACGTTCGGCGGTTGAACGTCGAGTTGACGAACAAAGCCCAGAACATGTACGAGGACGCGACGGAACTGCTGCTGAAGCGGGGCATGCTGACGCGTCCGCCGATCGTCACCCCGCCGCAAGAGACGGAATTCGTGGAGGGGCTGCAGTACATGAAGGGGCATAGCGTGCTGCACAAAGCCAGGCCGGTCAACTTGGTGGAGACCGCTCATTTGTATCAGCAGCTGGAGACGAACGCCTTCGGGCTCGAGCTAATGACCGGCTTCGCGCAGGTCGCTGCGGAGCCGGACGCGAGAAGGTATTTCGAGCAAGGCCTCGAGCTTGCGAGAGACACGGTCGACATGGTTCGGTCGCTCTTCATGGAGAGCGATATGAATCCGTCGCCGGCGCCCGGCGGACGGGCGACCGACTCGACCGCGCCGGTATTTTCCGACAAGCTGATGATGTACTGCACGAACCTGCTGACGACCTTCGGCCTCGGCGGCAATGCGCTCGGCACGTCGTTCAGCCTGCGCAGCGATCTGCCGCTCAAGCTGATCGCGCTGGCGACCAAGGTGTACAACTTCGCTCAGGAGGGCGGCAAGCTCATGATCAAGCACGGTTGGATGGAAGAACCGCCGCAGGCGGAAAACCGCGAGGAGCTCGTACTGTCGCATTCCTAGCGGGCCTCGGGTCACGCAGCAAAAATCGCGCCTTCGGTGACTAAGGTCGCCGCCTTCGTACAACCGAAGGCGGCGATTTTTTTTGTAACAAAAAGAGCCGCCCCTTCGCTAGATTCATAGCGTTAGGGACAGCTCCGTTGCGTTCTGAATTTATGCCTTCGGCTGGAAGACGTCGTGGTCGACGTACCGTTCGCCGTTCAGCTCGCTGATAATGTTGATGGCGACCTTCGCGCCGTCGCCCGCGGTAATGACGCCGTGCATGCTGACGCCGGCGACCGTGCCGGCGGCCCATACGCCGGGGACGTTCGTACGCCCGGACGCGTCGACCTCGAAGATGCTCTTAATGCGCGGCTCCGTGCCGGGCGCGACTTTCACGCCGAGCTTCTCGCCGAGCTCGACGGAGAGGCCCGTCGCCAAGACGACATGCTTCGCTTCATAGCTTACGCCGCCGGTCGTCGCGATCGCGAACCCGCCGTCGATCGCGGCGATGCTCGCCGCTTCGTCAAGCACGTACTCCGCGCCGAACTTCTTGAGCTGCGCGATGCCGATGTCGACGAGCGACGGTCCGTCGATCGCTTCGATGCCGTAGAAATTTTCGAACCACGCGCGTCTCGTCGCGCCTTTGTCGCTGTCGACGACGATCGTCTTCTTTCCGGCTTTCGCCGCGAAAATCGCGGCGCTGGCCCCGGCCGGACCGGCGCCGATGATGGCGATATCGTACATGTGGATCGTCCTCCCTGTAGTAAATCTAGTTGCGTGCCCTTCCATTATGAACCGATTGCATAACTTTATCAACGTATATGTTAAATATTATTTTACGGGGTTATTGAACGATCGCCTTCTCCAGCTGACGGACCAGCTGCCCGATCATCGCCGGTTCCGCTTCGCGCAGATGCTCGAGCACGCCGAGAACGATCGGATCGGACGGCGCCCGCTTCCGCAGCTCGGCTTCCAACACGACCGTATACCCGAGCAGCTCCTCGCGCTTCGCGTCGTCGCGGACGGATTCCCGAATCGCCTCCCGCAGGACGCGGAGCCACTGGGCGCGAAGGTCGATCGGTCCGACGGGATCGCCGGCTTCCGTCCCGAGGGAGGTGCCGGCCAGCGTACGTTCGGTTAAGATCGGGGGGAGGCCCTTGCGAATCATTCCGTCCACGGCGTCGTCGAGTCGGTCGGCAAGGAAAGCGGCTAACGCTTCGATGTCGATCTCGGCTTGTTCGATGAGCAAGTATCCGGTGTATTGCGCGCACAGCGCTTGCAGGACGGCCACGGCGTCCAAGGCGTACGGACCGACCCGCTCGCCATAGACGTCCTGAATATCCGCCTGCGCCCAACGGAAGCCGCGGATGCGCAATTCGAGCATGAACGACTTCAGCTCCTCGTTCACGTGCAGCATCCCTTCGTTCATCAACATGAGGAAGAACGACTTGTGTTCGGTGGCGAAGCGAAGCTGCTCTGCGGTTTTGCGGACGAGCCGCTCCCGCGGAGACAGCCCCGGCGCGGCGGCGGCGCGGCCGACGTCCTCGATCATGCGCTGCACGGTGTGCTTGAGCGCGGATACGAGCATATCTTCTTTCGATTTAAAGTGAATATAAACAGAGCCCTTGGCGATACCGATCGCTTCGGCGATGTCTTGGATCGACGTCGCGTGAAAGCCCTTGGCGGCGAAGAGACGCAGCGCCGTCTCGATGATCTGTTCCTTCTTGTCGTTCATTCGGCCCAGCTCCTTGTCAGATGGACTCTTCGATGCCGCCCTTGCGCAGCTTCATTAGTAATTCGTAGGCGATCGGCACGATGACGAGCGTGAGCGCCGTCGAGCTGGCGAGGCCGCCGATGACGGTGACGCCGAGTCCCTTAGAGATGATGCCCGCACCCTCGAGCCCGAACGCCAGCGGCAGCAGCGCGCCGATCGTCGCGAGCGCGGTCATCAGAATCGGACGGAGACGGGTCGCGGCCGCTTCGAGCAGCGCTTCGCGCGTCGAGAGCCCCTCTTTCTCCTTACGAATGACCCGGTCGACGAGGACGATCGCGTTCGTGACGACGATGCCGATCAGCATGAGCGCGCCCATCATCGCGGAGACGCTGATCGTCTCGCCGGCAATCAGCAGGGCGAGGAGCGCGCCGATGATCGCGAACGGCAGCGAGAGCAGAATGGCGAACGGCGCGAGGCCGCCGCCGAACGTGACGACGAGCACGAGGTAGACGATCGCGATCGCCGCGGCCATCGCGAGACCGAGCTGCGCGAACGTCTCGTTAATTTGCTCCGCGACGCCGCCGAATTCGACGTCGACCGTCGGCGGCAGCGTCAGCTTCGCGTCGATGGCCGCCTCCAGGTCGGAGGACGCCTTCGCGACGTCCTTCGCCGTAATGTCGGCGGAGACGCTGCCGTACAGCCGCCCGTCCTTGCGCGTGACGGTGTCCGGGGAGTCGCCCTCGACCACGTCGACGACGTCGCCGACGGCGACCTCGAAACCGAGCGGCGAGGCGACGGTCGTCCGCTCGATATCCTCGATCGAGCCGTACGTCTTCGGATCGGCGGCGACGACGACCTCGTACGTCTTGCCTTCGATCTCGACGTTCGTCAACACCGGCCGCTCGCGAGACGGGCTAAGCGCCAGAACGAGCTGCCCGGGCGTGAGGCCGAGGCCGCTCAGCTTCTCCTTATCCGCGACGAGCGTATATTGGCCGTACGTCTCGGACAGGCTCGACTCGATGTTCTCGAATCGGCCGTCGTCCTCCATCAGCCCTTGGATGTCCGCGATCGCCGCTTCGATCTCCTCCATCGTATCGCCGTACACATGGAGATTTAGACCGGCGCCGCCGAAGCCGCCGGAGAAATCCATCTGTCCCCACTCGCCTTCCCCCGGGGCTTGTTCCGCAAGGGCGTCGACCAATGCGTTCTTCACGTCTTCGAACGCTTCGGTATCGTCGGGATACTGGATATAAAACAGCGCCGACCGGGAAGGCCCCGGGCTCATCGGATTGCTGCCGCCGACCGAGTATTGGAAATTCGTTACCCGCTCGTCTTTCAGCAACAGCGTCTCCGCTTGGAGCGCGATCGCCTCCACATCCGCCAGCCGTTCGCCCGGAGCGGGCGTGTAGGAGACCATGGCGTATTTCTGCTCCTCCTCGGGCAGGAAGCTGACGCCGATCGCCGGGACGAGGGCGAAGCTGCCGAACAGCAGGGCGAAGGAGACGACAATCGAAATCGTTTTATGATCCAGCGTCCACCGCAGCGCGCGCTTGTACGCGCCGGCGAGCCGGCCGACCTTCGCTTCGTCGTGCGCCTTGCCTTTCAGCCCGTTCTTGAACATCGCGAAGCCCATCGCCGGCACGACCGTAATCGCCACGAGCAGCGAGGCGAGAAGCGCGAACACCATCGTGAGCGCGAACGGCAGGAACAGCTCGCCGACCATGCCGCTCACGGCGCCGAGCGGCAGGAACACCGCGATCGTCACGATCGTGGAGGATAGAATCGGGATGAACATCTCGCGCGTGGCGTCGAGAATCAGCGCCTTCCCCTTCAGCGACTCGTTCGGCAGCGACATGCGGCGGTAGATGTTCTCGATGACGACGATCGAGTCGTCGACGACGCGGCCGATCGCGACCGTCATCGCGCCGAGCGTCATCATGTTCAGCGTGATGTCCAGTTGTTGCAGCAGCAAGACGCCGATGAGCAGCGACAGCGGAATCGAGACGACGGAGATGATCGTCGAGCGCACGTTGCGCAGGAACAGCAGGATGATGAGAATCGCGAACAATGCGCCGAAGGCGGCCTTCTCGAGCATCGTCTTGACCGATTGCTCGATCGGCTCGCCTTGGTCGAGCAGCGTCGTCACCTCGAGTGTCGGGTACCGGTCGCGCAGCGACGCGGCTTCGTCCTTCACGGCGTTGACCACGTCGACCGTATTGGCGTCCTGCGCCTTGACGATCTGAATGCCGATCGACTCGGAGCCGTTCGTCCGGGAGATCGACTCGGAGCGCCCCGTCACGGCCAGCGTCGCGACCTCCTTCAGCGGTACTGTCGAGAGGCCCGTCGGTCCGGCGATCGGAATCGGCACGTTCTCGAGATCTTCGATCGTCTTGACGCCGCCGTCGACGACGATCGTCTTCTGTTCGTTCCCGAGCTCGTACAACCCGAGCGGCGCGGAGAACGCGGACGCCTGCACGACGCCCTTGACGGCGTCCTCCGTCAGTCCGCGGCGCCGCAGCGCCTCGGCGTCGAACCGCAGCGACACCTCGGTCACGTATTGACCGGCGATTTGGACGCTCGCGACGCCGTCGAGGCCCTCCAGCGCGGGCTGAATCTCCCGTTCGACGAGCTTCGTCAGCTCCTCCAGCGAGCCGTTCGGATCGGCGACGCTGAGCGAGACGACCGGGAACGCGTTCAGACTGATGCGCGAGACGGTCGGCTCCTGCGCCCCGGAGGGGAGCGAAAGAAGCTCGAGCGCCTCGCGCGCCTCCGCCGCGGCCTTGTCCATGTCGACGCCGTAATCGTATTCGATCGTAATGGCGGAGACGTTTTCCATCGAGGAGGAGTTGACCGTCTTCACGCCGGGCAAATGGAGGAGTCGCTGCTCGGCGGGGCCGGTGATCGACTCCGCGACCTCCTCCGGCGCCGCGCCGGGATAGACGGCGGTAATTTGCAAATACGGCACTTCCAAATTCGGCAGCGTCTCCTGCTTCATGTTCAGGCCGGCATAGAGACCGGCGACGGTCACGATGATCGTCAGAATCAGAACGGCGAACCGGTTGTTCAGGGAAAAGCGTATGATTCCTCTCATGCTCCGCGTATCCTCTTTTCTGTAGGGAAGGTGATACGGGAAGCATAGCACAATCTTGACTGACTAGTCAAAACGAAAACCGACCGTTCAGTTTACTTTGATGACGATCTTCGGAATGCCGTCGGCGACACGCCGAACCGCTTGCGGAATTGCTTCGAAAAGTACAACGGGTCCGCGAACCCGACCGAGGAGGCGACCTCCTCGACCGACCAACGGCTGCCCAGCAGCGATTTCGCGCGTTCGAGCCGAATTTGCATCAGGTATTGCATCGGCGAGAGGCCGATCGTCTCCTTGAAAATTTTCGACAAATGCGTGCGATGATAACCTAACGACTTGGACAGCTGTTCGATGGAAATCGGCTGCGCGTGCTGCAGCTCGAGCCAACGCATCGCTTGTTCGACCTGCCGTTTCGCCGGGGATTCGGCCGACGGCGCCGAGGGCAGCTGCGCCCCGCTGGCGAGCGAGAGCTCGTGCAGCAAGAGGCGAAGCAACCCTTCCGCCTCCAAGTCGGCCAGCGCCGGCCGTTCCGCGTCGCGCAGCGTCCGGCGCAGCTTGCGGTAGAGGGAGAACGCTTTGCGCGTGCCGCTGCCGCGGACGACGGGCCGCTCCGGGGTGATGCCCAGCTGCTGGAGCAGCGGCTCGGACCGGTGGCCGTGGAAGGCGACCCAGACGTAATGCCAAGGTTCGACTTCGGCCGCAACGTACTGATGAAGCGCTCCCGGGAAAATGACGAACGTATCCCCGGCACCACAAATGTAATGCGTTCCGTTCAGCGAGAAGCTGCCGTTGCCCGAGACGATCGTGTGGATCAAGTAATAATCGTGGATGCCCGGACCGGTGTTGTGCAGCTCCACCGGACGCCCTTCCCCGCTGAATAATACCGTCATTTCGCCGGGACCCTTCGCCCGATTCACATAGGTTACGAAGCTGTAGTGTTCTGCGATGACCGGCAACGTCGCCCGCCTCCTTTTCTCCCAAGCGTACCTGAACGGACTACAAAAATCCATATCTCTCTTCGTTTCCTCCATATGCTTGCGCGCACGCCTCCCCTATATTGAAGGAGAACATGTTCAATCATGAGTTGGAGGGTTCGAACGATGACGAAAATTACGTTCTTGGGAGCGGGAAGCTCCGTCTTCGCGAAAAACGTGCTCGGCGACACGATGATGACGCCGGCGCTGCAGGGCTTCGAGCTGGCGCTGTTCGATATCGACCACGTGCGGCTGAAGGATTCGGAGATGATGCTCAACAACATCAAGCGGACGGTCGGCAGCAGCTGCGTCGTAAAGTCGTATACCGATCGGAAGGAAGCGCTGCGCGGCGCGAAATACGTCGTGAACGCGATTCAAGTGGGCGGCTACGATCCGTGCACGATCACCGATTTCGAAATCCCGAAGAAATACGGTCTGCGGCAGACGATCGCGGATACGGTCGGGATCGGCGGCATTTTCCGCAATTTGCGTACGATTCCCGTCATGCTCGACTTCGCGAAAGATATTCGCGAGGTGTGCCCGGACGCGTGGTTCCTGAACTACACGAACCCGATGGCGGTGCTGACGAACGTCATGAACACGCACGGCGGCGTGCAGACGGTCGGTCTGTGCCATAGCGTGCAGGTGTGCGTACCGCATCTGTTCCGCCACCTCGGCATCGATTCGGAGGGCGTCAAGTCGAAGATCGCGGGCATCAACCACATGGCGTGGCTGCTCGAGGTGTCGAAGGACGGCGTCGATCTGTATCCGGAAATCAAGCGGCGCGCGGCCGAGAAGCAGAAAGAAAAGCACGGCGACATGGTGCGCTACGAGATGATGCTGAAATTCGGCTATTACATTACCGAGTCGTCCGAGCATAACGCGGAGTACCATCCGTACTTTATCAAGCGCAACTACCCGGAGCTGATCGAGCGATTCAACATTCCGCTCGACGAATATCCGCGCCGCTGCGTCAACCAGATCGAGCAGTGGGCGAAGATGCGCGACGAACTCGTGAACGACGCCAACCTGTCGCATACCCGATCGCACGAATATGCGTCTTATATCTTCGAGGCGATGGAGACGAACAAGCCGTTCAAAATCGGCGGCAACGTCATGAACACGGGCGGCCTCATCTCGAACCTGCCGCGCGAGGCGTGCGTCGAGGTGCCGTGCCTCGTCGACCGCAGCGGCGTCACGCCGACGTATGTAGGCGATCTGCCGCCGCAATGCGCCGCGCTGAACCGGACGAACATCAATACGCAGCTGCTGACGATCGAAGCGGCGATGACGGGCAAGAAGGAGCATATTTACCATGCGGCGATGCTTGACCCGCACACGGCGGCCGAGCTGTCGATGGACGATATCGTCGCGATGTGCGACGACCTGATCGAAGCGCACGGCGACTGGCTGCCGAAGTTCCGGTAACGCTTTCGCTAACGATAGGAAGGCGTGGGGCATACCGGAGCGCCGGCGAAGCAGCGACGTTTTGCAGGCGTGTTGTTACCTTGATCCCATTCGATCGGACAACACACCTGCAATGGAGCAAGCGGAGCGTAGGACCCACGCCTGCTTGCACGTATGATGAATATGCTCGAACCTAGAGGACTCGTCGGCAGACGAGTTTTTCTTATGAATGCGTGCGGTCGAACAAATGATGCAGTTATTTTTTCTTCCCGGCAGCGCCGCCCGACATATTCCGCAATCGTTGGCGGTACTCGCTCGGACTGGCGCCGAGCCGCTTGCGGAATTGCGCGAGGAAGTGGTTGTAATTTTGAAAGCCGACGTCGTACGCGATCTCCGCGGCGCCCAGCCGGCTATGCTCGAGCAGCAAGGCGGCTTCGCGCACGCGCATTGCGTTCAGCGCGTCGACGATCGACTGACCCGTCGCTTCCTTAAATAGATGCGACAGCCGCGACGGCGATAAGCCGACCTCCGCGGCCAGCGCTTCGACGCGTACCGGCTCGCGGCGGCGCGCCGACAGCAGCCGAAGCGTCTCCTCGACGCGGGGGTCGAGCCGCCGGGCGTCGCTGCGGCCGGCGACGGCCAGCGCTTCCTGCAGCGCGCTTAGGCACAGCTCGTTCCAGAACGGCCCTTGCGACGCCGCGTCGCCGAGCGCCCGGCGGAAGGCGCGCAGGATGCGCCTGCGCGCCTCGACGGACGCGATCGAACGCACCGACGTCTCCGCGTCGGGCAGCAGGATCGGCTCCATCGCGCCGAGCGGGAAATGCGCCCATACGAAATGCCACCTCGCGCCGGGCTTCGTCCCGTAGCGATGCGGCACGACCGCCTTCAGCACCGCGACGTCGCCGGCGCCGACGGACCGTTCGCCCTGCGGCGTGCGAAAGAACCCCTCCCCTTCCAGCGTGAACGTGACGAGCCAGTCGCCCCGGCCTTGCGGACGATCGACCTCGTACGCGTCGTCTACGCGGAACCGGCCGACGGAGACGGAGCCCGGGCCTTCTCCCCCGTATACTTCCATAACGTTTTCGAAGCTGATGATTGCCGCCCTCCGATAGCAGGATCCTGTGATTAGTCAGCGAGATCGTTACTTCATTATAACCCCGTTCATCCTTTACGATAAAGGAAAATCGCAATGATAACACGCTTGCGCAAGGGGGAGAGGGCAATGGAAAAGCAGAGGAACGAGCAGCTCGAGGAACTGCGCCGCCGCTTCGAGGAAGACGGATATGCGATCGCGAAAGGGGTGTTCGGGCCGGAAGAGCTGGCCGAGATCGTCCGGACGTTCGAGGAGATGAGCCATCGGACGATTCCCGGCTATTTCGAGCCGGATTTCGAGGCGGGCAAAGACGATCCGCTGAAGCGGTACCCGCGGGTGATGCATCCGCACCGGTTCGACGCGACGGCGAAGAAGTATATGCTGCATCCGCCGGTGTTGGAGGTGCTGCGAGCGCTGTACGGCGAAGAGCCGCTCGCGGCGCAAAGCATGTTCTATTACAAGCCGCCCGGCTCGAGGGGGCAAGCGCTGCACCAAGACAACTTCTATTTGAAGGTCGAGCCGGGCAACTGCATCGCCGCTTGGACGGCGGTCGATCCCGCCGACGAGGAGAACGGCGGCTTGCTGGTCGTGCCGAACACGCAGTCGCACGAGATCGTCTGTCCGGACGAAGCGGACGCGAAAGAATCGTTCACGACGCACTTCGTAAAGCCGCCGGCCGGCGCGAAGCCGGTGCCGGTCGTCATGGAAGCGGGCGACGTGCTCTTTTTCAACGGCAACCTCATTCACGGCTCGTATCGAAATAAAACGAAGGACCGGTTCCGGCGCGCGTTCATTTGCCATTACGCGAACGCGTCCGCCGCGCGCATCGGGCAAGGCTATCGGCCGCTCTACCGCGCGGACGGCACAGAGGTCGATTTGGAATCGAACCCGGACGGCGGCCCTTGCGGCGTAGAGTTCGCGTACTACGGCGTTCATTAAAATGGCGCTTTACATTCTTCGCCGGCGGTGTACAATCCATTCATATAGAGGATACGCCGGATGGAGAGGGAAGCAGCAGCATGAGCACGTCGCACGCGAAGAAATTTACGTTATGGGCGCTCGCTTGGCCGGTTTTTATCGAGTTGTTCCTGCAGTTTTTGTTAGGCACGGCGGATACGCTGATGGTCAGTACGATATCCGACGACGCGGTGGCGGTCGTCGGGTTTTCGAACCATTTGTTTCAAGCGCTCATGACGTTGTTTCTCGTCGTCACGAGCGGCGCGGGCATTCTAGTGGCCCAGCGCATCGGCGCCCGCAAGCCGGAGGAGGCGCGGCGCATCGGGATCCTGTCGTTCACCGCGACCCTAGCGGTCGGGGTCCTCATCGGAGCTGCGCTCTACACCTTCCCGCTGGAGATCGCGGGGGCGCTGCAGCTGCCGGAGACGCTGAACGCCCTGGCGGAGCCGTACGTCGCGATCGCCGGCGGGGGGATGCTGTTTACCGCCGCGATGATCGCCATGAGCACCGTCATCCGCAGCACGGGCAATACGAAGGGGCCGATGATCGTCGCCGTCGGCATGAACCTGCTGCACGTTGTCTTAAACTATGCATTCATTTACGGCGCTTTCGGCTTTCCCGCATGGGGCCTCACGGGCGTCGCGATTTCGACGACGGTTTCGAAGGCGGTCGCCGTCGTCTTCCTGTTCGTTATGTTCGCGAACGCGTTCGAACGGCGCATGCAGTGGCGGGAGTTCTTTCTCTTCGATCGACGCCTGTTCGGGGAGGTGCTGCGCATCGGCTGGCCGCTCGGCATGAACACGGCGAGCTGGGTCGTATCGCAGATGCTTATCTATTCCTTCATCGCGACGCTCGGCGCGAAGGAGCTGGCCGCGCGGACGTATATGAATACGATGGAGTCGTTCTGCTTCTTGATCGGTTGGTCGGTGGCGCTGGCGGTGCAAATTCAGATCGCGCATCAATTCGGCGCGGGCGAGACGAAGGCCGCTTACCGGAGCGCTTACCGGGCGCTCGGGATCGGACTCGTGCTCGTCATGGCGAACGCGCTGCTGCTGGTGGCGGTCGGCGAGCGGGCGCTCGGCTTGTTCACCGAGGATGCCGACATCCTGCGGATGGGCGTCGGTTTGCTTGCGCTGAACTTGCTGCTGCAGCCGGCCAAGATGCTGAACATGGCAATCGGCAACGCGCTGAACGCGGTCGGGGATACGCGGTTCATCATGTACACGTCCATCGTCTCGATGTCGCTGATCGCCACGATTTGCTCGTATTATTTCGGCATCGCCCTCGGTTGGGGGGTAACGGCGATTTACGTCTGCATGATTTGCGACGAATACGTCCGGGGCTTCTGGTCGCTCCTGCGCTGGCGCGGGCGGAAGATGCTGCTGCGGGCCGAGCGCGCCGCATCCGGCGGGAACGTCCCGGTCGAGCCCGGGGTCGGCGCCGCCGTACAAAGCTGATGGAACGCAAGGGAACCTTCGGGTTCCCTATAGAGGTAAACAAAGACGGCGCTCGCCTCCCCGTTGTTTCGGGAAGGCGGCGCCGTCTGTTTTGCCGGGAAAGGAAAGAGGTTAATACGCGAACACGTGACCGCCGATCGTCGTGCTGACCGGCCGCTCCCGCACCCAGACGTTGTCGGTCTTGTCGGGGTTGTAAAACACGGTGGCCCCGCCGGTCGGATCGTCGCCGTCCAGCGCCGCCCGCACCGCGCGCTTCGTCTCCTCGCTCGGCTCGGCCTCGTAGATGCGGCCGTCCAATACGGGCGAGTATTGATAGTACTTTACGCCTTGCACTTCGACGATTTGGAAAATGACGCCTTGGATCGTGTTCGGCCAATCCGCATGGTCGACCCGGTTCAGGATCGATGCCGCGACCGCGACTTTCCCTTCGTACGGCTCTCCGCCGGACTCGGCTTCCGTAATGCGCTCGAGCCAGCGCAGGTCTTCCGCGTCCGCCGCGGCGCCGGCCGTGCCGCTCGTTCCGCCGGCGACGATCACCGCCGAGTGCGTCGCGGCGTCGTAGGATACGCGCATGCCGAGCGACTCCGCCGTCCGCCGAAGCGGGACGTACGAGCCCTCGGGTTTATGGATGACGCCGGACGCCGCCGTGAGCGATACGCTCGTCGAACCCCTATGTAGGACCACCGCTTGCGCAGCCTCGTTCCAACCGACCGACGCGCCGGCTTCGCGAAGGAAGACGGCGGGCACATACAACCGTCCGTCCCGGTTGAAGGCAGCGACCGATTGCCGCTCCCCGTCTAGCAGCACCGCCTGCGTGTCCGCGGCGCCCGCCGGGAACGCCGTCGAGCACATCGCGGCGGCGAGGGTCAACGTCGATAAGATCAGCCTCTTGCTTCGAATCGAAATCTCCTCCTTCGTCTGTAGGCATTATATAAAGAATGTTCCTGCCTTGGGTATGGTAATTTGCTCCTGCGGGGACAATAGCCGCAACGCGAAACGGTTACGCAGACGGAGGAGCTTCCATGGATAAATACATTTTGTATCACGATATGCTAGAGGCGCTTACGCACGATCAATGCCCCGTATGCCATCTGGTGGACCAACGGATCGATCGGTTTATTAAGGTGCTGCTGCGGGAAGGCGCGGGAGACGGACAGCTGGTGGAGTCGTACGTGCGGGCCAAAGGGTATTGCAACGCGCATGCGTGGCGCGTGAAGGAGGCGGGCGACCCTGCGTCGCAGTCCGCGTTTTATCGGGCGTTGATGGAGCGGCACCGCGCGTCGCTGGAGCGGTATTTGCAAAGCCGAAAGCCGGGCGTCGAAGCGCCGGCGCAGGGGAAAGAGCCGCTTCATCGGCTGCGCGCGCTGCTGACGGCGAAGCGCGGCGGACGGGAGCGGGTCGCGGAAGAGACGGCGCAGTACCTGGGGAGCTTCGCCTCCGAGGAGCGCTGCCCGATCTGCGTCGCGACCGAAACGTGCGAGCGGCGGTACGTCGAGGCGATCGCGGAATATTTCGAAGGGGACGAGGAGTTTCGGGAGCGCTACCGCAATCGCGGCGTACTCTGCCATCCGCATGTTCGCAGGCTCGTAGGGGAGCACGCGAAGCGCGAGTCGATCCCGGAGCTGCTGGAAATTCAGCTGTCCCGTCTCGACCTGCAAATCGAGCACCTGCGCGAACTGGAGCGCAAAGCAAGCCTGCGGAGCTCCGAGGAAGCGGGAGACGCGTATCTCGGCGGCTGGATTCGGGCGGTCCGGCTCGACGTCGGGCTGCCGGGGACCGATACGCGATACAAGCAAAGCGCGCAGTCGATCCCCGGCGCCACGTTGAAGCCATAGGGAGTAAGAAAAACAGGCTGCGGCGTCTCCGGCGAGGAGAGCGGCAGCCTGTTTTCGCGTTGTCCGGCGGGCGGGAAGCTTATTTCGACTTCTCGCGGCCGCGCAGACCGGCAAGTCCGAGCAAGCCGGCGAGACCGAGCCAGCCCCAGTCGACGCCGTCGTCGGCCGTCGTCGGCGCGTTCGTCGCCCGCGTCGCGTTGTTCATCCGGAAGCCGTCCAAGCCGAATCCGGTGTTCGCTCCGCGCGCGTTCGCCGTATGGCCTACGCCGTTCGTGCGCTGCATCGTCGAAGCGTTCGTCCCGGTTCCCTTGGCGCCCGGCGTTTGACCCATGTTGTTCGTGGCGGTGTTCGTGCCGGCGGTGCGCTGCGTCGTCAGGCCGTTCGCGCCGGCCCCGGCTCCGTTGTCGCCATTCGCGGCATACGCCGGTACCGCCATGCCGCACGCCAAGACGGCCGTCAACGCAAGGCTGCATAGCTTTCTCATCGCAAGTGATCGCTCCCTCTGTAGAATTTGAATGCATCTGTGCCTTCTTGTTTTTTGCGAAATCGATGCTTTCTACTCGCCGCAGCGCCTAACGATTTCTGACAATTTCCGCGCCATGAAACAAACCCCCATTCCGGAGGAAATGGGGGCGTGGCTACATTTTAAATTTATCGATCTCTCCGAACAAGGACTCCGCCAAGACGTTGATTTCCTGCGACTCGACCGCGATCTGCCCGATCGCCTCGTCCTGCGTCGTCGCCGCGGCGACCGTCTCCTCTACGCCGGCCGCCGCCTGCTGCGCGACGGTGGACACGATATGCACGGCGTCCACGAGCTCCGCTTGCTTTCGCTTCGCATCGTTCACGCGTTCCCCGATGCGGCGAATTTCCTCGTCGAACGCGTCGATCAATCCGACGAGCGAGAGGAAGACGTCGCCGGCTTCCGATACCTTCAGCTGTTGCTCGGAGAAGCTGTCCGCCGTCGACGCGAGCGTCGACGCGGACTCTTGAACGCCTGTGCGAAGCAACCGCAAGATCCGATCGATTTCCCGGGACGCCTCGGTCGCCTGCAGCGAAAGCAGGCGCACCTCTTCCGCGATGACCGAGAAGCCCTTCCCGTGCTCGCCGGCCCGCGCCGCTTCGATGGAGGCGTTCAACGCAAGGATGTTCGTCTGCTGCGAAATTTGGTGGATCGCGTTCGTCATCTTGCCGATCTCCGCAGAACGTCCTTCGAGCCGATGCAGCGCGTCGGACATCGTGCGCAGCGCGTTGCCGGTGCGCTCGGAGCTGTCGTTCAGCGCCCGCACGGCCGCGGAACCGTGCTGCGCCGATCGCTTGGCGCCGAAGCTCGTCTCGAGCAGCAGCTCGGCGGAGGCTAAGATGGCGTCCATGCGCGCCGCCAGCTCCTCGATCGTTCGCACGCTCGCGTCCGACTGCTCCGCTTGGCGGGACGTGCCGGCGGCGATTTCCTCCATCGCCCGGACGATGGAGGCGTTCGTATCCTTCGTGGAGGAGGCGAAGGCGCTGAAGTGGCGGCTGTGCTCCTGAAGCCGTTCGGCGATCCCCTTCGAGCGGGACAGCATCGCGCGCACGGCTCCTACGCTTTCGTCGAAGCCTTCGCTGAGCGTCCCGAGCTCGTCCTTCGCCGTCGACGCGATCCGCTGCGACAGATCGCCGCCCCGCACGCGCTCGATGCCGCGGCGCAGTTGCCGCACGCCGCCGGTCAGCGACCGGACGACGACCGACGCGAGGAAGACGGCGAGGACGACGGCGAGGACGTTCGCCCAGACGGCGACGGCGCTCGTGCCGGCGATCAGCGCGCTGTATTCCGAGCGGGCCGACGCTTCCGCGGCGGTATAGTCGTCATAGAACGACTCGACCAGTTCGAACATCGTTTGCTTATGCAGTTGGGAAGCATTATAGGAAGCTGCGCTAAGGCTCCGCCTCCGTTCGTCGTCGAGCGCGGGATCGTCCAGCTGATCGACCGCCCGCTCGAAATTGCCGACGAACTCCTTCGACACCATCGTCAGGCGCGCCCGCCAATTGCGTTGGTCGCGCGTCCCAGCCGACGAGCCGACCGCTTCCGCGCGCGCATAGAACGGTTCGACGGATGCCATGAATCGCTCGGCGAGTTCGGGTTTGCCCGACAGCAAGTAACCTGCGGCCGACGCATCCATCTCTTGTACGATTTCTTTCAATTCCAGCGCGGTCTGCTGGCGTTCGCCGAGCGCGCGAAGCTCTTCGTCTTTGCGTTCGAGCTCGTCCAGCCGCAGGACGGTGAAACCGGAAACGGCGGTGAATATTACGAGGACAAGTGCGAACCCTAACGTTAGCTTCCAACTTAGGCTGTAGGCTATACGTCCGAAACGGGGCAGGATACGCGATACATAATGCAACAAGGTCTTCAACGAATGTTCCTCCTCCAAGCGTTCTCTGCTAGCGATCATTGTATCGCGCGCATATTAGAGGAAGATTTGCGAATTGTTAACGCAATGTCAAAAGGAGTCGAACGTCATCGGAAAATGGTTGGAAAACGGGCCGGAGCCCGTCTCGATTTTACAATCGTTTAACAAAACTGCAGAACGTCGTTAACATTGGGGGTCTATTATTAGTTTCAGGAAGTCAAACACATAAACTTTTTCAAGGAGTGGTCTTGGTGTCGAAAGGTTTGTTGCGTAAGAGTTGGATGTTGCTTCTGGCGGCCGCGTTCGTATTCGTGGCAGCGGCTTGCGGAAATAACAATGCAGGCAACGGGGACGCAACGCAAGGTTCCGCGGCTCCGGCAGAAACGCCGGCGGCTCAGCCCGAAGCGGAAGCGCCGAAAGAAGAACCGAAAGCCGACATCAGCGGCGACATTAAGCTCGACGGTTCCTCGACGGTATATCCGATCGCGCAAGCGGTGGCCGAAGAGTTCATGAACATCCACGGCGGCGTCAACGTAACGGTAGGTCTGTCCGGGTCCTCGAACGGCATCAAGGCGATCATCAACGGCGAGGCGGACATCGCGAACGCATCCCGTACGATTAAAGACAGCGAAGTCGAAACGATCAAAGGCAACGGCGACGACGTCGTCGAGATGCCGGTCGCGTACGACGGCATCACGGTCGTTATCCATCCGGAGAACGATTGGGCGACGGAAATGACGGTCGCAGAGCTAAAGAAGATTTGGGAAAAGGGCAGCACGGTGAAGACGTGGGCCGACGTACGCGAAGGCTGGCCGAACGAGCCGATCACGCTGTTCGCTCCTGGAGCGGCATCCGGTACGTTCGAATATTTCACGGAAGCGATCAACGGCGAAGCGAAAGTCGCTCGCGAAGACGTAACGGCGTCCGAAGACGACAACGTATTGGTGCAAGGCGTCGCAGGCGACAAATATGCAATGAGCTACTTCGGTTTCGCATACTACGAAGAGAACCAAGACAAGTTGAAGGCAGTCGCGGTGAAAGTGGACGACGCATCCCCTGCGGTTCTTCCTTCGCTCGAGACGATCGGCGACTTCTCTTACAAGCCGCTGTCGCGCTTCATCTATATGTACCCGCTGAAGAGCGCATTGGAGCGCCCGGAAGTGCAAGAGTTCGTTAAGTATTACATGAGCGAAGAAGGTTCGGCGTTGGCCGGCGAAGTCGGCTACGTGCCGCTGGACGCAGCGACGCGCGAGAAAAACCTCGCCCTCCTTCCGCAGTAATTTACCTACCATTAATTACGCATGATTTGCTATAATGTTCGAGGTTGAAAAACCGTGGCGATACATGGCCCCCATGTGTCGCCACGGTTATCGACTTATCGGAATGAATTCATGTTAGGAGCCAGATATGGAAAATACAAACAGGAAGTCCTCCATTACCGGTCGGAGAAGCCCGTTTTCTTCGGATTCGATCATGCCCAAGGTGTTGCTCCTCATTGCGGCGATTTCGGTTTTGACGACGGTCGGCATCGTGTTCGTGCTGGTCGAGGAATCGTTCAAATTTTTCGCCCAGGTGCCGTTCTTGGAGTTCATCACAGGTACGAAGTGGACGCCGTTGTTCTCCGATCCGCACTACGGCGTACTGCCGCTTGTGGTCGGGACGATGCTGATTACGGTCATCGCCAGCGTCGTCGCGCTTCCGCTCGGCCTCGGAAGCGCCATTTACCTTAGCGAGTATGCGCCTGCGCGGGTGCGGGCGTTTCTCAAGCCCGTGCTGGAAATATTGGCGGGCATTCCTACTATCGTATACGGCTTCTTCGCGCTGACGTTCGTCACGCCTCTCATCCAGGCGATCCTGCCGCAGACGAAGGTGTTCAACGCGCTGAGCGCAGGCATCGTCGTCGGCATTATGATCATTCCGATGATTTCGTCGCTGAGCGAGGACGCGATGAGCGCGGTGCCGAACAGCCTGCGCAACGCGGCTTACGCGCTCGGCGCCACGAAGCTCGAGGTCGCGCTTCAGGTCGTCGTTCCCGCCGCCTTCTCCGGCATCGTCGCCTCGTTCGTGCTCGGCTTGTCCCGCGCGGTCGGAGAGACGATGATCGTTACGCTCGCCGCAGGCGCCCTGCCGAGCATGTCGATCAATCCATTGCAGAGCGTTCAGACGCTTACCGCTTATATCGTATCCGTCGCCAGCGGCGATACGACGTTCGGAAGCGCCCAATACTTAACGATGTATTCGGTCGGCTTCGTGTTATTCGTCATTACCTTGCTTATGAATATTTTGGCGGGCTACATCTCGAGAAAATTCAGGGAGGAGTATTAAGATGGCGCGTAGTAAGGAAGATTTGCGCATCGCCGCGAGGAAGCGGAAGAACGCCGTCTTTCACGGATTATTCCTCGCCTCCACCTTAATCGGGGTCGTAGCGCTCGTCATGCTTTTATATCAGGTGTTATCGCAAGGATTGGGCTGGTTGAACTGGGACTTCCTGACGAACAACTCGTCGCGTCGTCCCGAGCGATCCGGCATCTATACCGCCTTGATCGGAACGTTATGGCTTATGGCGATTACCGCGCCGCTGACGTTCATCATCGGCGTCGGCAGCGCGATTTACTTAGAAGAATACGCCAAGGATACGAAGCTGTCCCGTCTGATCCAGACGAATATTTCGAATTTGGCCGGCGTTCCTTCGATCGTGTACGGCATTCTCGGGTTGACCATTTTCGTGCGGGTGTTCGCGTTCGGTCAGAGCATTCTCTCCGGTGCGCTGACGATGACGCTGCTCGTGCTGCCCGTCATTATCGTCGCCGCGCAAGAGGCGATCAAGGCGGTGCCGGGCAGCCTCCGGCACGCGTCCTTCGCGCTCGGCGCGAATCGATGGCAGACGATCGTCCGCGTCGTGCTTCCGTCCGCGATGCCCGGCATTCTGACGGGCTCGATCTTATCGCTTTCCCGCGCGATCGGCGAGACGGCGCCGCTCATCGTCGTCGGCGCCGCCGCGTTCATCGTGCGTCCGCCGGAGCACCTGCTGTCGCAGTTCACGGTGCTGCCGATTCAGATTTACACCTGGTCGAGCCAGCCGCAAGCCGCGTTCCAGAACATCTCCGCGGCTGCGATCCTCGTGCTGCTGATTATCCTGCTCGGGATGAACGCGGCCGCGATTATATTGCGAAACAAATTTCAGAAGAGACTGTAAGGCATGAGCATGGGAGGAACCCGGAATGAGCGATAACGCGATCGTCCGTATCTCGGACTTAAACTTGTATTACACGAATTTTCATGCGCTGAAGTCGGTCGAGATGCAAATCAAGCCGAAATCCGTAACGGCGTATATCGGACCGTCGGGCTGCGGCAAGTCGACGCTTCTTCGCACGCTCAATCGGATGAACGATATGATCAAAGGCGTCCGCATTACGGGGCTGCTCGAGATCGACGGCACGGACATCTACCACCCTTCGGTGAACGTCGAGCTGCTGCGCAAGAAGATCGGCATGGTGTTTCAGCAGCCGAATCCGTTCCCGAAATCGATTTACGACAACGTCGCCTACGGTCCGCGCATCCACGGCGTAACCAAGAAGTCGGAGCTCGACGACATCGTCGAGAAGAGCCTTCGCGGCGCGGCGCTGTGGGACGAGGTCAAGGCGGATCTAAAGAAGAGCGCTTACGGCTTGTCCGGGGGCCAGCAGCAACGGCTTTGCATCGCGCGGGCGCTTGCCGTCGGTCCGGAAATTTTGCTGATGGACGAACCGACTTCGGCGCTCGATCCGATCTCGACCTTGAAGATCGAAGAGTTGATCCAAGAACTGAAGAACCAGTATACGATTATTATCGTCACGCACAATATGCAGCAGGCGGCGCGCGTATCCAACGATACGGCGTTCTTCCTGAACGGCGAAGTCGTGGAATTTAACGAGACGGTCAAGCTGTTTTCGAATCCGCGCGATCAGCGGACGGAAGATTACATCAGCGGACGGTTCGGGTAAGGCGGCAGCGGCACACCATTTTCGAACGACAAGGGGTATGGGACATGGCATTGCATCGACAACAATTCGACGCTTCGCTACAGGAGCTTCGCAAAGCGCTGATCGGCATGGGCGAGCGGGTGGAGTCCGCCATCATCGATTCCGTCGCGGCGCTAAAGAATAACGATATGGAAAAGGCGGAAGAGGTCATTCGCAAAGACCCCGAGCTCAACGAGATGGAAGAGAAAATCATCGAGATGGGGACGAACCTGATCGCGCTGCAGCAGCCCGTGGCGAAGGACCTGCGCCGCATCCTCGTGTCGTTCCGCATGGCGAGCGACCTGGAGCGCATGGGCGATCTCGCGGTCGATATCGCCAAGGTCGTTCGCCGCATCAACGGCGAACCGCTCGTGAAGCCCCTCGTCGATATTCCGCGAATGGCGGAAATCGTACAGATGATGACGAACGACAGCTTGCGCGCATATACGGAAGAGAACGTCGACCTCGCATACAAGATGGCGAAGATGGACGACGACGTAGATCACCTGCATAGCCAGATCCTTCGGGAGCTGTTCGTCTTTATGGTGGAAAATCCGAAGACCGTCAACCAATCGATCCTGCTCTGCTTCGTGAGCCGGTATCTCGAGCGGATGGCCGATCACGCGACCAACATCGGAGAGAGCGTCGTCTATCTCGTCATGGGCAAGCGGCCGGATTTGAACCAGTAACGTCACGTCCGGGGAGTGGACTGCCTTGATTCAAATCACCTCCTTGCAGGTCCGATTGCTGCAGACGATCTCTTCGAGATTGGCGCAAGGCGCGGTCGGCCTCATTTATTTCGACATCGCGGCGCTGGAGTCGCTGGAGGAACGCTTCGGCCGCTCCCGCGTGGAGGCACTGCTGCTTTCCGGCCGTACGGCGATCGACGAGCTTCGGGCGTTTTACCCGGAAGCGTTCGAGCAGAAGATGGTCGGGGACGATTTCTTTCTGTACGTGTCGTTGGGTACGCTGTTGCCGGAGCAAGCGTACATCGTCCTCGAGCGCAAGGCCGAAGATTTGCGGGAGCGGCTGGAGCAGGCGCTGCGCGACGCGGCGCCCGACTTCGACCTCTCGCTCGCCTTCGGCTGCGCGCTGCTGCAGGAGTCCCAGGAGCGCGAGCTGGAGACGGTCCTGTACACGGCTATGAAGCGCGCGATACGCCACGCGAAGGAGCGGTCGGCGAACCCCGAGCTGGCGCAGCATATGCAGGAGTTCCATTCGATCCTGGCGGGTCGGCAGGTGACGCCGGTGTATCAGCCGATCGTCTCGCTCGAGAGCGGCGCGATCTTCGGCTACGAAGCGTTGACGCGCGGCCCCGAGGGTTCGCCGCTGCGTTCGCCGCTGCGGCTGTTCCAGCTGGCGGAGCAGGCGGACAAGCTGTACGCGTTCGATAAGCTGACGCGCGAGCAAGCCATTCGCGGCATCGAAGGACTCGGGCGCCATCAGCGCATCTTCCTGAACATCCCGGCGCAAATTTTGCACGATCCGGAGTTTTCGGCGGGGCAGACGCTGGCGCTGCTCGAAGAGCGCGGGCTGTCGCCGCGCAACGTCGTGTTCGAAATTACCGAGCGCAGCTCGATCGAGGACTTCTCGACGGCGAAGAAGGTAATCGATCATTACCGCAGCCAAGGCTATCGGATCGCGATCGACGATGCCGGCGCCGGCTACTCTTCGCTGCAGGCGATCGCCGAAATTCAGCCCGATTATATTAAAGTGGACCGGTCGCTCGTGACCGGACTCCATCGCGATAAGGTGAAAGAATACATATTGGAGACGTTCGTCACGTTCGCGAAACGACTCGACATCAAGGTGATCGCGGAAGGCATCGAGGAGGCCGAGGAGCTGGAGAAGCTCATCCGTCTCGGCGTGCATTACGCGCAAGGCTTCTTCCTCGGACGCCCTGCCCGGAAACTGCTCCCCGTGGAACCGGCGGCGGCGGCGACGATCGTCTCCGCGATGAGCGGCTTGTCCGGGCCGACGTCGCTGCTGACGATCGGCGATATCGCGAAGCCGGTAAAGTCGTTCGCGACGACGAGCACCGTGTCCGATGCCGCCATGTTTTTCCGGGACCATCCGGACCAGTTCGGCGCGGTCGTCATCGACGGGGGCCGTCCGACCGCCCTGCTGATGAAGGAGGAGCTGTTCCGCAAGCTGGCGGTCCAGTACGGCATCTCGCTGTTTTGGAACAAGCCGGTCACCTTCGTCGCGGACGATCGGCCGCTTGCCGTCGATGCGGGCATGCCGCTGGAGACGGTGTCCTCGCTCGCGACGATGCGGGAAGCGGACAAGCTGTACGACCTCGTCATCGTCACGGACAACGGGGAGCTCGTCGGAGCCGCGACCGTCAAGGATATCCTGGAGCACATGACGACGATCCGAATGGAGCACGCCCGGGTGGCGAACCCGCTGACGGGGCTGCCCGGCAACGAGCGGATCGGCAGAGAGCTCCAGCGGCGCATCGTCGAGGGCATTCCGTTTTCGGTCTTATACATCGATTTGGATTTCTTCAAATGGTTTAACGATCAGTACGGATTCCAACGCGGCGACGAGGCGATTCAGCATACGGCCGACGCGATTCGCCGTTCGGTCGCCGTCTGCGGCCATCCGCTCGACTTCGTGGGGCATATCGGCGGGGACGACTTCATCGTGCTGACATCTTCTGGCGCGCCGGACGTCTTGGCCGACGAAATCGTCCGTCGGTTCCAAGCAGGCGTCGCCGCTCTGCAAGAGGGGCAGGCGAAGCTTGGGCTCGTCGAGGATCGGCACGGCAACAAGCATCGCGTCGACGGCTTGTCGATTTCGGTCTCGCTCGTGCGCGTGCTCGATCCGCGGCTGACGTCGGCGGAGGCGATCTCGCAGGCGGCCGCGGGCTGCAAGCGCATCGCGAAGGCGAAGCTCGGCAACGCCGTGGCGACGTCGTCGCTCCCTTCGGCGGCTATGGATGCCGGAACAGCTTAGGCAGCTCCGAGATCGAGGGCACGAGGCGCATCCGGCGCCCGAGCGCCGAGCGCGGGGACGCCGCGCGCCGCGCGTTCCGCCCGATCCATACCGCGCTCCAGCCCGCGAGCGCCGCGCCGGCGATATCGCGCCGGTACGAATCTCCGACCATGACGCACCGCCCGCAGGGCACCCCGAGCCGCGCGGCGACGCCGCGAAACAGCCGAGGTTCGGGCTTGCGCAGGCCGAACGCCGAGGCGAAAACGTCTTTCTCCTGAACGAAGCGATGCAGGCGGAGGCGCACCCAAAGCTCCTTCGCGATCGCGGGCTCCAAATTCGTTACGATGGCTAGGCGCTTGCGCGAGGACAACGCCCGCAGCGTCTCCTCCGCGCCAGGCACGAACGCTGCCCGCCGCGGCTGCTGCCGCTTCGCGGCCGATCGCAGCGCCCGCGCCGTCCGATCGTCGGGTACGCCTTGCAGGACGACGACGGCGCGACGCACGCTGTCCGCCTTCGAGCGGCCCAGCTTTCGCTGCTTTCGATATTCGCGCATGGCCGCATCGGTCAGCGTCTCCCCTCCTTCGCTCAAACGAGCGACCCATTCCCGCATCGCTTCTCGAAGCGCAGCCTCGTACGCCGCCTCCCAAGCCACGAGCGTCTCGCTTACATCGAAGCATACGACGGCGGCCGAACGCCAAGGCTCGTCGCTTCGCACCGGCACCATGAACGATCCACCCCTTCCCTTGTTTCTAAAATTATGCAACGCCCGAAGCCCTATGCTATGATGAAGGCAGTTTCGAAAACATTGAGGTGTTTTCCCGTGGCGAAGTGTATTTTGATCGACGGCAACAGCATTATTAACCGGGCGTTTTACGCGCTGCCCCCGCTCACGAACGGCGCGGGGCAACATACGAATGCGGTATACGGCTTTACTACGATGCTGCTGCGCCTCATCGAAGAGGAGAAGCCGACGCATCTGCTCGTCGCGTTCGACGCCGGCAAGCGGACGTTCCGGCACGAGGAGTACGGCGATTACAAGGGCGGCCGCGCGAAGACGCCGTCGGAGCTGTCGGAGCAATTCCCGCTGCTGAAAGAGCTGCTCGCGGCGATGAAGATCCGCCAGTTCGAAATAGAGGGCTACGAAGCCGACGACATTATCGGCACGCTTACGAAGCGGGCGGACGAGCAAGGCATCGAGACGATCGTCGTCTCGGGCGACAAGGACATGCTGCAGCTCGCCTCCGACCGGGTGCGCATCGCGCTGACGCGCAAGGGCATTAGCGAGACGGAGCTGTACGATCCGGCCTACATCCATGAAAAATATCAACTCACGCCGCAGCAAATCATTGACCTCAAAGGTCTGATGGGCGACGCGAGCGACAACATTCCGGGAGTGCCCGGCGTCGGCGAGAAGACGGCGCTGAAGCTGCTTTACCAATTCGGCTCCGTCGAAGGCGTGCTCGAGCACGTCGACGAAATCAAAGGGAAGCTGCAAGAGACGATCCGCCAGCATGCGGACAGCGCGAGGATGAGCAAGGAGATCGCGACGATTTTCCGCGACGTGCCGTTCGACGCGGCATGGGACGAGCTGTCGTTCGAGGGCTACGATCCGGAAGGGACGGCCGAGATGTTCCGACGGCTCGAGTTCAAGTCGCTGCTCGAGCGGCTCGGCATGGGCGGCGCGGCCGCGGGCGGCAGGGCGAATGCCGACATCCGCGTCACGACTGTCGACGAGGGAACCATCGCCGCAATGACGGAGGCGCTGCCCGATGCGAGAGGGCTGTACATCGAGGCGATCGGCGACAATCCGCACGAGGCGGACGTCGTCGGATTAGCCGTCTACGCGGACGAGGAGCGCGTCTACTTCGCGGACTGGACGTTCGTCGCGTCGGAGGCCGGGGCGCCGATTCGGGCGTGGCTCGCGGACGCGAACGCGCGCAAGACGACGCACGACTCGCATAAGACGGCGCTGGCACTCGGCTGGCGCGGCGTCGAGCTGCGGGGCGTCGAGTTCGACACGATTCTGGCGGCGTATTTGCTCGATCCGACGGAATCGAGCCATGCGCTCTCCGAGCTCGTCTCGAAATACGGGGCCGGCGGCCTGCCCTCCGACGACGCCGCGTACGGCAAAGGCGCGAAATTCAAGCTACCCGACGCGAAGGCGCTGGCGGAGCAGCTGGCCCGCAAGGCGCGCGCCGTAGCGGAGCTCGCCGAGAAGCAGCGGGCGAAGCTGGCCGAATACGACATGGAGAAGCTGCTTTACGAGCTGGAGCAACCGCTGTCCGGCGTGCTGGCGCGCATGGAAATGCGCGGGGTGAAGGTGGACGTCGAGGAGCTGAAGCGCTACGGCGTCGAGCTGTCCGAGACGCTCGAGAAGCTCGTGGCGGCGATTTACGAACAGGCGGGCGAAGCATTCAACCTGAACTCGACGAAGCAGCTGGGGGAAATCCTTTTCGAAAAACTCGGTTTGCCCCCGGTGAAGAAGACGAAAACAGGCTATTCGACCGATGCCGAGGTGCTGGAGAAGCTGGCGCCTTATCACGAGATCGTCGGCAACCTGCTGCAATATCGGATGCTGTCCAAGCTCCAATCGACGTACGTCGAGGGCTTGCAGAAGGAGGTGCGCGCCGAGACGGGCAAGATTCACACCTACTTCCAGCAGACGATCGCTGCGACGGGCCGGCTGAGCAGCCAATATCCGAACCTGCAGAACATCCCGATTCGAACCGAGGAAGGGCGCAAGCTTCGGAAAATGTTCGTTCCCTCCGAACCGGGCTGGCGCATTCTGGCGGCGGACTACTCCCAAATCGAGCTTCGCGTGCTGGCGCATATTTCCGGCGACGAACGGATGAAGGAAGCGTTCGTGAACGATATGGACATTCATACGAAGACGGCGATGGACGTGTTCGGCGTGAGCGCCGACGCGGTCGACGCGAATATGCGCCGGCAGGCGAAAGCCGTCAACTTCGGCATCGTCTACGGGATCAGCGACTTCGGCCTGTCGAACAACCTCGGGATCAACCGCAAGGAAGCGGGGCGGTTCATCGAGCAGTATTTGGACGTCTTCAGCGGCGTGCGGCGATTCATGGAAGACATCAAGAAGCAGGCCCGCAAAGACGGCTACGTGACGACGCTGCTGAACCGGCGCCGGTACTTGCCGGAAATTCACGCCTCGAATTTCAACCTGCGTTCGTTCGCGGAGCGGACGGCGATGAATACGCCGATCCAAGGCACCGCCGCGGATATAATCAAGCTGGCGATGGTGCGCCTCGACGAGCGGATGCGTGAGGCGGGCGTACGGAGCCGCATGCTGCTGCAGGTGCATGACGAATTGGTGTTCGAGGTGCCGCCGGAGGAGCTCGAGACGATGCGCGCCATGGTGCGCGAGACGATGGAGTCGGCGATGCAGCTCGACGTGCCGCTCAAGGTGGACGTCAGCGAAGGAAGCAATTGGTACGAAGCGAAATAAAGCTTCGCGCTCCGGTTTGCGGTATGATCGGGAGTAGAGGTGATTAGCATGCCGGAACTGCCCGAGGTAGAAACCGTCCGAAGCACGCTTCAACGGCTCGTGGCGGGCAAGACGATCCGCGGCGTCGACGTGCGGCTTCCCCGCATCGTCCGGCGTCCCGCGGAGCCCGAGGCGTTCGCGAGAGCGCTGGAAGGGGCGACGATCCGTTCGGTCGGACGTCGCGGAAAGTTTTTAATCTTCGACTTAGAAGAGCTGCAGCTCGTCTCGCACCTGCGCATGGAAGGCCGATACGGCCTCTATGACGCGGGCGCCGAGCTCGAGAACCATACGCATGTCGTGTTCTGCTTTACGGACGGCACCGAGCTTCGCTATCGGGACGTGCGGCAATTCGGGACGATGGACATCTATCGCTCGGACGAGCTGGACCGCGCCGAACCGTTGCGGAAGCTCGGCCTCGAGCCGCTGGACGACGCGTTCACGCTGCCCGCGTTCCGCGCGGTGCTCGAGGGGCGCAAGACGAAAATCAAGCCGCTTCTCTTAAACCAGGAATGCGTCGTCGGCATCGGCAATATTTACGTCGACGAAGCGCTGCATGCCGCCGGCATTCATCCCGAGCGGCCGGCGGATTCGCTGACGCGCGGCGAGCTGGCGCGGCTCCACGAGGCGATCCGCCGGACGCTGTCGGAGGCGGTGGAGGCCGGAGGCTCGTCCGTCAAGTCGTACGTGAACGGCCAAGGCGAGCAGGGCGCATACCAGTTTCGGCTTCGCGCCTACGGCCGGCAGGGCGAAGCGTGCGCGGCCGGCTGCGGCGGCGAGATCGTAAAATTCGTCGTCGGCGGCCGGGGCACGCATATTTGTCCCGTCTGTCAGCCGCGCAAGGCCGGCGGCCGACGCGGCGCCCGGAAGCACACCTAAGGGCGTCCCTCCATATAGTGAAGGTATCTAGCTTATAGGCGGGTGCCTTCGGGAGGGATCGAACGTGGTGGGTCTGTGGTCAATGCTGGCGCTCGCGCTGGCCGTTAGTCTGGACGGCTTAAGCGCCGGCATGATGTACGGCATTCGGAAAATTCGCATACCGATCGCGTCCGTCGCGATCGTCTCGTTATGCTCGGCCTTCGTGCTGTTCGGCTCGATGGCGGTGGGCGGCGTCATCGTGCAATGGCTGCCGGAGCGGGCGGCGCAATGGATCGGCGCCGGCATCCTGATCGGCATCGGCATCTGGGCGATCGCGCAGATGACGTCGTCCCGGCGCCGGGCGGAGGAGCGGGATCCGGAGCCTGCGGCTCCCGCGGAGCCGGGCGAACAGACGCTGCTCCAATGGGAAATTCGGCAGCTGGGCCTCATTATCCGCATCTGGCGGACGCCGGCCATGGCCGATATGGATCGATCGGGCGTCATCTCCGCCTCGGAGGCGGTGCTTCTCGGCTTGGCGTTGTCGCTCGACAGCCTCGGCGCGGGCATCGGCGCGGCGTTGATCGGGTTCCCGCCCGTCGCGACGTCGCTGCTGATCGGCGCGGCGAGCGGGCTTTGCATCGCGGCCGGCGTCAAGCTCGGCTTCTTGTTCGCCGGCTGGCGCTGGATCGGCAAGCTGACCGTGCTTCCCGGCTGCATCCTGATCGTGATGGGATTGTTAAAATTGTTGTAGAGGAGACATTCGATTGAATGTGGGACTTACGGGCGGCATCGCCTGCGGCAAATCCACCGTCTCTCGGATGCTCGCGGCGCGCGGCGCGGCTATCGTAGACGCGGATCTCATCGCCCGCGACGTCGTGCGGCCCGGGCAGCCGGCGCTGGCCGAGGTTCGCGCGGCGTTCGGCGCCGAGGTGTTCGCGGAGGACGGCACGCTCGACCGCAAACGGCTCGGCGCCGTCGTGTTCGCGGACGAAGCGTCGCGCAAGCGGCTGGAGGGTATCCTCCATCCGCGCATTCGCGAGGAAATCGCGCGGCAGATGCTCGCGTGGAACAGGACGGAGCCCGAACGGCTCGTCGTCGTGGATATCCCGCTCATGTACGAATCCGGGCTGGACAAGCGGTATGCGTTCGAAGACATCTTGGTCGTCTACGTGCCGCGCCGCGTACAGTTGGAGCGGTTAATGCGGCGGGACGGCTTATCTCTCGAGGAAGCGGAGCGGCGTATCGACGCGCAGCTGTCGATCGAGAAGAAGCGGGAGCTCGCGGACGTCGTCATCGACAACAGCGGGGATCTGGCGGAGACGGAGCGCCAAGTGGAAGCGTATATGGCGAGGAGAGGCTCCTCGGCATGAACGCGTCCAGGGAATGGTATCGTCGGAAGCGGCTCTATGTTTGCCTGCTGCTCGCGATCCTGTTGTTGTTATATTTCGACCGGGCGCTGCTCGGCAAGCTGATGTACCCGATACGGTACGAGACCGCGATCGTGGAGCAGGCGAATGCGCATCAGGTCGATCCGTACTTGATCGCGGCCATCATCCGGGTCGAAAGCGATTTTCGGCCGGACAAGCGTTCTCCGAAAGGGGCGGTCGGGCTGATGCAGCTCATGCCGCCGACGGCGGAGTGGATCGCGAAGCGGGAGGGCGACGGCCCGGATGCGCTGGCGCGGCTGACCGAGGCGGAGCAAAACATTCGTTACGGGACTTGGTACGTCCGATCGCTCCGGGAGCAGTTCGCGACGCCGGGGCTCGCGAAGGAAGACGAGATCGCGAGGATCGCGGCGGCCTATAACGCCGGTCCGGGCAACGTCGAACGCTGGCTGTCGGAAGTCGCGTGGGACGGAACGCTGGCTGCGGCGGGACGCATCCCTTTCGGGGAGACCCGGCATTATGTAAGCCGTATTTATTATTATTATTTGAAGTACGAGCAGATGTATCCCGAATTGACGCGGCCGTCGTCGCCCTGAAAAGGAAAAGGACTGCGCGACGAATCGCGCAGTCCTTCGATGCTGATGAAGCTAAGATTACTTGAATTGGCCGGCGAGTTGCTGCTCGGCGATTTGCACCAGGCGGCGAGTGATGTGACCACCGATCGCCCCTGTGTCGCGAGTAGCCATGTGACCATAGTAGCCGTCATTCGGGATTTGAATGCCCAGCTCCTGAGCTACTTCGTACTTCAGCTGTTCCAAAGCTTGGTTCGCTTGAGGGACAACCAAGTCGTTGCTGCTGGAAGAACCTGTACCCATGTGTTTTCACCTCCTCGTCGTTGGTGATAGTATTATGTGCGGTTGCAGAAAGATCAAATCAGGGATTGTATGGTAAAATGAATGTCATAGCCTGTCGACGAAAGGGGATTCGTATTATGAAATGTCCCTATTGCGATTATCAGCATACGAAAGTGCTCGACTCCCGCCCGGTGAACGAGAACAAGTCGATCCGGCGCCGCCGGGAATGCGAGAAGTGCACGCGGCGCTTCACGACGTTCGAGACGGTGGAGGAGACGCCCCTTATGGTCGTGAAGAAGGACGGCAGCCGGGAGGAATTTAACCGGGACAAGCTGCTCCGCGGGCTGATTCGCGCTTGCGAGAAGCGGCCGGTGTCGGTCGAGCGGCTCGAATCGATCGTCGACGAGGTGGAGCGGGAGCTTCGCCAGACGGCGAATACCGAAATCGAAAGCCGCGATATCGGGGAGCTGCTGATGGCGCAGCTGCATCAGGTGGACGAGGTCGCCTACGTCCGATTCGCCTCCGTGTACCGCCAATTCAAGGATATCGATATGTTTATGAAGGAATTGTCCACCCTGCTAAACAAGCCGCATTGACACAGCCGCTAGACCGTGGTACTATGTTGCTTGTTGTCATCCCGGGCTCTTAGCTCAGCTGGGAGAGCGCGTCGCTGGCAGCGACGAGGTCAGGGGTTCGATCCCCCTAGAGTCCATACCAAGAGAAAGGCGGAATTCCCTTCAGTCAAGGGGATTCCGCCTTTTTGCGGTTCCTCGCGGCGTTTTAGAGCTGCCGGCGACGCTGCGGAAGAATCGCTAAGGCTCGATTTTTATACGGAAGCGAAGCCGATCCGCAGGCGGATCGGCTTTGTCGCGTCCGCGGGACATTTTCCGAAGAACGTCAGGGCGAAGGCCTATGCCGGGCTGCGGGGGATGCACATAAGCTATTTTATATGAAGGAAAGGAGGCGTTGCTATGGCGTCTACCGTCGGCGCAGCCCGAGGCGCGTACTGGGGCGGCGAAGCTTGGGTCGTGTGGCTGTTGCTCGTCCTCGTGTTAGCGTTCGCTTTCTCGCCTTACGGGTATTACTGGTGACGCAATCGGGGCGGAACGGTGAGGGCGCATGCCCGACCGGCGTGCCCTCCCTCCGCCCAGTCGGAAAATGAAGCGGTCGACAAATGACAAATGTATTGCTTTGTACGCTGGAAAGTATTACATATAGGAGGAGGCACGTCTAATGGCAATGGTAAGTTTCGTATTTGGCGGCGTCGGCTCCGGCGAAACATGAACGAAAACAGGGCGACCGCCGCGGTCGCCCTTCCGATTTCGCTTGAAAGGTTTTAATGATTGATGTACTTCTCAAAGACGAAGCCGAAGTCTTTGATTTTCAGCTCTGCGTGCTTCGATTTCAACCAGCCGTACGCTGCTTCGTTGATCGCGGCGAACTGCTCGACGGGCGTGCTGCCTTGGGAGCCGATGCGGCCCAGCGATTCTTTGGCGACCTGAACGCTCAGCTTGGCATAGTCGAACAAATTGTCGTTCGACGACGTAATTTCCGCGATTTTGATCAACGCCTTGTATAAATCTTTCACGGCTTCGATTTGCCGCTTGTCGACGTCGATGGAGAAGGCCGCGTTCCCGATCGTAAATTTGATCTCCACGTCGATATCTACCGTGCCGGCCGTCTCCATATATACGCTTGAAATTTCGTTGCTGCCGTAGGCATACCGCTTCAGCATGCGCTTCTTGCTGACGGCGCTGTCTCCGTCGAGGTGAATGAGCGCAAGATTCGTGAAGCAATACTCGTCTTTGCGGGATTTAATAATGAAATAAATTTTCTCGCCGTCCTCGTGAAAGACGTAATCGTCGGAATCGACCTTGTCGAAATCTTGAGGCCGAATCACCTTCCCCACGTCGCTCAAGCCTAAAGCGTCCGCCGCGATTTTCCCGAACATGCGCATCATCCTTTCGATTTCGATCAGGGATAAGCACCGCGCTTCCCGATAGGAAAATTATCTCAAAAATGCAGGCTTTCGTCATCTTGAATTTCTTGCGGGGGCCCGCCTTGTCGGGACCGGGAGTGATGCCTCCCTACTTCCTCATGATATATGGTAAGATTAAGGTTATTTCCTACCGGGGAGGAAGTGGGGGCGCGCCGATGAAAACGTACCTGATCGTCTCGCAAAGCTTGTACGCGTTGTCGTTAGCCGCTTGGCTCGTCATCTGGGGATTGTCGTTCATGGCGTTCGACAATGGCTTCGCCTTCTGGAACACCGCGTTCGTCATCGCCATCACCTTATATCCGGTTGCCATTGTCGTCTGCTCGATCCTTGCCTGGGCGATTCGAAAACGCAAGCGCCAGGCGGCCGTGCTCGTGAACCTGGTACCGCTGCTGTGGGTTTTCGCATTCGCGATTTTCATGTGGACGGTCTGACGCATCCGAAAGAAGTGAGGCCGCCCCCGGGCAGACTGTTCGCTGCCGAGGGCGGCCTCTCCCGCACGTTATGGACTTTCGATCATCACGGTTCGCGTCGCTTCGTCCCAGCCGACGGTCGCGCCGTTTGACGACGGCGACGGGGTTGTCGATTTGCAGACGACCTCGCTCCCTCCGCGGGTCGCGGCGACGGTGCTCGTGGCCGCGTCCCATTCGATGTCGGCGCCGAGCGAGGTGAAGATCGCCCGAAGCGGCAGAAGGTTGTGAGCGCTTCATCGCTCGCTTATGATAGGAAGACGAGAACGAACGTAAGGGAGACGGGATGATGGGGAAACCATGGAGCATCGGCGTCATCGGACCCGGGTTGATATGGCACGCGACGCATAAGAAGGTACTGCAGAGCATGCCCGAGCGAGCGCGGGTCGCCGCATTCGCGGCGCGCCGTCCGGAAACCCGGGCGAAGGCCGCGGCCGACGCGCCGGAAGCGGCGGTGTACGAGGATTACAGGGAGCTCCTGCGATCGAGCGACGTCGACGCGGTCGCGGTGCTCACGCCGATTCCGTTGAACGCGCCGGTGACGATCCAAGCGCTGGAGGCGGGAAAGCACGTTCTCGTCGAGAAACCGATGGGGACGTCGCTGGCGGAGGCGGCCGCGATTCGGGAGGCGGAGCGAAAGAGCGGGCGGGTCGTCTGCGTCTTGGAGCAGGTGCGATACGCGGAAGGACTGATCCAGGCGAGGCGGCTGATCGAAGAAGGACGGATCGGTCGAGTCGTCTCGTACGATCGAGTCGCGCACTTTCGGTTCGCGCCCGACTCGCCGGGGGGCTTCGGGGGCACCGATTGGCGGATCGACCCGAGCTACCCGCTCGGTACGTTGTTCGACGGGGGAATTCACGACATAAGCGAGCTCTCGTATTTGTTCGGTCCGGCGGCGGAAGTGTATGCCCGCGGCACCAAGCTGAGAGAAACTTATGGGGAGTACGACCACGTGCTTCTGACGCTGACGCATGAGAGCGGCGTTGTAGGCAGCTATGGGCACTCCGGCGCGATGCCGTCCGACCGCAATTATTTCTACATTCGCGGAACGAAGGGCATATTGCGCTATACGCGGTCGTCGATCGAAATCGAAGGCGACGAGCCGGCATCGATTCCCGTCGCGGCTGCGAACGCGAACGCGCGCATGTGGGAGCACGCGTTGGACGCGCTCGAAGGACGGCCGACGGCGATGTTCTACGGCGCCGAAGCGGCCGAGCGCGACGTCGCGGCGCTCGAAGCGGCGGCGGCGTCGCTTCGGACGGGCAAGGCCGTTCGGCTATAGGCGGGAGTCGGGAGTCGGGAGAAAGCGAGCCGTAAACCAAGGAAACAGCCGTCCGAGGCGACTCGGCGGCTGTTTCCGGTTGGCGCGGGCTTTCAAGGAAACGGCGTCCGCGTCTGCGTCGTTCAGCGCGGATCGCCCGCCGGTAACGCGCGGTACCACGCGGCGGCCGCTTCGACCTCCGGCTTCGTCAGCTGGTGGCCTTGCGACTCCCAATGCAGCGTCACCTCGGCCCCCGCCGCTTCGAGCAGCGAGCCGAGCTCTTCGGTCTCGCGCTTCTCGATGAGCGGGTCGTTCGTCCCCGCCCCGATGAATACGGGCAGCCCGTCGAGCCGGGGGAGCGGGACGTTGCGCCGCGGCACCATCGGGTGGAACATGACGGCAGCAAGCAGCGCGTCTTCGTGGTGGAAAAGCAAGCTGCCGGCGATGTTCGCGCCGTTGGAATAGCCGACGGCGACGACGCGCTCCCGCGCGAAGCCGTATTGCAAAGACGCGTCGTGGAGAAAATTATGCAGCTCTTGCGTGCGGAAGACGAGGTCCGCTTCGTCGAAGACGCCTTCCGCGATGCGGCGGAAGAAGCGGGGCATGCCGTTCTCGAGCACGTTGCCGCGCACGCTTAGGACGGCCGCTTGCGGGTCGATCATCGCCGCGAGCGGCAGCAGGCTCTCCTCGTTGCCTCCCGTGCCGTGCAGCAGCAGGAGCACGGGCTTCGTCTCGTCGGCGCCCTGGCGGTATATATGCTTCATTGCGCGAACTCCCTTCGAATTAAAGATATTCGATTGTCGAACATAATGTATCATAACCCGTTCTCCGAGGCAATCTGTAAGTAGCTTTCGGCAGGAAGGGAGTGACAATCTGACATGGCGAAACGTAACGACCCGGCGGACGAGGCGCTGCTCGCATCGTACGATGACGTCGCATCCGGCGAGGACGGCGGCGAAGCCGGCGCGGCCGAGACGCGCGAGCAAGTATCCGACGCCTACGTGTCCGGCGGCAACGAGCGTACGTTCCTTCGGAACGGCAAGGATCTCGGAAAGAACGACGGCTATCGGCCCACGTAACGCACGCGGACCGGTCTCCCGGGGCAGCCCTCCGGAAGGCCGGTCCGCCTTCGCGTTAGCGGCTTTAGGCCCAGCCTCTCGCGTATTGCCTCGGCACCGGCGCCTCGGCGCGAAGCGCCTTGGCCGCGTGCAGCGGCCAGTACGGATTGCGCAGCAGCTCCCGGCCGAGGAAGACGAAGTCCGCCCTACCCGCACGCACGAGATGCTCCGCGAATTCCGGCTCGGCGATCAGGCCGACCGCGCCGACGGCGATGTCCGCTTCCCGGCGGATGCGCTCGGCGTACGGCACTTGGTAGCCGGGGTACGCGTCGACGCGGGCAGGCACGACGCCGCCGGTGCTGCAGTCGATCAAGTCGACGCCGAGCGCCTTCGCCCGACGCGCATACCAGACGAAGTCCTCCATCGCGTTCCCGCCCTCCGCGTACTCGTCGAGCGACAGCCGAAGGAACAGCGGCCCGTCCCACGCTTCGCGCACCGACTGAATCGTCTCGCCGAGCATCCGAAAGCGACCTTCCCGCCCGCCGCCGTAACGGTCGTCCCGCCGGTTGGCCAGCGGGGAGAGAAATTCGTTCAATAAATAGCCGTGGGCGGCATGAATCTCGACGACGTCGAAGCCGGCTCGCTTGGCACGGGCGGCGCCTTCCCGGAACGCGGCGACCGCCGCCGCGACGTCCGCCTCGCTCATCGCCACGGGGGTCCGGTATCCGTCTGCGAACGGGACGGCGGACGGAGCGAGCGCGCGGCCTACGGCTTGGGATTTGCGGCCGGCGTGCGCGAGCTGGATGCCGACCTTCGCGCCGGCGTCCCGGCATGCGGCCGCGACGTCGCGGAGGCCGTCGATGTGCTCGTCGGACCAGATGCCGAGATCCTCGTCCGAGATGCGCCCCTCCGGCGCGACGGCGGTCGCTTCGGTAAGCACGAGGCCGACGCCGCCGACCGCCCGGCTGGCATAATGAGCCACATGCCACGGCGTCGCCTTGCCGTCCTTCGCGAAGCAGCTGTACATACACATCGGGGACATCGCGACGCGGTTGCGAAACGACACCCCGCGAATGTCGGCGGGGGCGAACAAATAAGACGACAACGGGAACACCTCCTTTATTAATTTTCACATAAAAAAAGGGAAAACGCGAAATGGAAGCGAATATATAGTTTTGGTTAAAAAGACCTATCTACCGTAAGGAGCTCCCCCATGGATCAGACGTTTAACGGGATTGATTTCCTCTCGGCCCTCGTTTTACTGTTTCTCTTTCTTTATGTATTATTCACCAACGAAATTCGCCAGCTGCATAAGGTATATATAGCGTTCCATCTCGCCATGATGATGTGGCCGTTCGGCATGTTTTCCCTGTCGATGACGACGGATCAGACGTACCAGTGGTCTTACGTGAACCTAGCCTTCGTCGGCATCTCGTTCCTCGGATACGGATGGCTCATCTTCTCGTTGATGCTGACCCGCGGCTTGCACCGGATGAGGAAGGCGGGGTATTTGCTGCTCGGCTTGCCGGCGCTCGCCGCGGCGGTGCTCATTACGCTCAATCCGCTGCACGGGCTGTTCGCGACGACGTCCTCGACGTGGCTTGCGGAGCGAGCGTACGGGCCCGTCTTTTATTATCTTGCGGGCATGAGCGTGTTGTATTTGATGCTTGGCAGCGCCGTCATGGTGCGAACCTTGGTGAAGACGAAGGATTTCGCGTTCCGCCGGCAGATCGTGCTGTTTCTGCTCGGGCAGTCGTTCATGCTGACGCTTGCGCTGCTCGATACGGTCCTCACGTCGACCCCGTGGTTTCCGGAGTACGCCCATGTCGAAGGGCTGACGTCGCTCGGCATCGTCTTCTCGGACATCTGCTTCGTGATCGCCATTCGGAAAAACAACGCCTTTCGCATTATCTCGATCGCGCTCCGGGAAGTGGTCGACAGCATGGATACCGGCATCGCCATTATCGACGACCGGCACGTCGTGCTCGATCGCAACGCGGTGGCGGGTCGATTTTTTCCGCTTGTCCCCGGACAGCCGTTTCCGATCGAGGCCTTGGTCGAGGGGGCGCTCGAGCCGTCCTTCGGACGAGGTTTCTTAAGCGCGTACTTCCACGATCCCGGGCGGTTTCTGCAGACGGAAGTGCTCGTGCGCGACCCGTCGCCGATCCACGTCGCCGTGAAAATTACGCCGATCTACAGCGACAACGGCGCGTACGTCGGCCGGATCGTCACGATGCAGGACGTCACGGAATGGCGCAGGCTCGTGCACGAGCTCAACGATCGGAACGAGGACTTGACGGTGCGCAACAGCGAGCTTACGCTCATGCAGGAGGAGCTGTCGCTCGCCAATCGGAAGCTGGAGCTGCTGGCGACGACGGATTCCTTGACGGGATGTTATAATCGGAGATACCTGTATCAAATGCTCGAATACCAGATCGCGGTCGAGCAGCGGTATCGGGTGCCGTTTTCGATCCTGTTGTTCGACGTAGACCACTTCAAGCAAATTAACGACACGTACGGGCATCATATCGGGGACGAGGTGCTGCGTCATACGGCGACGCTCATCCGCGCGCGCTTGCGCGAGAGCGATATTTTCGCCCGATACGGCGGCGAAGAGTTTACGATTTATTTGCCTCACACCGAAAAGCGGGACGCGCACCGGCTCGCGGAGCAGCTGCGGCATATCGTCGAGTCGCAGGTCGTTCGGACGGACCGGGGCGACATACAAATTACGATCAGCATGGGAATGATCAGCGTGGAAGGCGACGGCTACGGGGACGCGAATCCGAAGGAATTCCTCGTGGACCTGATGCGCAAGGCGGACGCCGCGTTGTACGAGGCGAAGGAAGGCGGGCGCAATCGCGTCGTCGTCGCCTGACCCTCGCGCGTTCGGCATCTCGGTCTTCCCCTGCTGGAAGAGACGAAACGGGAGGATTTCCTTGACAACGACACAAGTCACGATTGGCATCGATATCGGCACGACGAACAGCAAGGTGGGCGTATTCGGGGAGGACGGGCGGCAGCTTAGCGTCGTCAGCCGGCCGACGGAGACGCTGCGCGACGAGAAGCTCGGCATCGCGTATTACGACCCGGAGCGGATGTGGCGGACGCTGTATTCGGCGTTGACGGAGGCGCTGACCCCGCTCGGGGACGTCGCGGTGGCGTCGATCGGCATCGCGTCGATGGCGGAGAGCGGCCTCGTCGTCGAACGATCGACCGGCGCGCCGCGTTCGCCGTTCCTCCCTTGGTTCGACACATGCTCGGAGCCGCAGGCGGCGCTCATCCGGGAGGAATCGGACCCCTTCGAACGGTTCGTCGCCTCGGGGCTGCACGGCAGCTTTAAGCTGGGGCTTGCGAAAATTTTATGGATCCGGGATCACATACCCGGCGCTTTGAGCGGCGGCGATCCGGTGTGGTTGTCTGCGTCGAGCTGGATCGCGTACCGGCTTACGGGGCGCATGGCGTTCGACGACTCGCTGGCGGCGCGCACCTACGCCTACCGGATCGACCGGCGGGAGTGGGATGCGCCGTGGGTGCGCCACTTCGACCTGCCCGCCGGCTTGTTCCCGGAGTCGGTTCCGGGCGGCCAGCCGATCGGGGCGCTGCTGCCGGAGCTTCGCGCCGGGGGATTGACCGCGTCGACGCAAGTGGCGATCGCCGGTCACGATCACGTCGCTGCGGCGCTCGCCGTCGGCGCGATTCGGCCGGGCGAAGTATATGACTCTATGGGAACGGCGGAGACGCTCGTCGGTACGCTGGAAGCGCGTCCGCTTACGCGGGACGACTATGAGGCGGGGCTGTCGTTCGGCGTGCATATCGCGCCGGGCCGTTATTTTTGGATGGGCGGGCAGTCGTCCTCCGGCGGGTCGGTCGAGTGGCTGCGCGAGCTGCTCGGCGATCCGGCGTTGTCGTACGAGCAGCTGCTGGCGCTGTGCGACGCCGCGCGGCCGGGACCGACAGGGGTGCTGTATTTTCCTTATTTGGCGGGCAGCGGCGCGCCGATGCCGGATTCGGCGTCGCGGGCGTCGTTCGTCGGCCTTGCGAAGTCGCACGGCAAGGCGGACGTGCTGAAGGCGGCGCTCGAGGGAACGGCCTATCAGCTCGAGATGATGAAACGCAGCGCGGAACGGCTCGCCGGCGGTCCGATCGAGCGGCTGCTCGTCGTCGGCGGAGGCACGCGCAACCCGCTGTGGCTGTCCGTGAAGGCGGACATCACGGGCTGCGAGCTGATGCTTCCCGGCGTTCCGGAAGCGTCGCTGCTCGGCGCGGCGCTCGCCGCCGGCATCGGCGCGGGCGTATACGCGGACGCCGAAGAAGCGGTCGCGGCGGCGTCGACCGGCCTCGCCGCGAGCGGCATCGAGCCGCGCACGATCGCGCCGGACGCGGCTCGCGCCGCGGCCTACCGCACGCTTTACGAGCGCGGCTTCGCGCCGCTGCAAGCGCCGCTACGCGCCTTCTTCGCGGCGGCGGCCGCCGCGCGGTAACGCGCTTCGCGCCAAAGCCGCGGCGGGGGTGAGGCTTCGCTCCCGGCTTGCCCGCCCGATGGGACCGCGACCGGTTCAGACGAGCGGGTGACGCTCGAGCGCCTCGTATGCGGGACGCCGGCCGAAATGCGTCCGATAGAGGACAAGCGCGTCGACGCGCCAGACGACGGGGGCGGGGGCCGCCCCGGCGAGCCGCTCCGCATGGGCGGCGAACGGCTCGTCGCCGCGGTACTGGCGGGCGACGGTAATGTGTGGCCGGAACGGCCGGGCGTCGCGCGCGATGCCGCAGACGGCCGCCGCGCGGTCGACGCGCTCCTGCAGCGTACGCAGCGCCGCCGTCCCGCCGCCGTCGACGCCGCACCATAGGATGGAAGGCGCGCCGCCGCGGCCGAACGTGTCGAAGCCGCCGAGCGCCAGCTCGAACGGAGCAAGCCCGGGCAGGGCGTCGCGGACGGGCCCCGCGAGTTGCTCCTGCAGCGAAGGGTCGACGTCGCCGATAAACTTTACGGTGACGTGGTAGTCGGCCGGATGCGTCCAGCGGGCGAAGGACGTCGTCCGCCGAAGCGCGCCGCAAGCGGTCTCGAGCGCGTCCCTCGCCGCTTCGCTCAGCGCCGCGGCGTAAAACAAACGAATGGGTGAAGTCATCGTCCAGCTCCGTTCGGGTGGTTTTGTAACACAACTGTAATCTTGCGTACATCTTCATTTAACACAGGTCGATTATAGTAAGGATGACCCCCTTTTTGATAATATATTCTATCGAAAGCCTACGGCTCGCTGCCGTAGGCCATTTTCTTTTTTAAGCAAAATTTCGCTAGCCATTGGTAGATTCAAATGGTAAAATTTTCATAGATCTCTAAAAGATCGGATGTCGTCGCAAGAAACGGGAGTGAAGGCAGTTGTCGGTGTCGGAAGCCGCGCTCGGTCGTCTGGTGACATTATACGAGTCACGCGTCTATCGGACGGCGTACGCGATGGTCAAGGATCCGTATCTCGCGCAGGACGTGACGCAGGAAACTTTCTTGAAGGCGTATCGGCATCTGGGGTCCGTGAAGGACGAGCGCCGCGCGGGTGCATGGCTGAGGAAAATCGCGACGAACGCCGCGATCGACCTGCTTCGCAGGCGCCGATGCTGGAACGGCATTCCGACGGAGAACGAAACGCTCGCATGCCTTTGCGGCGCGTCGGCCGAAGGCGTGGAGGAGGAAGTGTGCAGAAGGCTCGGCGCGGAGGCGCTTCGGGGCTGCGTCGATCGGCTGCCGGCGACGTATCGGGAAGTCGTGCGGCTGAAAATCGAATGCGGGTGGAAGGACGCGGACGTCGCCCGGCGTATCGGCGTCTCGGTCGGCACGGTGAAATCGCGGTTTCACCGGGCGAAAGGGCTCATTCGGAGCCGGATGAACGGTTTGCCTTCCATAAGCGAAACATCTCCAGGGAATTTCGGAGATGGGTCGCTTCCTCTTCGGTGAGCGGCTCGACCCGTCCGTCCCAGATCGCGGCGTAATAAGGAGCCGCGGATTCGCGCAGCGCATCGCGGAGCGGCCCGTTCCCGGGCGCGGGCTCGTCCCCGTCCGCGGAAGCGCCTGTCTGCGAAGAGGATGCGCCCGAAGCGGACGCGCCCGAAGCGTCGCGGCCGAGCAAGTAATCGACGCTGACGCCGAACAGTTCGGCGAACCGCAGCAGCGCGTCCATGTCGGGACGGCGGATTTCGTTCTCGTAGCCGGAGATCGTCGATTCCGCCAGCTCGAGCATCTGCCCCAGCTGCTTCATCGTCCAGCCGCGCCGTTTGCGTAACTCTCGAATTTTCGCGCCGTACATGCGCTCACCTCCGCCTTCATTATACTTTGCACAATGCAAAATGTGAATTTTCTCCTAAAAACTATGCGTTACGCATTGAACTGGAATGGGTTTTCGAGTAAAATATGGAGAAACAATGCATTTTGCGAAGGCGGGACGGGGAATCGATGGAAAGCATGCTGAAACGAACGAGAGAGCGGGCCGGAATGACGCTGGAGCATGCGGCCAAACGACTGCGCATCTCGCCCGGCTATCTGCTCCAGATCGAGAACGGGCACCGCGGCGTCGGCGTCCCGAGAGCGGCGCAAATCGCGGAGTTGTACGAGCTAGGGAAGGAAGAACTCTTCGTGCCGATTCGTTTCGCGGCCCGATTCAGTAAAGGAGGGAGCATGTGAACCCGACCCCGATTTGGTTTTGGATCCTCGGCATTATCGTAATCGGCATTTCGGTCGTATTGGAAATTCAGACTCGCAGACGGATGAACAAGGAGAGGAAATAACGACACAGGCCGGTCGGCGTTCCGACGGCGAGCGTACGACGAATGGAAGCAACGCGCATCCCGACGCAGCGGAGAACCCCGCGGCGCTCGGGATGTTTGCGTTCACCGCCGGCTGCGCATGGCGCGCGTCTTCTTCACGCGGGGCACCGCGCTCGGCGGCTGCTTGCGGATCCAACGCAGGTAAGGCGCGAGCCGCTCGTCGGCGCGCAGCGCCTCGAGCGTCGAAAGCCCCGCCGCCAGCTCGGCGTTCGTGAACGTGGCATGGATCGTCTTATGGCAGGCGGCGCACAGGTCGGCGGTGGGCAGGAACGTACCGCCTTTCTCCTTAGGCGTCAGATGATGGACCGTCGTCGCGACGCCCGTCCGGCCGCACAGGGCGCAGACGGAGGGCGGCGGCGGACGATGGGAATCGAACATCGGCGGGGCCTCCTTTTCCCAAAAACATACTAAATCCGACCTCTTTCGGCAAAGCTAGAATGGAACATGCATCCAAGGAGGGGTTCCATGAACACGGTTTGGTATATCGTCGGCGCGCTGCTCGGCTACGCGGCCCATCTGTGGTTGGGGTAAGCCGAATATGATATAATGGCAGCAAAGTGCGAGTAGGGGGAATACCGATGAAACTGGGTTTGCTGTTCGGGTTGCTCTGGCTGTTGCTCGGCAATCCGTTCGTTGCCATCCTCGTGCTTTTGCTGCTATTATACGTTCTGGACCGCAGCTTTCTGGGCTTCTTCCCAAGCTTCCTGAAGCCGCTTCGGCGCAATCGACGGCTGGCAAGGGCGCTGCAGGACATCCGCGAGCGTCCGTTCGACGTCTCGGCGAAACAGGAGGCGGCCCGCCTCTATATGGAGAAGAAGCGTTGGGGGGAAGCGCGGCGCTTGCTGGAGGATATTATGCCCGTAATGGAGCATTCGGCCGAGGTGCGTTGCGATCTCGGCATTTGTCGCGTCAAGACGGGCGACGTGGCGCAGGGCGAGAAGGATCTTGCGGAGGCGCTCGCGATGAATCCGCGGGTGCGGTACGGGGAGCCTTACTTGCGGCTGGCGGAGGCGCTGGCGCCGACGGACGTCGAGCGGGCGGTCGCCGCGCTGCATCGGTTCAAAGAGGCGAACTCGTCGTCGTGCGAGCTGTATTACCGGCTCGGTCGGCTATACGAATCCCTCGGCCGGAAAGCGGACGCGAAGCAGTCGTACCGGGAGGCGGTAGACGTCTACCGGGCATTGCCGAAGTATAAACGGAAATCCGAGCGGCGTTGGGCGCTGCTGTCGGCCGTCCGGAACGCGGCGGGGTAAGACGAAACGGAGGAGTTAGGCATGGGGCGCGACGTATCCGAGGCGATGTTTATTTTGTTGATCGTCGTCTTGACGTTCTTTATTACGGTCGGCGTGCTGAAGCGGAAGGCGCGCAAGAAGCGGGATTCATAACATATTATTTTTCGGAAAACGAGGAGGTCGCCGCATCATGTATTACGTCAATCGGGAACAGATCGACGCGCGGCTGCGCTTCGTGCCGACCGTCGCGCGGGCGCTGCGGGCGCTGGCCGCGGGCGCGGGCGCGGGGAACGGCGCCGCGGCGGACGCGTCGGACGGCGCGCTGCTGACGCATTTCGCGCAGGAGCGGGCGCTGCATCTCGCCATCGAGGCGGTCACCGACGTCGGGAGCTTTCTGATCGACGGCTTTATGATGCGGGACGCGAGCAGCTACGAAGATATCGTCGACATCCTCCGGACGGAAGGCGTATTACCGGACGACGTCGCGGACGGGCTGCGGGCGCTGGTGGCGCTTCGCCGGCCGCTCACGCAGGAATATATGGAGCTGCGGCGCGATGCGCCGCGGGACGATCTCGAGCGGACGGCGGAGCTGCTGGAGACGTTCCCGCCGCTCGTCCGCGCATTCATCGAGAAGGAATTGCAGCCGTTCGCCTAAGCGGCGAGCGGATGCTTTGTCATATAGGGGAGGAACAGCGGATGCAACAAGAACAAACGATAAAGCTGACGTCGCTCTCGACGAAGGGCGGCTGCGGCTGCAAGATCGGTCCCGGCGAATTGTCCGGCATCCTTGCGAGCTTGCCGAAGTCGGAGCGGGATCCGAATTTGCTCGTCGGCACCGAGACGAACGACGACGCCGGCGTGTATAAGTTGACGGACGACCTCGCCCTCGTGCAGACGGTCGATTTCTTTACGCCGATCGTGGACGACCCGTACGCGTTCGGGCAGGTGGCGGCGGCGAACGCGCTGAGCGACGTGTACGCGATGGGCGGGACGCCGAAGACGGTGCTCAACCTCGTCGCGTTCCCGATCGCGAAGCTCGATCCCTCGGTGCTGGCGGACATTCTTCGCGGCGCCGGGGATAAGGTGCGGGAGGCGGGCGCGACGCTCGTCGGCGGCCACTCGATCGACGACAACGAACCGAAATTCGGCTTAGCGGTCACGGGGGTCATTCATCCGGACCGCGTGCTGGCGAATGCGGGCGCGAAGCCCGGCGACCGGCTCCTCCTCACGAAGCCGATCGGCGTCGGCATCTTGACGACCGCCATCAAGCGGGACAAGCTGTCGCCGGAGGAGATCGAACGGGTGACCGCGGTCATGGCGACGCTCAACCGCCGAGCGGCCGAGGTGATGGCCGATTACCCGGTGCACGGCTGTACCGACGTGACCGGCTTCGGACTGCTCGGTCACGCGCTCGAGATGGCGAAGGGCAGCGGCGTCGGCATCGTCATCGATGCCGCGAAGGTGCCGGTGCTGCCGCGCGCGAAGGAGCTGGCCGCCGAGGGCGTTATTCCCGGCGGGACGAAAAACAATTACCGCCACGTCGAGCCGTCGATCGATTTCGCGCCGTCGCTCGACGAGCTCGATCGGTTCATCTTATGCGACGCCGTTACGTCCGGCGGCCTGCTCATCGCCGTCGACGGCGAACGGGCGGAGGCGCTTCATGCGGCGCTTCTCGACGCGGGGGTCGAAGCGGCGCTGATCGGCGCGGCGACGCGCGAGCATCCCGGACGCATCGTCGTCCGGGGCGGAGAGGAAGCGTAGGCCGACTTGGTAGAAGATATTAGCGTAGAACGATTCGTAGAGCTGCTGGGCAAAGGCGATATCGTCCCGGTCGACGTCCGGTCTCCCGGAGAATTCGCCGAGGGCACCGTGCCCGGCAGCGTGAACGTGCCGTTGTTCGATAACGAGGAGCGCGCGGCGATCGGCACGATTTACAAGCAAGTGAGCGTCGAAGCGGCGAAGGAGAAGGGGCTGGAGATCGTCGCGGCGAAGCTGCCGGCGTTCATTCGCGAGCTGCAGGCGCTGCCGGGCCGCAAGGCGTTCTTCTGCTGGCGCGGCGGCATGCGCAGCAAGACGTCGGCCACGCTGCTGTCGATCTTGGCCGGGCGCGTATACCGCATTCAAGGCGGCATCCGGGCGTATCGCAGCTGGGTCGTCGAGACGCTGGAGAACTACGAGCTGAAGACGCCGGTCGTCGTGCTGAACGGCTATACCGGCACGGGAAAGACGAACATCTTGCGGTCGCTCCATGCGAAGGGCTATCCCGTGCTCGACCTCGAGGGGCTGGCCGCGCACCGCGGCTCGATCTTCGGGGGCGTCGGTTTGGAGCCGCGCAATCAGCGCACGTTCGAGGCGCTGCTCGTGCACGAGCTCATCCGGCTGCGGAACGCGCCTTACGTGCTGATGGAGGCGGAGAGCCGCCGGGTCGGCAAGGCGGTGCTGCCGGAGTTTCTCGTCGCGGCGAAGGAGCGGGCGCCGCAGTTATTTCTAGAGCTGCCGGTCGAAGCGCGCGTCACGAACATCGTCGCCGATTACGAGCCGGAGCGGTTTAAGGCGCAATGCGTGGAAGCGTTCGAACGCATCGAGCGGAAAATTCACACGCCCGCGGCGAAGGACATTCGCGACGCGCTGGCGCGGGACGACTTCCGCAGCGCCGTCGTCGGATTGCTGGCGCATTACTACGACCCGCGGTACGAGCACACGATTTCGGAATACGACGCCGAGCGTACCGTCATCCGGGCCGCGACGACGATGGAAGCCGAACGGAAAATCGAAGCTTACCTGAAGAAGGCCTACCCTCTTGCTGCAACGTAAGAGGGCAGGCCTTTTTTTTCCGAGAGTTACCACTTCGCGGGGTCGAACTTGTCCATGTCCAGCCCTTCCCACACGTTGCCGATCCGAGCGAGCGCCGGCTGGCGGAAGACGAGGAAGGCCGTCGGCAAGTAGCGCTCCCCTTCCGTCGTGGCCGGCTTGTTTTCGATGCGAAAGCCGGTCTCGGCATCCCGGGTGACAAGCACCGTCGAGGCGCCGCCGTCCAAATTCGCCGCCACGACGGCGCCGCGATCGAGAAACAGCTGCTGGACGTCGTACAGCGTGGCGCCTACGCTGTGCGTCTGCCGTCCGTCGATGACGGCGAACAAGACGGTGCCGTCCGCCGTCTGCGCCACCGCCGTTCTCGGCGCGAAGCCCCAGCCGTCGTCGTCGCTCTTGACGAGACCTTTGCCGTTCACGATGAGCCTCGGCCGGAACGAGACGGCTTCCTTCACGCCCATGCGGAGAATGTCCTTCAGCGTATATTTGCCGGCGATTATGGACCCTTGCTCCGTGAACCCGACGACGTCGATTTCCTCCTCGGGGGCGGCGTCGCTGTAAAACACCTTCCCGCCCGACAGGACGAGTCCCGTCGGCTTGAAGCCGTTGCCGGTCCAATTCGGATCGGCGAAGCCGCCGCCGTTGACGCCGGCCTCGGCGCCGAGCCGAAGCATCATGCGGCTCACCTTCTCCCCGCGGCCGGCGACGCCCGGGACTCCGATGCGGATGGTGCGCGGGTCGGAGACGACGAGCAGCTTTCCGGACCACCCCTCGCCCGCGATGTCTTCGACGCGGAAGAGCGGAGCGGTCTCCGGCGCGGGGGCGGCGATCGCGGCGAGCGGCGGTCGAACCGGCTGCAGCGTCTCCCGCCCCATGTCGTCGAACCGCCGCTCGTACGCGGCTATCCGCTCCCGCAGCGCCCGCTCCCCGATGACCGCCTTCGCCCATTCGCGGTGCTGCGTCGTAATGATCGTGTCCGCCGCCAAATACCGCAGCCGAGCGCCGGAGGGCGTGCCCCACAGCCATATGGCGGCGGTCAACGCCGCTGCGGCCAGCGCGACGGCGGCGAGCGTCCATCGCCGGCGGGGAAGCCAAGTGAGCGGTGTGGGTGCCACGGGCAAGTCCATTCCTTTCCGTTCCTATCCGGATTCCTAACAGTAGTCCTATGCTGGTCCTATCGACTTCCTATTGTCTACTGACGAAGAGCAGCATGGAAAGTTGCGCGGGCACGCCTTCCGTCATATAGGAAAATTTTGTAAACAAAAAAACTCCCCTTCCTCCGCCGGCGCCCCGATCGGAGCATGCCTTGCTTGGCGGAGAAAGAAGAGGGTTCCCGAATGGCGTTCGTTCCGTTGTCGGCGGGTTCCTACGGCTGTCCGTTCGGCACCGACGTCTTCTCGAGCATCGCTTGGAACTGCTCCGCGGGCAAGGGCTTGCTAAAAATATAGCCCTGCACCTCATTGCAGCCGCGCTCCCGGAGGAAATTCAGCTGTTCCACGGTTTCTACGCCCTCGGCCAAGGACCGCATCTTCATCTGCTGGCTCATGGCGATCAGCGCGGTCACGATCGCCGCGTTGTCCTCGTCGGTCGTGACGTCTCGAATGAAGCTGCGATCGATCTTGAGCGTATGGACGCGGAATCGCTTCAAGTAGCTGAGCGACGAGTACCCCGTGCCGAAGTCGTCGATCGAGATATGCACCCCGATGCGCTTGAGCTCTTCGATCGTCTCCATCACGAAGTTGACGTTCTTCATCGCGACGCTCTCGGTAATTTCCAACGCGAGCCACGCCGGTTCGAGTCCGGTCTCCGCGAGCGTCTCCTGAATCGTAGCGACGAAGTCGGGATGCTGAAACTGCTGCATCGAGATGTTGACGGAGACGCACAGCCGATGGCCCATGTCGTACCAGCGTTTGTTTTGCATGCAAGCGGTGCGAAGCACCCAGTTGCCGATCGGCACGATGACGCCGGTCTCCTCCGCGAGCGGGATGAATTCCCCGGGGGACACGAGCCCGAGCTCGGGATGCTCCCACCGGACCAGCGCCTCCATGCCGAAGATGTTCCCGTCCTCCAAGTTGACGAGCGGCTGATAAAACACGCGGATTTGGTCCCGGCTGAGCGCCTTGCGCAAATGCGTCTCGAGGTGGAGCCGTTCGAGCGAGCGGAAGTTCATGTCCGGGTGATAAAACTCGAACGAATCGCCGCCCTTCTCTTTCGCGCGGTACATCGCCGTGTCCGCATGCTTGATCAGCGTATCCGGATCCATGCCGTCTTCGGGATAAAAGCTGACCCCGATGCTTGCCGTAACGAACAGCTCCTGTCCTTCGTGATCGTACGGCTTGCTGACGACCTTCGCGACCTCGCGGGCGTAATCCGCCGCCTCCGAGCGATCGTTCACGTGCGGGATGAGCCAAATAAACTCGTCGCCGGAAAATCGGGCAAGCGTGTCCTCCGGCCGCGTAATGCTCTGCAGCCGCTTGGCGAGCAACTGCAGCATGCTGTCCCCGACATGGTGGCCGAGCGTGTCGTTAATGACCTTGAACCGATCGAGATCGAAAAAGAGGATGGCGGGCTTTCTTTGGTGCTGGACCGCTTCCTCGAAGCAGGCTTTCACCCGGTCCTGGAACAGCATCCGGTTGGGCAGGTTCGTCAAAGCGTCGTGGAACGCGAGATGGTTGATCTTCGCGTTCGCGCGCCGGCGCTCCTCCGAGAGCTGCATGGCGGTGTAAGAGCGGACGAACAACGGATTGTCGTTCGTCGACGTCAGCTCGGTGAGCAGGTCCGCGAGCGGCTCGCCGTTATCGTCCGTCCGGCTGCGCGCTTCAAGCATCTTCATAATATTCATGACGTGCTGCTTATGAATACGGGCGGCCGTGGCCGATTTCTGCGCGGCGCCGTCGCCTTCGGCGGCGCTGAGCGCGATGCGACCACGATCCGAATCATAGGATACGATCTGATTGACGTTGACGATGTTATGGGTGTCGAGCATGCGGAAGCCGTCTTCGTACAACCATTCCTCGATCGCGTCGAAGCTCAGGTTCAAATAGAATTGATCCGACTTCGTATGTACGAGATAGAGTTTATCTTTAATGAGGTCGATTTTAACGACGTCCGTCGAGTCGATCGTGAAGACGTCGCCTCGCTTCACGTCACGGGTCACCGGCAGTTTCTGTACCACGATATCATCTCCGAGCGAGTGAGGAACCTCTGTATACTTTTTTCATTGTACCAATAATTCTACGTCCTGCGTAATAGTAAACTTGTCCTGTTTTCCCTATTTTTCGACACAATTCTTTCCTATTCTTCCGTACCAGCCCGTTGTGACCGATACGGCGCCGCTCACATATGCTGAATAGCATCGGAGGGACCTATCATATAACAGAGGGAAGCGGTTCAACAGTGACGATTCAACAGGCCATCGCGATTTTGGATTCCGGCGTCGGCGGACTTACGGTCGCCAAAGAAGTGATGCGGCAGCTTCCGCAAGAGAGGGTGTTGTATTTCGGGGATACCGCCCGCGCGCCGTACGGCCCTAGGTCCAAGGAAGAGGTCGTTCGGTTTACCGAGCAGATCGTCGATTACCTGCTGCAGTTCGACCCGAAGATGATCGTCATCGCCTGCAACACCGCGACCGCCGTCGCGATCGAACGGATCCGCGCCCGGGTGTCGGTGCCCGTGCTCGGCGTCATCGCGCCTGGGGCGCGCGCGGCCATTAAACAGACGAAGAACGGCCAAATCGGCGTCATCGGCACGGAAGGGACGATCCGCAGCGGCGCGTACGAGACGGCGCTGCGGCGCATCGCGCCTTACGTGAGGGTCGTCAGCCTGGCTTGCCCCGCGTTCGTCCCTCTCGTAGAGAGGGGGTTGTTTCGCTCGGAGGAGGCGGTCGACGTCGTCTGCGACGCGCTCCGCCCGCTGCGTCGGGAGACGATCGATACGCTCATTCTCGGATGTACGCATTACCCGTTCCTCGCGGACCGCATTCAAGCGTGCATGGGCAAGGGCGTGGCGCTCATTTCGTCGGCGGACCAGACCGCCCGGGATATCAGTACGGTGCTGTACCATAGCGGGCAACTGGCTTCGGCGAGGGAGCTGCCGGTGCATCGATTTTTTTGCAGCGGAGACCCGGCGACGTTCCAATGGATCGCGCAGGAATGGCTGGGAGAACAAATTCAAGTGACGCCAGTCATGTGGCAGGTTCCCAAATTCATCTAAGCGGGAGGAGGGTCATCTTCGGGATGACAACGAGAAGCGGCATCGTGCCTTTCGACGAGACGTTCGGCTTCGGCGCCCTGGAGCGCTGCCTCGACCGGCTTCGGGCGGCGTATCCGGACGCGGAAGTCGCGACGATCGGGCGAAGCGTCTTGGGCAAGCCGATTTATGCGATTCGGGTCGGGCGCGGGCCGGGGCAAGCGTTCCTGAACGCCGCGTTCCACGCGAACGAATGGATTACGAGCCCTCTCGCGCTTCGCTTCGCCGAAGAGGCGCTTGAGGCGCTGCGAAGCGGAGGCGCGCTGCGAGGCGTCGACGCGGCGTCGCTGTTCGAGCGTACGTCGCTGTGGGTGGCGCCGATGGTCAATCCCGACGGGGTCGACCTGGTGGTGAACGGCGCGGCGGCGGCGGGACCGCATCGGGACGACGTGCTTGCCTGGAACGGGGGAAGCGAAGATTTCGCGGGCTGGAAAGCCAATATCCGCGGCGTCGATCTGAACGACCAATTTCCGGCGTACTGGGAGGTCGAGCGCGACCGGCGGGCGGTCGAGGGGCCGGGGCCCCGGGATTATACGGGGGAGGCGCCGCTCACGGAGCCCGAAGCGCAAGCGATCGCCCGCTTTACGGAGGAGCGCGGCTTCGACGTCGTCGTGGCGCTCCATACGCAGGGGCGGGAAATTTATTGGAATTACCGAGACGCGGAGCCGCCGGAGGCGGAGCGAATCGCGGCGCGCATGGCGCGGGCGAGCGGATACGCGGCGATCAAGCTGACGGGGAGCGACGCGGGGTATAAAGATTGGTTCATTCACCGCTGGGGCCGGCCGGGATTCACGATCGAGGCGGGCTTCGGAACGAACCCGCTGCCGCTCGAGCAGCTCCCCGGCATGTACGAGGAGACGGCGGCGATCGCGCTGGAGGCGCTGTTGGCATCGAGGCGGGGCAACTGATACACTAGAGGCATGGTTTCGATTCGCGGCAAGCGAAGGAGCAGTGGATCCCGATGAAGAAGTGGCTCAAGCTGTCGACATGGGTGAGGCTTGTATCCCGGACGTTCACGTATCTTCGTGCGCCAGACATCCCGCTTCGCGAGAAGGCGCTTCTGCTTGTTCCGGCGGCGCTCTATTGGGTGCTGCCGGACGTACTTCCGTACGTGCCGGTGGACGATCTCGCCGTGACGCTGTTGTTGTCGAATTGGTTTTTGCATCGAATCGAGAGCAAATTTCCGCACAAGTCGAAGGAGTAGACGATTCATGAAGTGCAAAATCACCCGCAACGCCGCGAAGGTGCTGCTCAAGGAAATGGAAGGCGAAGAAAACAAAGAATTAAAGCTTCGCGTCTACGTGACGCACGCGCACGGCGACCATGCCCACTACGGGCTCGGATTGGACACGCCGGGCGAGGGCGACGTCGTCGTCGAGACGGACAAGGGCATCGACGTCATTATGAAAGAGGGCGACGCCTTCCTCGACGGCGTGACGATCGACTACCTGTATACGCCGGAGGAAGGCTTCGTCATCACGAATCCGTCCAAAGGGAATCACGGCGATCACTAAGCCACTTGGCATAGCGAATCGGCTGCAGCAGCGCGTCCGCGTAAGCTCTCTCCCCGGAGAGCGCGCGGACGATTTTTTTTCCGGGCTTAATATTAACCTCGATGATCCGTACGGCGCCGCCCCGCTCGACCGCCAGATCGATGCCGAGCTCGACGAAGCGCTTGCCGTACGACCGCTCCAGCTCGCCCGGCAGCTCCGCGGCGATGCGCCCTGCCTCCCCCGCGATCCGCGCCGCCTCGGCTTCGCCGTACATATCGGCGAGGAACGCATCCACCGCCCATACCGCCCCGCCGGACGTGACGTTGGACGCGATGCGCCCGATCCCGCTCTGGCGCACCGCCGCCGCCGTCGTGCGCCAGGCGTCGCCCTCCGCCTTCTGCGCGAGCGCCCGAATGTCGAACACGCCGCCCTTCGGACAGCGAATGTCCATCCAACGCTGCACGATCGCGGCATCGGGACGGAACCGCCGGTCCAGCCGGGCGGCGGCTTCCTTGCGCGTCAATCGCGACGAGGCGCCGCCTTGCTCCTGCCACCGGTATTTCCCCGGCCCTTCGCGGCTGATTTTCACGATCCCCTTGCCTTGCTTGCCGTCGCGGGGCTTTACCATCGCGGCGCCGTACCGATCGGCCATCCGCACCGCCGTTTCGCCCGACCGCATGGATGCGGTCTCCGGGAGGTACGCCGCGTAAGGCGTCCGCAGAAGCCGCTGATGAATGGTCCATTTGTGCCCGAGGGCGTACCCGACGAAGGGAATGCCGCCCGCGGCTTCGGGCGCCTTGACGCGCCTCGCCGCGCGAATCGTCGCCGCGCCGGCGTAGAAGCCCATATCGTGCGCGAGATCGGGCAGCGGGCGGACGCGGCGGCGCCAGCCCCCTCGCTCGTACGCCCACGCGTCGACGCGGCGCCGCCGCAGGTCGACGTCCATCGGCGCGAAGAGCAGCACGCCGTCGAAGCCGAGGCGAAGCGCTTCTTGTGCATACATGTCGTATCGCGCCGGCGTTCCGGCGGCATGCGTCATAATTCCGAGCACGGTCATCGGCATCGGCTCCCCTTTCGTTTTCGCTCTCTGGGATATTTTATGCAACGGCCTGCCATTCGGGTATACTGGTGCAAGCGATACAATGGATGGACGAAGGAGCGTGCGGCGCATGAGAAACGACGATGTGGAACGGTACGTAGAGGCGTTATACGAAGGGAAGGCGGACGCCGCGCTGGAGCGGACGCTCGCGTCGATTCGGGAGAGGGGCATGCCGGACATTTCGGTGAAGCCGGGGTACGGGCGGCTGCTGACGCTGCTGGCCGCGGCGAGCGGCGCCGAGGCGGCGCTCGAGATCGGCGCGCTCGGCGGCTACAGCGGCATCTGTATCGCCCGCGGCCTGCGTCCCGGGGGGACGCTGACGTCGCTCGAGCTGAAAGCGGATTACGCGGAGCTCGCGCAGTTCAACGTGGAGGCGGCGGGCTTCGCGGGCCGCGTCGAGTATCGCGTCGGCGAGGCGCTCGACAGCTTGGCGGCGCTCGAGGCGGAAGGGCGCACGTTCGATTTCTTCTTCATCGACGCGGATAAGGGCAACTACCCGAACTACCTCGATTGGGCGCTGCGGCTCGGCCGCCCCGGCGCGCTCGTCGTCGGGGACAACACGCTGCTGAAGGGCCGCATCGTCGAGGAGGATTCGACGTCGCCGTCGGTGCGCGCGATGCGCGTCTTTAACGAACGGATCGCGGCCGATCCGCGCCTGCAAGGGGTCGTGCTGCCGGCGTACGACGGCCTCGCGATCGCCCGCATCGTGTGACGGCTCCCGGTTATTTCGAGGACGCCGCGCCGCGCCGCGGCTTGCGCAGCGTCGCCCATACCCACGCGGCGTTGAGCAGCAGCATGCCGCAGGCGAAGACAAAGATGCCGCGGATGCCGACCCAGCCCGCGAGCGCGCCGCCCGTCATCGGGCCGAGGATGTTGCCGAGGCTGAGGAAGCTGCTGTTGAAGCCGTAGGCGCGGCTCTCCATGCCGTCCGGCGTGTACGCGCGCAGCAGCGCGTTGACCGACGGCAGCATTCCGCCCATGAACGCGCCGAGCAGGAAACGGCTCGCGACCAGCTGCCAGACGTTGTCGACGAGCGCCTGGGGGATGAACGAAAGGGCGGCGCCGACGAGGCATACGGTGAGCACCTTCTCGTACCCGATGCGGTCGGCGACCCTCCCGAGGATCGGGGACGCCGCCATGTTCGCGAGGCCGGTGACCGAGCCGACGAATCCGGCGTAGAACGCCAGCATCTCCGGGCCGTGCAGCTCCTGCACGAACAGCGGAATGAGAAGCAGCGAGCTCAGCAGCGAGATCTGAATGCCGACCGTGACCGCGAACAGCGCCGGGATTTGCGGCGCCTTCACGAGCCGGCGGAAGCCGGAGGCGAGCGACTCGTTCGCCCCGCTGCGCGACGACGCGGGGACGAACGACTCCTTCACGACGGCCCACGCGAGCAGGCTTGCAACGAACAGCAGCGCGCCGGTAATGTAGAAGATCGGCCGGTAGCCGACCCATTCGGCGAGCACGCCGCCGATGAGCGGGCCGAGAATCGTGCCGGCGACGGCGCCGGATTGCATCGTGCCCATGGCGAAGCCCATGCGCTCCTTCGGGGCCGAAGCGGACATGAGCGCCGTGGCGGCCGGCACGAAGCCCGCGATGAGCCCGTTCAGCACGCGAAGCAGGAGCAACTGCCAGACGCTCGTCGCGAACCCCATGAGCGTCATGACGATCGCCATGCCGAAGCCGGAGCGCAGCAGCATGATCTTCCGGCCGTACCGGTCTGCGAGCCCGCCCCAGAGCGGCTGAGCGAAGAACGACGTCACGAAGTTGGCCGCGAAGATGGCGTTCGCCCACCACGCGACCTGATTCGGATCCGTTACGCCGAGCTCCTCCTGTACGTACAGCGAAATGAACGGGATGATCATCGTCATGCCGGACATGACGAGAAATTGGCCGAACCAGAGGACGGCGAGATTCATTTTCCAACGTTCCAATGGGGGGATTCCTCCGCGTCGAAATCAAGCCTTCTCATTATACACGAAATCGGCTGTGCATAAATTTGCCAATCGAGGGGAAGCGTAGAAGGAGGCGCGCATTCGCGCCATTACGTTGAGAAGATGAAGGAGCTGACCCCCGTGAAATTCGGAGCCCACGAAGTAATGGAAGTCTCGGAAATTTTGAGCGAGAAGCTGAACATGATCAACCATATGGCCTTATACGAGCAAGAAGCTCAAGACGAGCAGCTTCGCTCGACGATTCGCCGTCAGATGGACGCGGCGATCGCCGCCTACGACCAGATGGTCGCTTACACGCATGACTACAGCGCCCGCCAAGGCATGCAGCCGCCGTACCCGCAGCCGAATTCGAGCCTCGAGCGGGTGAAGTACGGCCTGCGCAACCCGCAGCCGATGGCGCCGCAGCGCACGGGCCGCTTCGATGACAATATGATCTCCATCGCGCTGCTGACGGTGCACAAGGCGTCCGCGACGTTCCACATCCAGCGCGGCCTCGAGGTGACGGACCCGTCCCTTCGGACGATGTTCTTGAACGGCGCGATTACGTGCTACAACCAAGCGTACGAAATTTTCCTGCTGATGAACCAGCAAGGCACGTATCAGGTGCCGACGATTCACGATCATACGGCGAAGACGATGCTCCATTCGTTCTTGCCGATGAACAATCAAAGCCTCATGGCGGAAGAAGGCATGAGCGCGGCGCAAATGCAAGGCATGCAGGGCATGCAAGGCGCGATGCAAGGCATGCAGGGCATGCAGGCGGGCGCGCCGTCGCAGGGCCAGCGGATGCAAGGGCAAGGCGCGCAAGCCGGCATGTACGCGTCCGGCGCGAACGGAGCGGGCGCGGGCAACCAGGCGCTGCAGACGCCGCATATGAACGGCCACTATATGAATCAATAGACGCGGGCGAAAGTCGTCGCTTGCGGGCAAGGGAGCGTCCGTCCGGACGCTCCCTTTTTATGTTATAATATCGGAATCGTGAACCGCGGAATAAGGAGTCGGAAGATGAGTCGATCGAGAACGGATGAGATGAAGCGCCGGCGGGCGAGCCGCCGCCGGAAACTGTTGTTATGGAATACGGTGCTGTTGGGCGGCGTCGTCGCCGTCGTC